>NZ_LWLN01000002.1:0-300000 GCF_001953745.1 Natrinema saccharevitans
GAGAACCTCGAAACGCTGGCGGAACACGGGTTCCTCGGGATCAACTTCGACGAAGAGTACGGCGGCGCGGGGATGTCCGAGTTCGAAGCGATGCTCCTCAACGAGCGGTCGGTCGGGTCTGCCCGGACACGGCGTCGTTCCTGAACTCGCTGCATATGGTCGCTCCGCGCGCGATCGATATGTTCGGAACGCCCGAAGCGAAGGCGGCGTATCTCCCGCCGCTGACCGAGGGGAATGACTTCATCGCGATCTGTATCTCCGAACCGGAGGCCGGCTCCGACGTTCACTCGATGAACACGACGATCGAGGAACGCGACGGCGACCTCGTTCTCAACGGCGAGAAGACGTGGGTCTCACGCTTCGACGAGGCGTCGGCGGGGCGTGACGTGGGTGAAGTTCCCCGACGGACTCGGCACCGTCATCGTCGACTTCGACGACCCCGGCGTCGAAGTGAGCAACCACTACACGAACATGGCCGGCCACGAACAGACCCACTACTACATGGAAGACGTCGTGATTCCGCCCGAAAACGTCCTCACCCGCGGCGAAGACGCCTTCAAAGAACAGCTGAAGGCCCTCAACTGGGAGCGACTCGCCGTCGCGTCGATCTCGAACACGTGGGCGCTGGCCGCGCTCGAACACGCGCTCGAGTACGCTCAGGATCGCGAACAGTTCGGGCAGCCGATTGCCGAGTTCCAGGGCCTCGAGTGGAAGTTGTCCGAGATGGTGACACACCTCGAGGCGTCTCGCGCGCTCACGTACCGGGCAGCCGAGGACGCAGTGGCACGGGGCCGCGTGCCCGATCCCCTACAGACCGGCGCGGCCAACCTCTTTTCGGGACAGACCGCCGAGACAGTCATCAGCGAAGCGCTCCAGATCTGCGGGGCGAACGGCTACCAGCAGGGGCACCCGCTCGAGTACCTGTACCGACTCCAGCGCGGCTGGCGGTTCGCCGGCGGGACCGACGAGGTACAGAAGAATACGATCGCCCGGTGGCTCAAACGCGGCGGTGCGCCGTCGCTGCTGAACTGACGGCGACTCGGCCGCGGACGAGGGTAGCCACCGAAAGTCAACGCACAGCCGATCGTATAACGGCTATGCGACCGGTGTGCAAATCGTTTCAGTGGCTACTATAGAACGTATTCATGCGTCGTTCTGTAGCGGCGTATCGAGTGTCGATACGTTCCGCATTTCGGAATTCGCCTTTTCATCGACTCAGCTGGCGTTAAATCCGGCATTTATCGAATCTACGATCGATGACGAGGAGAGTATCGAGGAGTATTTACATCTATATGGTTGTAAAAACTGGGTCGTCTCGCACGCGCTGGGTCTTTGCCCCAGTGTCCAGTTCGGACGAACGGAACGAAGATATTCATGCGTGAATCCACCGCCGTGCGCTAGCAGCCGAACGTAGTGAGAGTATCGGCGAGATAAGGCGGTTTCTATATACGGAACAAAGTATCATACTACGCCCTCCAGTACGGGAAGTGGAGACGAGTTACTGTCGGTAGGCAGTGTAGTTGTATCCGGCGACCTCATGTAGGGACGGAGACGGCACGCTCACCGAGAACTCCCGCGATCACGGCAGAAAACGGGAAACCAACCGACGGTCCTCGATCGCGATCGCAAGCGGTCAGTAGAACGTCTCGTCGTTCTTCGCCTTCTCGACGAGCAGGTCACACGGCAGCGTCTCGGCGAGTTTGTTCGTGTCCCCGTGGCGGCTGGCGACTTCGGTTAGCTTCTCGAGGACGACGTCGGTGCCAACTTCGTCTGCCTTCTCGAGCGGGCCGATCGGCCAATTCCCGCCGAGGCGGGCACCGGTGTCGACGTCCTCGACGCTGGCGACGTCGTTTTCGACCATTTTGGCGGCTTCGTTGATGATCGGTGCCCAGACGAGCAGCGTGTCGAAGCCCTGGCCCGCATCGACGGCGATCTGCGGCTCGTCGCGTTCGTCGTAGTCGTAGTAGCCGGCGTCGGCCTTTCGACCGTATCGCCCCTTGTCGTAGAGCTGATGGAGGATCGGGCAGACCTCCGTGTCGTAGGACATCGGCCGATCGTCCTCGAGGTGGTCCTGTTCGCCCTCGACCCGGAGCTGGATGCCGCCCGTATAGTCGGCGAGTTCGAACGGCCCCATGGGGAATCCCTCCGCGTACTTCATCGCGGAGTCGATCTCCTCGATCGAGTGTTCGCCTCGATAGACCATCCAGGCCGGCCCCTCGCCGTACGGGCGCATCAGCCGGTTGACGATGAACGAGGGGATATCGATCTTGCACCGAATCGGCGTCTTATCGAACGAGTCGACGAGCGCCTCGGCGGTGTCGGCCACGCCGTCGGGCGTGTGTTCGGTCATGATCACTTCGACCAGTTCCATCAGCATCGGCGGGTTGAACCAGTGGGTCCCGACGACCTGCTCGGGGCGGTCCGTCGTCTCGGCGAGCCTGGTAATGTTGAGCCCGGACGTGTTCGTCGCGAGGATTGCGTCCTCGGGAGCCGTCTCGTCGAGGTTCTCGAAGACGTCCTCCTTGACCGATTGCTGCTCGACCGCCGCCTCGGTGACGAACTCCGCGTCGCCGACCGCCTCCTCGAGGTCGGTCGTAAAGGAGAGGCGCTCGAGCGCGTCGTCGATCTCCGACTCGGCCGCGGCCCCGTTCTCGACGGACTTCTCGTACGACCACTCGATCTGTTCTCTCGCTTCCTCGAGTTGTGATTCGTCGATATCGTTGATGTACGCCTCGTAGCCGGCCAGCGCGGCCACGGCACCGATGCCGCGACCCATCTGTCCGCTACCGATCACTGCGACGGTCTCGATATCGTTGATACCTACCACCATACCCGTGAAATCTCAAACGACGCTCAAAAATGTACCGTTCGAACCGGAATCCGGCGGGACGTATCGTGGTCCAATGTCGGGTCGAGAGCGGGACCGCCGTATCCGACAAGAATATGTGTGTCGACGAGTGAAATCGCATCAGTATGTTCGATTGTAGCAAGCGGACTCGCTACCCCGTTCGAGCGGGACCTTCGTTCCTTCGTGCGAAACCGTCGACGGTCGCTCAGACCGTGGGTACCCGCACGGACGCTACGCCGTCCGGCCAAAAGCGACCACCGAAACGGGGGCACCGATGCTCGCGTTAGATGATATCACCGTTCTCAGCCTCGAGAGCGGCGTGAGTGCGCCGCTGTGTACCCGGATGCTCGGCGATTTCGGCGCCGAAGTGATCAAGGTCGAACGTCCCGACGTCGGCGACGTCAACCGACACTGGGACTCGGCCGTCTACGGGGACTCGTCGGCCCACGTCTGGGTCGACCGAAACAAGCTCAGCATCGAGTTGGATCTCAAGTCCGACGACGGATCGAAGATATTCTCCGAACTCGCCGCCGAAGCGGACATCGTCGTCCAAAACTACGCGCCGGGCGTCGTCGAGCGGCTCGGGGTCGATTACGACTCCGTCTCGGAGATCAACGAGAATGTGATCTATCTGAACATCTCCGGATACGGTCGAACCGGCCCGTACAGCGACAGAAAAGCGTACGATCTCGTCATGCAGGGCGAATCCGGCGCGATTCTCCTGAACGGGTCGCCCGACGAACCGGCGAAAATCCCGATCAGTATCTGCGATATCAACGCCGCGACCTACGGGACGATCGCCACGCTGCTTTCGCTGTTCCATCGCGAACGGACGGGCAACGGCGACGAAATCGACGTCACGATGTTCGGGGGCATGCTCTCCTGGATGGGCTATTTCCCACACAAGTACTGGCACAACGACGAACTCCCCGAGCGAATGGGGACGCGTCATCACCTGATCACACCGTACGGCCCGTACGAAACGGCCGACGACCAGTACGTCAATTTCGCAATCCTCAGCGAGGCCCACTGGAAGGAGTTCTGCGTCGATATCATCGACCGTCCCGCCCTCCTCACGGATGACCGCTTCGAGACGAACGAGGACAGGATCGACAACAGGGACGTACTCGAGTCCACGATCGAATCGGTCATCGAAAGCGAGCCCCGTGATCACTGGGCCGATCTCCTCTCCGAAAGCAGCATTCCGTGGGGCGACGTCAACGAACTCGACGACGTACTCGATCACCCCCAGACGGAACACCTCGACCTCGTGAAAGAACTCGAAACCGACGACGGTCCCGTCCCGTACGTCGACAACCCGATCTCGTTCGGCGACCTCGAGACGACAACCGATCGGATGCCGGACCTCGGCGAACACACGAACGACATCCTCGAGGCGATCGGGTACACCAGCGAGCAGATAGACGAGTTGCACGCGAAAGACGTCGTGTAGAGCGACGGATTACGTCGGGTTCATTTCGCCGATTCAGGCACCGTCTACTTAGCGCAGTTTGAGGAACGAGCAGATCGTAGAGTGAGTTTGGACTATGCTTGCAGACCTGCTCAGCGAGTGCTACGCGGCGGAATTTGATGAATATCGGGAGCGTGAGCGAACGGCGACGCCCATCAGAGCGTTCGCCGTCCGACTCCACGCGACCGGTTGTTCACTTCGATAGACACAAGCAATTCTTCGTTCACTCGGTATCGAACGTTCTCATTAAGCGATCTAGCAGTAAATATATTGGCTGGATGATAGCATGACAGACCCGCCGACCGCTTCGCCGTCGCGGGTCGCGGTTGACGAAACCGCTGTCAGTATTAACGGTGATCGATCTGGACGGATACTGCAATAGACCTGGCACGAAACTCCTTCTTGATCTCGCACTCTTCGGACGGCAGGCACCGATCCAACTGCTGCGTTTCTGCATGGACTCGCCGGGAAACACGATCTCTCCGAGGCTGCGTTCTCGTCGATGGTGCTGGCTATCTGACTGCCGTCTCTCGTTTCGGATTAAACGGTCACCTCGACTACGTTGCTCGAAACCAGATCGAAAAGTGGTTTCATACCCTCAAAATGCGGGTTGACCGCTTCGATAATTCATGGGTGGGCAGTCGGGCGGCCGTCAGAGAGTTACTTGAACAGTTTGTACACTACTATAACACGCAGCGACCGCACCAGCCACTCAACGGACAGACGCCAACAGAGGTGCTAAACTATAGTAGCCACTGGAAGTCATTGCACACCTGATCGCGCGATGTCGTCACGATCAGTGTGTAAATCGTTTCAGTGGCTACTATAGACAGTGCCTTCTAATCGACGAGTCGGACCACCGTGTCCGGAACCCGTCCCGGGTTCCGTCGTCTCCGTCGTCGCGTTTCGAGTTCGGTTACTTTCGGTGTCCAACGACGATAGTTGGGTTTTGATCGGAATCGCCCTTCTCGACCGAATGAAATAACGGACTAAGGTCGTTATATTCGGGAGTGTCAATTCGAGTACCAAAATCAACGGAAAGTAATACTCAAAAGAGTTTATTTGGCGAGAGCCGGTCAGACGGAGAACGACGTCGGCCCGAATAGGCGACAGCGAAGCGGCCCTTCGAACCCGGCGATCACAAACCACTATAAGCGATTCGAACGATTCCCGCGTATGGTAGCGACTGACGTTCTCGTGATAGGCGGTGGACCGGGCGGCTACAGCGCTGCGATTCGCGCCGCTCAACGCGACTGCCACGTCACGCTCGTCGACCGCGACGGGATCGGCGGGACCTGTCTCAACAACGGCTGTATCCCCTCGAAGGCGCTGCTGACCGCATCGAACCTCGTCACCGAATTCGAGTCGGCCTCTCGGATGGGGATCTACGCCGAGCCGTTCGTCGAGGTCGGCGAGATGATCAGCTGGAAAAACGAGGTCGTCGACCAGCTCACGGGCGGCGTCGAAACGCTCTGTAAGGCGAACGGCGTTACCCTGCGAGAGGGAACGGCGCGTTTTATGGGCGACCACACCGCCGAAATCACCTCGGGGGACGGGTCCCCCACCGAACTCGAGTTCGAAAACGCGATCGTCGCGACCGGGAGTCGACCGATGGAACTCCCGGAATTCCCGTTCGACGCCGATCCGATTCTGAACTCCCGGCAGGCGCTGGCGCTCGAGACGGCGCCGCGTTCGCTGGTCGTCGTCGGGGCGGGCTACATCGGGACGGAACTCGCGACGGTGTTCGCGAAGCTCGGGACGGACGTGACGGTCATCGAGATGGAAGACGACGTGTTACCGGGGTACGAATCGGATCTCACTCGGCCCGTCAAGGAGCGGGCCGAGTCGGTGGGCGTCGACTTCCGGTTCGGTCAGGTCGCGGCCGACTGGACTCGAGCGGACGACGGGACCGTCACCCTCTCGACTGACGGGACGAACGGGAACAGTCTCGAAATGACCGCCGAGAAGTTCCTCGTCGCGATCGGTCGGGAGCCAGTCTCCGATACGCTCGACCTCGAGTCGGTCGGCGTGGCGCCGACCGATGGCGGGTTCCTCGAGACCGACGATCGGATGCGGACGAGTCGCGATCACGTCTTCGCGGTCGGTGACGTGGCCGGCGAACCGATGCTCGCACACGAGGCGATCGCCGAAGGACTCGTCGCCGCGGAGGTCGCGTCGGGCGGCGACGCCGCGCTTCGCGACGCCGCGATCCCGACGGCGGTGTTCGTGGATCCGGAAATCGCGACCGTCGGACTGACGGAAGCGGAAGCGCGCGACGCCGGCCACTCACCGGTCGTCGGTGAGTTCTCGTTCGACGCCAGCGGCCGAGCGCTCACGCTGTCGGAGACGGACGGGTTCGTCCGCGTCGTCGCCGGAGAGGACGGCGGCCGACTCCTCGGCGCACAGATCGCGGGTCCGGAGGCGTCCGAGTTGATCGGCGAACTCGGACTGGCGGTCGAGACGGGACTGACGCTCGAGGACGTCGCCGGCACCGTCCACATGCACCCGACGCTCTCGGAGGCGGTCATGGAGGCCTGCGAGAACGCGCTCGGACGGGCGATACACACGCTGAACCGGTGACCGACGGCGCGACCGCGACTCGCATCAGGGCTCGACGAGTACTTTGATACGATCGCTGTCGGGATCGCGAAGCTGCTCGAACGCCGATTCGGTCTCCTCGAGCGAAACGGTTCCGGAGATCATCGGTTCGGGATCGATGCGCCCGTCGGCCACGTAGTCCAGCGCGGTCGCGAACTCCGACCGCGAGGCGAGCGGGCCGCCCTGGAACCCGAACGAGCCGACGAGTTCCCGCTCCGCCTGCATGACGTCGTTGGGGTGGATCGGGACCTCCTCCTCGAAAACGCTGAGGACGACGACCCGTTCCCCGTACGCGGTACTCCGGAGCGCGTCCGTGAGCGTCGCGGCCGTTCCGGCACACTCGAACGAGACGTCCACGCGGTCAGTGTCCCGTTGAATCTCCTCGACGGCGTCGACGGCAGTCGGGTCGATGACGACGTCGGCTCCGAGCGCCGCCGCGGCCTCTCGACGGGCCGCTCGCGGTTCGCTGACGTAGATCTCACGGGCACCGGCCGCGGCAGCGCCGGCGACGACGCCGAGACCGATCGGACCGGCGCCGAACACCGCGACGCGATCGGTCGGCTCAAGGCCCGATCGGCGAACGCCTCGAAGCGAGACGCCGAGGGGTTCCGCGAGCGCAGCGTGGCGAAGCGACACCTCGTCCGGAACGGGAACCGCCATCGAAGACGGGACAACGATCCGATCCGCGAATCCCCGGCTGGCGACGACGCCGCCGTCCCCCTGCTCGCAGAGGTGGTACTTGCCGTCCGCACAGTAGCGGCAGTCGTGGCAGGCAGTGACCATATTCAACGTGATCCGATCGCCGACGCGAACGTCGTCGACGTTCGCGCCCGGCATCTTCCGGATCTCCTCGACCTCCGCGAAGACCGTCTCCGTGAGTCGGTTCCGCGGAACGACGCGATTGACCATTCCCAACTCCGCCGCTCGCTGCGCGTCGACAACCTTGCCGGAGAGCAGCAGTTCCGTCGCCTCGTGGAGGTTCGTGACGAAGGGGTAGACCAGCGTCGGCGGGACCCCGGCCATCCGCAATCCCGGGTAGCCGAACGACGATTCCTCGGTCGCGATCACGAGGTCGGACGCCATCGCCAGATCGCTTCCGCCGGCGAGACAGTAGCCGTCGACCGCCGCGATCACCGGTTTATCACACTCCCAGACTGCGTGGACGTGATCGGTCGCGGCGTCGAACTCGTCGAAAACGGAACCCTCGAGCCGGTCGTCCACGAGCGATACTCGCTCGCGGAAGCCGATCGGGCGTTCGCCGACATGGCGGATCGCAACGCAGTCGGGAAGCTCGTCGTGGAGCCCTGATCGGCGGTCCGCGAGCGGGGGTCAGGCGAGTTCGTTCTTCAGCACCTTGCCGGTGGGATTCCGCGGTAGCTCGTCTCTGAACTCGACCTCGCGGGGCTTCTTGAATCCGGCCAGGTTCGCCCCGACGTGGTCGACGACGTCGTCCTCGGACAGCGCGGCTCCGTCTTCGGGAACGACGACGGCTTTCACCCGTTCGCCCCACTGGTCGTCGGGGACGCCGACGACCGCGACCTCGTCTACCCCCTCGAGGTCGTGGAGTACCTCCTCGATCTCCGCGGGATGGACGTTCTCGCCGCCGGTGATGATCATGTCGTCGGCCCGGCCGACGAAGTAGACGAAGCCGTCCTCGTCCATCCGGACGAGATCGTCGGAGACGAACCAATCGTCGTCGAACACCTCGGTCGTCTGCTCCGGCATGCCGTAGTACTCTTTGAACACCGTCGGACCGCGGTAGGCGATCCGTCCCGCCTCGCCGGTCTCGACCTCGTTGCCGGCCTCGTCGACGACCTTGACTTCGACGTTGATGATCGGTCGCCCCACGCTGTCGGGCTTCTCGAGCGCGTTCTCCGGGCGCAGCATCGTCGTCGACGGCGAGAGTTCGGTCTGACCGAAGACGTCGTAGAGGTTACAGTCGAAGGTCTCGATGATCGCCTCCTTGAGAGAGCGCTCCGAGGGCGCCGCGCCGGTCATGTAGTGTTCGAACGACGAGAGGTCGTAGGACTCGGGGTCGGCCGACAGCACCGCACGGCTCATCATCGGGACCATGAACGTCGCCGTCACGGACTCGTCCTCGAGGACCGAGAGGACCGACGCCGGTTCGAAGTCGTCGACCAGAATCGTCGTCCCGCCGACGTAGAACGACATCATGAACAACCCGAACGCGGCGATGTGGAACAGCGGCGTCACCACCATGAACCGGGCGTCGCGGGAGAGGTTCACCTCGTAGAGGGAGTTCTCCGCTGCCTGAACGACGTTATCGTGCGTGAGGACACAGCCCTTCGGCTTGCCGGTCGTCCCGCTCGTGTACATGATGGCCGCCTCGTCGGCCCTGGCGGGGACGACGTCGACGGGATCGGCCGACGCGTCGTCCCGTACCGTCTCGTAGTCGGTCGCGAACGCCGGTGTCGACTCACCGACGTGCAGGTACTCCTCGACCGGCGAATCGAACTCGTCGTGGACGCCGGCGATCGTCTCGCGGCCGGCCTCGTCGAAGATACACAGCGCCGCGTCGCTGTCCTCGAGAACGTAGTTCACCTCGCCGGCTTTGAACCGATGATTGATCGGTACCGGCAAGGCACCGAGCTTCATCGTCGCGAGATAGCTCTCGATCGTCTCGATTCGGTTCCCCGTGTACGTCGCGACCGTCGCTCCCGCTTCGATACCCCGTTCCGCGAGCGCGTTCGCCAGTTGATCTACCCTGCGGTTGAGTTCCTCGAAGGTCTCCGCCTCGGTTCGCTCACCGTCCGCTCGTTGAACGACGGCGTCGCCGTCCGGCTGCGTACGCGCGTTCCGTTCCGCGAGGTAGCCGACTGTGAGTCCGTCCATATAGTGTTTGATGATAACATAACTCAAAAAGTTATGGCTCGGTGCGGTGGATCGGCGAGGTGTCCTCGCCGGTGCGTTCGCGCTCGGAGCGCTTCGAGATCGGTCTCCAGATCGTGGAGGATCGGATCCTCGGTTCGAGCGATCTCGTGGTCGATCAACACAGCGCAGTCAGGACAGTGGAATCGCCGGACAAGGACGGAGCCACCGCAGACGACCCGGACAGCGGCCAACACTGTGGGCTCAGTCGGACAGATTGTCCAACTCGAGCCAGTCGTTGCTGCGTCCGGCCCCGAAGGCGTACGGGAGGAACGATTCGGGGTCGACGGTGGTCACGTTCTCCTGTGTCGTGCGCAAGTCCGCTTCGGTGTACGACGCGCCGAGGACTTCCGCTATTTCGAGGTCACTGAGCGGGCCGTTCGGGCCCTCGCCCAGCGAAAGCGATCCGGTACCGGACTCGTACGCGGCGAGATCGCTGTCCAACGTGACCCGCACCAGCGTCGGGTCGAACTGGAACCCCCGCCCGGTCGCGTCGGGAAGTGCCTTGTAGTGATAGACCGTCTGCGACGTCGGTTCGGGTTCCCGTTTCGCGTCGATAGTCGCGTCGATCTCGATGAGCGACTCGCCTCGACGGCTCACTCGCCCGCGCACCTCGTCGCCGGTGCGCTCGAGCGAGATGGTAGCTTTCGTCTTCGGTTCGCCGAACAGCTCTCGGCCCCACGCGATCGCTTCCTCCGTCGACATCGGCATGGTTACGCAGTACTCTCCGACGTGGCCGTCGTGCTGCGCACGGACGTAGACGCCGCCGCCGCGGAACGAGCCGACGCAGTTACTGCGTCCGACGTCGACGACGTCGGCTCGCATCACCGGGTCCTCGATCGGTTCCAGACCGGGCGGGAGAATCCGCTCGACAGTCGACTCGCGAGTGCGAAACCTGATCGCCACCTGCTTCGCGTCGTAGAATCGGTTCTCCGCCATCCGTTCTTGAATCGCTTCGATCTCGTCTCTCGACCGAACGAGTCCGGACATGGTCCGTGGTCACCGTCCCGGATATTAACGGTTCGCCTCGGGGGGACGCCGTCGAGTCCGAACGCGTCCGTCGACCGGTTCGCGGGCGACCGAACGGGACCGCTGTCCCACCCGAACGCTAATGTATCAGCTCCGAATGTCACTATGTATGGATTTCGGGATCCCGGAGCCGCTCCAGCAGTTGCTCGACGAACTCGACGCGTTCATCGAAGCGGAGATCGAACCCCTCCAGCGGGAACACGACCGGTTCTTCGATCATCGACGCGAGGACGCGCGGACGAACTGGGAGGACGGTACGCCGACGGCCGAGTGGGAGGCGTTGCTCGAGGAGATGCGCCGACGCGCCGACGAAGCCGGGTTCTACCGGTACATGCTTCCCGAGGAGTACGGCGGCCGGGACGGGAGCAACCTCGGAATGGCGGTGATTCGGGAACACCTCGCCAGCAAGGGCGTCGGCCTGCACAACGTCTTGCAGCAGGAGGCCGCCGTCGTCGGCAACTTCAACGTCGCCGAGTTGGTACTCGAGTTCGGGAGCGAAGAGCGAAAAGAGCGCCACCTCGAGGACCTCATCGAGGGCGAGACCACCGCCGCGTTCGGCCTGTCCGAACCCGAACACGGCAGCGACGCGACGCACATGGACACCACGGCCGAGAAAGCGGGCGACGAGTGGGTGATCAACGGCGCCAAGCGCTGGAACAGCGGGATGCACACCGCCGACTACGACGTCATCTTCGCTCGGACCGACGGCGAGGACGGCGACCACGAAGGGATCACCGCGTTCTGGGTGCCGACGGACGCGGACGGGGTCGACGTCGAGTACTTCCACTGGACGTTCAACATGCCGACCGACCACGCCGAGGTGACCCTCGACGACGTTCGCGTTCCCGACGACGCGATCCTCGGCGAGGAAGGGAAAGGGCTCCAGCAGGCGTCGTACTTCGTCCACGAGGGCCGCATCAGGCAGGCCGCCTCGAGCGTCGGGGCCGCCCAGTACTGTATCGACGAGGCGGTCGAGTTCGCGAAGGACCGCCACACCTGGGACGAACCGCTCGCGAAGCGACAGGGGATCCAGTTCCCGCTCGCCGACCTGCACACGGAGGCCGAGCTGGTTCGAAACCTGGTGTACAAGACGGCGTGGCAACTCGACGAGGGCAGTCAACAGAGTGTCAGCGACAAGGTCTCGATGGCGAACTACCGCGCGAACCTGCTGGCGTGTGACGCCGCCGACCGGGCGATGCAGGTCCACGGCGGACAGGGGTACACGCGCCACAAGCCGTTCGAACACGTCTACCGTCACCACCGGCGCTACCGTATCACCGAGGGATCGGAGGAGATCCAGAAGCGCAACGTCGCCGGGCACCTGTTCGACTACCTCGGGTAGGGGTGACCCGCAGTTTTTTGTAACGATACCGTACTATACCAAGGTATGCCATACCTCGATCCGGAGCTGATACTGGACCGGTTCGCGGCGTTCACCCGCGAGGAAGTCCGACCCGCCGTCACCGACGACGAGTTCGTCCACGCACAGGTCGGCTCGATGGCGTCGACGCTCCAGTTCTTGGCCGGCGACGTCGGTGGGCGGGAGGCCGCCGTTCGAGTACAGCGCCGAACCCTCCGCGAGAGCCTGACCGAACTCGAGTCGGCACTCGATCGACACGACGTCGGCTCGTCGGCAGTGCGAACTGCGGTCGACGACGCTCGGAGCGACCTCGAGACCGCAGACGGACCGACGAGAGACGTCGAGGAGACGCTGGTGGCCGTCGCGGACGACGTCCTGACGACGATCGACGCGGAGTTAGACGGGGACGCTGCGGCGGTTGCCCGGCGACCGCTGTACGACTTCCTCCGAACGCGCGTCGACGAGCAGCTCCGACTACTCGGCCGGGAGGACGACGAATGACGGACTTTTCGTCCGACGCGCTCTCGACGTATCTCTCCGGGACACTCGGCGACGGGGGCGTGACCGTCGACGACGTCGTCGCCCACACCGAGGGATGGTCTCGAGACACGGTGTCGTTCACGGCTCGCTATCGCGAGGGAGGCGACGAGGTGACCGAACGGCTCGTCCTGCGAGCCGAGAACGAACTCCAGCACGACATCGACGACGAGTCGCTGCCCGGCAACGACATTCGGACGGAGTACGAGACGGTCGCGGCGGCGCAAGACGCACCCGTTCCGGTCCCGCGGGTTCGCTGGTTCGACGAGACCGGCGGGCCGTTCGGACGCGGCCTCTTCGTCATGGATCACCTCGAGGGGGAGCCGCCGATCACGTGGGATCCGCGCGACCGGCAGGACTTGTACGACGCGTGGGACTCGGACGACCGACGCCTTCCGAACCGGTTCGTCGACGCCGCCGCGGGCGTCCATTCGATCGACGGCGCGGCGATTCCGGGGATCGAAGACGTCCCGCCCGACGAGGTCGTAACTCGCGAGATCGACCGCTGGGAGGAACTGTACCGGAGCGCCGAACTGAAGCGGGAGCCGGCGGTCGAGGAGGCGATCCGCTGGTTCCGCGCGAACGCGCCGACGGTTCCCGAAACGACGCTGGTCCACGGCGACTTCCGGATCGGCAACGCCCTCATCGACGGCGATCGGATCACCGGGCTGCTCGACTGGGAGTTCGCCCGCGTCGGCGATCCCCTGTTCGACCTCGGCTACGCGAGTACGCGGTACTTCGCCGGAAAACTCGTCGAGCCGATCGAGCGGCCCGAACTGGCCTGTTCGCTGCTCGAGCGGGAGTGGTTCTACGACGAGTACGAGCGCCGGACGGGACGGACCGTCGACCGCGAGCGCGTCCGCTACTGGCAGGCGTTCTCGGCGTTCGTCATGCTCACCATCTGCTGCTGGGGTGCCAGTCAGTACGAGACCGGCTCGAGCGACGACGTCCGCAACGCCTGGTTCCAGTACCCCGTCCCGGGGCTGATCGAGGACCTGCTCGCCATCATCGAGGACGACCGTCTCTGAGAGACCGAGACTCGACCCCTCGGAGAACCGCCCCGTTCCGAAGCGACCGCTCCGCCGGTACTCCTCGTCCCGTACAGCCCTCGCCGCTGTAGCCCATTGATAACAGTTACCACAACATATATTGGACCGGCTGTGGACACCGGAGACGAACAGTACATGTATACGCTTGGCATGGACATCGGCGGGACCTTCACGGACTTCACGCTGGTCGATCGGGAGTCCGGCGACGTCACCGTCGACAAGGAGCCGACGACGCCGGCCAATCCAGCGGAGGGGGCGCTGACCGGTGCCCACCGGATCCTCGAGGAGAACGGCGTCGCGTTCGGAGAGTTGGACACCGTTATTCACGGAACGACGTTGGTCTCGAACACGCTCATCGAAGGGACCGGCGCGACGACGGGACTGTTGACGACCGACGGGATCCGCGATACGCTCGAGTTGCGGCGCGGATCGCGGTACGACATGTTCGACTGGGAGATGGAGTACCCCGATCCGCTGGTCCCCCGCCAGCGCCGGCTCGAACTGAACGAGCGGCTGAACGACGCGGGGGAAGTCGTCGAACCGCTCGACCGCGAGGAAGTCCGCGAGCGGACCCGAACGCTGGTCGAGGACCACGACGTCGACTCCGTCGCCGTCTCGCTGCTCCACTCCTACGAATCGGACGAACACGAACGGATCGTGGCGGACGTCATCGCGGAGGAATACCCCGACCTGAACGTCTCGCTGTCCTCGGCGGTCGTCCCGGTCATCAGGGAGTACGAGCGGACGTCGACCACCGTCATCAACGCCTACGTCGCGCCCGTCGTGGCGGACTACCTCGAGTTCCTCCGCTCGGAGCTGGAATCGGAGGGGTTCGCGGGCGAGGTCTACATGATGACCTCGTCGGGCGGTATCGTCGACGTTCGAACGGCGAAGGCGGAGCCGATTCGGCTCGTCGAGTCCGGGCCGGCGGCGGGCGTCCTCGCCTCGCGCATCTTCGGCGAGAACCACGGCAACGACGACGTGTTCTCGTTCGACATGGGCGGCACCACTGCGAAGGGCTCGATCGTCGAAGACGGCGACGTGCGGATGAAATACGAGGCCGACGTCGCTCGCGTCCACCGGTTCAAAGAAGGCAGCGGCTACGACCTCGTCTCGCCGCTGATCGACCTGACCGAGATCGGCGCCGGCGGCGGCTCGATCGCCGCCGTGAACGACGTCGGACTCATCGAAGTCGGTCCGGAATCGTCCGGATCCGACCCCGGCCCGATCTGTTACAACAGGGGCGGTGAGGATCCGACGGTGACGGACGCGTCGCTCCTGCTCGGCTACCTCAACCCGGAGAACTTCTACGGCGGACGGATGGACCTGGCCGCGGAGAAGACCCGCTCGATCTTCGAGGAACGCCTCGCCGACCCGCTCGGCGTCTCCGTCACGGAGGCGGCGTGGCGGGTGTTCGAGGTCGTCAACGAGAACATGGCGACGGCGTTCCGGCGATACGCCGCCTCCCGCGGGCTCGATACGCGCGGGCTCTCGATGACCGCGCTCGGCGGTGCGGGGCCCTCGCACGCGTTCCGGGTCGCCCGCAAACTCGACATCGACGAGGTCGTCTGCCCGTACGGCGCGGGCGTCGGCTCCTCGATCGGACTCACCGAAGCGCCGCGCATGTACGAGGCCAGTTCGACCAGCCAGGCCGTCCTCGAGACGCTGTCTACCGACGACTTCCGGCGACAGTTCGACGCCCTCCGCGAGGAGGCGGCGGCCGTTCTCGAGCGGGCCGGCATCGACCCCGACGAGACCGAGGCGTCGCTCAGCCTCGACATGCGCCACGTCGACCAGGGCCACGAGATCAAGGTCCCCCTCGAGGGGTACGACAGCGACGAGGTGACGCCCGACGTCGCTCGCGAGGCCTTCGAGCGGACGTACCGGGAGACGTTCAACCGCGAAACGCTCGAGTTCCCCGTCGAAGTCCTCACGTACCGGCTCGAACTCAGCGAGGGTGGCCGCGACGCCGAGACCGCACAGCTCGCCGTTCCCGACGACGGGAGCGACGAACCGACCAGCCGCGACGTCTACTTCGGCGCCGAAGAGGGAACGGTCACGACCGACATCTACAGCTGGGACGGGCTCGAAGCGGGCCAGACGATAGCGGGCCCTGTCGTCGTCGAGGCCGACCAGACGACGGTCGTCGCCGATCCGGATTCGAGCGTGACCGTGGCCGACAACTACGATATCACCATCGAACTATGAGCGGAACGAACGACACCGGGGCGACCGATTCGGCAGGCCTCGAGACGCAGGTGCTGTGGAACCGACTCCAAGCGACCGCCGACGAGATGTACGACGCCGCCGAGCGGCTGGCGTACTCTTTCTCCATTCGAGAGGGGGCCGACGCCTCGACGGCAGTCATGACGGCCGACGGCGACGCGATCGGCCTCTCGGACCAGTCCGTCCCCGTTCTCTCGGGGGCGCTCTCCCGGACGACGAGGATTATCCTTGCGGACTACTTCCCGCCCGAGACGCTCGAGCCCGGCGACACAATCATCACGAACGATCCCTGGAGCGGGGGCGGCCACCTGTCGGACGTGGTCGTTCTGAACCCCGTCTTCCACGACGGCGACCTCGTCAGCATCGTCGGCAGTCTGGGACACACCGACGACGTGGGCGGGAACCGCGGCGGCTGGTCGACTGACGCCGAACAGGTGTACGAGGAGGGACTCCTCGTTCCGCCCGTGAAACTCTACGAGGCTGGCGAGCGAAACGACGCTATCGACTCCGTCATCCGGAGCAACGTCCGGATCCCCCATCAGGCGCTCGGAGACCTCGAGGCATTGCGATCGGGGAACACGGTCGGCGAGGAACGAGTTCGCGAAATCGTCGACGAACGGGGCCCCGAAACGTTCGACCGCGTCGCCGACGAAGTTATCACCCGAACCGAACGGGCGCTCCGGGAGCGATTCGCCGATCTGCCCGACGGCACCTACGAGGAGTCGGTCGAGTTCGCCATCGCCGACCACGACCTCGAAATCTGCGTCGCCGCGACGATCGACGGCGACGACCTCGAGGTCGACTTCACCGGGACGTCGGCACAGGTCGAGGGCGGGATCAACTGCCCGTTCGGAAACATCGTCACCATCACCGAGTACATCGTCAAGTGCATGCTCGTCCCCGATCTGCCGAACGCGGAGGGATTCTTCCGGCCGATCGAGGTGACCGCTCCGGAGGGATCGATTCTCAACTGCGATCGGCCGAAGGCCACGATGGGACGGCACCTCACGTACTCGCGAGCGGAAGACGCGCTCATCCGCGCGCTGGGTCAGGTCGTCCCCGAATCGGCGCTCTCCGAGATGGCGGGCATTCAGCTTGCGCCGTTTTCGGGCGCCGACGAGAACGGCGACGAGTTCATCGCCGTCGGCGGGACGGCCGGCGGCCTTCCGCCCAGCGCCGACAAGGACGGCATCCCCGGCGTCTACTTCCCGTACAACGGCCAGAACACACCGATCGAAATGTTCGAACGGTACAGCCCCCTCCGCTGGGAGGAGACGGCGCTCGTCCCCGACAGCGAGGGCGCCGGGGAACACCGGTCCGGCCCGGCGATGCGGACGTCGTACCACAATCCGACCGAGCGGCGGGTGTACTTCGCGCTCACCTCCGGCCGGGCCGATGACGACCCATCGGGGTTCCGCGGTGGTCGGCCGGGCAACCGAGCGACGACCGCGTCCTCGAGCGACGAGAAGGACGTCCCGCCGAACGGGTCCGGCGTACTCGAGCCCGGCGAAACGCTCACGCTCGTCTCGGCGACGCCCGGTGGATACGGCGATCCCGAGGACCGCGACCCCGAAGCCGTCGCGGAGGACGTCGAGCAGGGGCTGCTCACCGAAGAGCGCGCCCGCGAGGTCTACGGCTACCAACCCGACGAGCCATGAACTTCGGCGGGTTCGTCGCCACCGATTCGGTGGCCGACGCGACCGAGTACGCCCGCTCGCTCGAGCGCTGGGGCTGGGACGCCCTCTGGGCGATCGACTCCCAGTAGCTCTACACCGACCTCTACGTCACGCTCACGGCGTGTGCGAGGGCGACCGACGAACTGACGCTCGCGCCCGGAATCACCAACCCGAAGAGCCGACATCCCTCCGTGACGGCGAACGCGATCGCCTCGCTGGATCAAGTTGCCGACGGCCGAACCGTCCTGGGGATCGGCGCCGGCGATAGCGCCGTCTACTCGGTCGGCAAACAGCCGGCCACGGTCGACGAACTCGCGGAGAGCGCCGGGAAGATCCGGCGGCTACTCCGCGGCGAGGAAGTCGCGTTCGGCGGCGAACCCTTCCGCCTCGAGTCGCGGCGGCGAGACGTTCCGACCTACGTCGCCGCCGAGGGGCCGCAGACGCTTCGAATGGCCGGCGAAGTGGCTGACGGCGTCATCTTCGGCGGCGGGCCGAACCCCGAGACGGTCGAGGACCTCGGACTGGCGAACGTCCGCCGCGGGGCGGAACGCGCCGGATGATCCCTCAAAGACATCGATATCGTAACGCTCACGCCGACCTGCGTCGCTGGGACTCGAGCGGAGGCGGTCGAGAAGCTCGAGTCGGTCATCGAACCGATCGCCTACCACAACTTCACGTTCTCCGTCGAGGAAGCGCCGGACGACGTGCAGGCCGATCTCCGCGCGCTCGTCGACGCACACGACATGCAGGAACACGGCGACGAGGAAGCCGATGCGCTCTCCGACATCGACGACGAGGTGTGGGAGTACCTCGGCGACCGCTTCGCCGTCGCGGGGCCGCCCGAGACGTGCCGGGAGCGACTCCGGTCCCTCGAGGACCTCGGCGTCGATCACGTCATGTGCCTGTTCCCGCCCGACCGAGTCGCGGAAAACGAGCGGTTCCACGAGGCGGTCTTCGCGGGCACCGATCTGGTGCCCTGAGAGCGACCGACTCGGGGTCCGGTCCGTCGCGCCCCGTGCTACACGGCGTCGAACGCTCGACCGGGGTACTCGAGGTACTCGGCGAGCCGGTCGAGGAACGCGCCCGAGTCGGCGCCGTCGAGGGCCCGGTGATCGATCGTCAGGCTGAACGTCATCCCGCGCTCGAATTCGACGTCGCCGTCGCGCTCGACGGGCATCGGCTTGCGGCGACCGAGCGCGAGGATCGCGACTTGTGGCGGATTGATGATCGAGTAGGAGACGTCCATGTCGAAGACGCCGACGTTGGTGACGGTGAAGGTGCCCCCCTGGAGATCCGACGGTTCGTGTTCGTTTTCGAGGACCGCGTCGACGAGCCTACGCCGTTCCGACGCTAACTCCTCGAGATCGCGATTCGGCGCGTCGTCGATCACCGGCACCACGAGCCCCTTCTCGCTGTCGACCGCGTAGCCGACGTTGACCTCGTCGATGAGTCGGTGTTCCCCGTCCTCGAAGTGGGCGTTGAACTCGGGGAGATCCTCGAGCGTCCGGCCGACGAAGTGAAGCACGAGGTCGTTCAACGAGACGTCGACGCCGTTCTCCTGCAGTCGGTCCGTGACTTCCTCGAGCCGTTCGATGCCGATCTCGCGCGTCCCCATGACGTGGGGCTTCTCTCGAGCGCTCTCGCTCAGACGCTCCGCGATCGTCTTCCGCGCGCCGGTGAGTTCCCGCGAGTCCGTCACGGTGAGGCCGTCACCGGACGACTCGCCGCTCGCGGACGCCGACGCGTCGGGCCCGTGGTCACCGCCGCCGCTCGCGAACTCGACCACGTCGTCCTCGGTGATCGCCCCCTGCGGACCCGTCCCGTCGACTCGCGACAGTTCGACGCCCTCTTCTTCCGCTCGGCGCTTCGCTCGCGGCGTCGCCTTGACGTCCGCCGTCGATCCGCCGTCGGAATCGGACTCGTCGCCGCCCCCTGCCGACGCTCCGTCGCCGCTCTCGAGGAACGCTTCGATATCGTTCTCGGTGACCGCTCCCTGGGGTCCCGTTCCGTCGATCCCCGTCAGGTCGACGTCTTCGTCGTTTGCGCGGCGCTTGGCCCGCGGCGTCGCCTTGACGTCCGCGGCCGCCGCGGCCGTGCCGCCGTTTGCCTCCGCACCGGCGGAGCCGGCGTTCGGACTCGCTGCCGCCTCATCGGCACTCGACCGGCCGTCGTCGCTTCCGCCGTCGTCTTCGAGTTCCGCTACCGACGGCGCCGACTCTCCCTCCTCGCCGATCACCGCGAGCGGTTTGCCCACCTCGATGGCGATCTCTTCGCCCTCCTCGACGTACTGCTCGAGCAAGACCTCGCTCGCCGGCGCCTCGATCTCGGCGCTGGCCTTCTCGGACTCGAGGACGGCGACGACGTCTCCCTCCTCGACGCGGTCGCCCGTATCGAACTCCCAGGCGACGAGATCGCCGTAGTCACTCAGCCCGAGCTTCGGAATCCGTACTACGTCTACCATGTTTGCTACCATGGTTCACCCTTCTATTTAAATTCTCACCCGCGTCGATCGTCGAAAGGCTGGACGCTCGGTGAACGGAGTCGCAGCCGACGGTCCTAGAAGAGCGACTCGATTCCGTCGGCGATGCGATCGGCCGAGGGCAGGGCTTCCTGCTCGAGCGGCGGACTCAGCGGAATCGGGATCTCTTTCACCCCGATGGTCTTCGGCGGCGCGTCGAGGCTGAAGAAGTCGTTCTCGACGATTTCGTTCGCGATGTGGCCCTGTGTCCCGTAGCGTTCGACGGTTTCGTCGACGACGACCAGCCGCCCCGTCTTCCGGACGCTCTCGGCGATCGTCTCGGTGTCGAGCGGGGCGAACGTCCGGGGATTGACGATCTCGACGTCGGCGTCGACCTGCGCCGCGGCTTCCTTCGCGCGGTGGAACATGAGCTGGGTCGCGACGACGGTGACGTCCTCGCCTTCCTCCTCGACCGCGGCCTCCCCGAGCGGAAGCGTGTACTCCTCCTCGGGGACTTCGCCTTTCGTCTCGCTCAGCATCTTGTGCGGGAGGAAGAAGACGGGATTGTCGTCCCGGATGGCGCTCTTGAACAGCCCCTTCGCGTCGTACGGCGTCGTCGCGGTGACGACGACCCACCCCGGGACGTTCCCGAGCCAGGAGTGGACGGACTGGGAGTGCTGTGCGCCCGCACCGATCCCGGCCCCGGACGGCGCGAAGATGGTGAGCGGGGCCTCGATCTGCCCGCCGCTGACGTAGGGCTGTTTCGGGATCTGATTGAACACCTCGTCGCCCGCCGTCGCCGCGAAGTCCGCGAACTGCAGTTCCGCGACCGGACGGATCCCCCCGACGGCGGCACCGAGGGCCATGCCCGCGATCCCGATCTCGGACAGCGGCGTGTTCCGCACGCGATCGCGACCGTGCTTCTCGTAGAGTCCCTCGGTCTCGCCGAAGTTCCCGCCGAACTCCTCGACGTCCTCGCCGAACAGGACGACGTCCTCGTCCCGCTGCAGTTCCTCGTCTATCGCCTCCGCGATCGCCTGTACGTACGTGATCTCTCGCGTCATCGTCGATCACCCTGTCCGTAGAGCGGTGTCTTGTAGACGTGTTCGTAGGCCGCTTCCGGTTCGGGTTCCGGGCTCTCGCGAGCGAACTCGACGGCCTCCTCGACCTCCGCTTCGATGTTCGCGACCATATCCTCGAGTTCGGCCTCGGTGATGACGCCGTTCTCGAGCAGTCGCTCCCGGTAGTTCTCTATCGGATCTTTCTCTTCCTTGGCCCGTTCGTAGGCTTCCTCGTCGCGGTAGGTCTCTTTGTCCCCCTCGAAGTGCGGAACGAGGCGGACGACGCGGCTCTCGATGACCGTCGGCCCTTCGCCGCTACGGGCGCGCTCGATCGCCTCGGAGACCGTGTGGTACACTTCTTCGACGTCGCTCCCGTCGATGCTCTCGGTGGGCATATTGTGCGGGATGCCGTAGTCCGAGAGGCGGTCCGGTGACAGCGATTCGGCGGGCGTCGAGATGGCCCACTCGTTGTTCTCGATGACGAACACGACCGGCAGGTCCCAGTACGCGGCGAAGACGAGCGCCGTGTGGAACGAGCCGCGGCTCGTTCCGCCGTCGCCGATGGTCGTCACCGCCACGTTGTCGGTGCCTTTCATCTCCTCGGCGAGCCCGAGTCCGACGGCCGGGTTCTGCCCGGAGCCGATCGTCGCGGCGTGCCCGTACAGCCGCCGATCGACGTCGGAGACGTGCATCTGACCGCCGTGACCCTCGTTCGATCCCCCGACGCGTCCGTAGAGTTCCGCCATGATCTCCGGGAGCGGCACGCCCTTCGCGATGTACTGTCCGATCAGCCGGGCGCCGCCGACGGCCAGCCAGTCGTCGTCGTCCATCGCGGCGCCCATTCCGACGTGTGATCCTTCGTGACCGCCACTGAGGTGTACGAATCCCGGAATCTCTCCCTCTCCGAACCGCTCTTTCGTCTCCTCCTCGAAGACGTCGATGCGGAGCATCTCCTCGAGGAAGTCTCTCGCCAGTTCGTCGTCGACGCTAACTTTTTGTGTCATGTGATCTCACAGTATGGGGTTGCTTCGGTGAGGCGTATAAAACTATCCCAGGTGATACGTCCGACGGAAGGGACCACGGGACGGTACAACTCGAGTATGGAGAACGGAGATCGAAATCGGTCCGTCGACGGACCGGTCGGCCACCCGTACTTTCTTATGGAAGACTCGCCTCTTTGGAGCCGAATGCGAGGGTTACGAGACAAGACTGCGGTGATCACGGGCGGTGCCTCGGGTATCGGACGCGCGACGGCCCACCGACTGGCAGAGGAAGGCGTCGACGTCGTCGTTACCGATATCGACGCCGACGGCGGCGAAACGACCGTCGAGCAGATCGAGACGAACGACGCGGCGGACGGGACCGCCGAGTTCCGTCCGCTCGACGTCAGCGACTACGACCGGTTCGAGGAGTGCTTGCTCGCCGTCGCGGAGAGCTACGGCGGACTGGACGTTCTGTTCAATAACGCCGGCGTCGGCGAAGCGCGCTCCTTTCGCGAAACGACGCGCGACCACAGGGACGAACTGATCGACGTGAATCTGAACGGCGTGTAGAACGGGTGTCACGCCGCCCTCCCCATCTTCGAGGAGAACGGCGGCGGAGCCGTCGTCAACACGGCGTCGATGGCGGGCTGGAAACCGGCGCCGATCACGACCTACGCGCTCACGAAAGCGGCAGTGCTTCACTTCACGCGGTCCGTCGCCGGTGAGTTCGCTCAGTACGACGTGCGCATCAACGCGGTCTGCCCGGGTCTGATCGATACGGCGATGACCGACGAGTGGTACTCCGCAGAAGAACAGGAGGCCATGCGCCGACAGACGGCGCTCGACCGCTGGGCCGACCCGGAAGAGGTCGCGTCCTGCGTCGCGTTCCTGGCCAGCGAGGACGCGTCGTACGTGACCGGCCGCACGATGAAAGTCGACGCCGGCTACGTCTGAACGGCTGGTATACGGTAGTCGGTACAGTACGCCGTCCGGTTGCTCAAAACGGGTCAAGGAAGCGGTCGGGCGTGACGAGTGACGCCACAGACCGACTCGAAGGAGATCGTGAGACACCGTCCGAAAACGGGTCTCGCCGAACGAGTCGATCGATACTAGGGCGGGAATGTGTGACACGTACTCTTATGTCGATCGCCGACGAACCGCTCAATCGCAGGGGTGAATCCCGCCTCGTAGCTGCCAAATCCAGCCACTACTGCCGCCCCTGCTCATGGAATCCCGTGTCTGGCCGGTTCCCGACGGCCGTTCACCGTTCGTTTCGGAACAACCGTTCGATCAGATCCCCTCCCGTCCTTGTGCGAGTTGGGGCACGAGAACAGTTCGGTATCGCCCTGACGAACTGAAATCGCGGCTTCAGCTACGCATTCGATCGATCGCCCTCGAGAGACCGATTGATCGGTTTCCGGCCTCTATCGAATACGTCGCACAGTCACCACAGCGTGAGAGTCGCTCGTCAACTCTCTGTTCTCATCAACCGTCGGCAGCTGTCTCGTCGAAGTACTCCGCTCGGCGAGCGGCTTTCCGTTTCTGTCGCTGCTGCTGTGCTTCCTCGGCCATCATCCCCGTGTGCCAGTCGACGCCTTCGTCCGTCTCGAGAGTGACGGACGTCACCCCCTCGATGGCCCCGACCCGCTCGTCGATTTCCTCGACGAAGTAGGGGAGTTGCATACAGAAGGGCGTGGTGAGTCGCATCGAGACGGTAACGTGGCCCTCATCGATGTCGACTGCGTCGAGGAGGCCCATCTCGATAATACTGAGGTCCGTTCCGTTGGCCGCGCTACACGGGTCGACAACCTCGTCCAGTCGCTCGCGGATCCGGTCCTCTAGGGCGGACATCACGCCACCTCGCCGTTCGTCGTCGAGTACGGTTCTGCAAGTTCTCCGTCCGGTTGTGCAACATCGAACTCGTCGTCCTCGAGACGAGCGCGGGCCTCGTCGATGTCGAGACCGATGAGATTCGCGTAGTTCTCGCCGAGGATCTTCCGCTTGTGGTCGTCGGTGATCTGCGGGAGTTCACCCATCATACTGGTGTTCTTGCGGACCGCCTCGGAGAACTCGAAGTCGCGGAACGCTTCGAGTTGGGGCCGCGGGTGGACGGACATCGCTCCCGAACTCCAGAACAGCCGGTCCATACCGTCTTCGCCAAGGAAACTGATCAATTCGGCCAACAACTCGCCGAACCGCCGTTCGTTACCGAGCAGAATAGCCGGCAGTCCCTCGAGGTTGACGTAGACGTTCGGGAAACGAGCGAGCTGCCAGGCGGTCTCTTCGGTGAACGAATAGCCGCCGTGGACGATACTGAACGTGAGGTCGGGAAAGCTCTCGGCCGCTTCGTCGACGTCTCCGGGGTGATACGGCCCTCGCGGGACGGGCCCGAACGGAATGGCTTTGTGGATATCGATGAGTTCGATGCCGAGGTCGTGAGCCTTCTCGAAAACGGGGAACGCGACCTCCGGATCTCCCATGCTCCAACCTTCGTGATGGTCCTCGCTCCAGTGGGACGGATACAGTTTGATCCCGAGCGGGTCGAAGTCCCGGATCTGCGCCTCGAGTTCCTCCTCCCACTCGTCTCGGAGCGGATCCACGCAGGCGTAGGAACGGAACCGATCGGGCCATCGGTCCACGACCTCGCCCGCTTTGTCGTTGGCGACCAATCCGTCGTGGAAGGCGTACATCGGAACTGGATGGAACGTCGCCATGTCCGTGTAGCTCTCTTCGAACAGCATGGTCGCCGTCTCTTCGACGCCCCAGTCTCGCACGAACCCCTCCGGAGTGAGAGTGTACTCGTCGGAAACGACGCTCGACACGTTCCCGAAGAGCATCTCCGTGATTCCCTCGGCGTGC
Source organism: Natrinema saccharevitans (assembly GCF_001953745.1). NCBI lineage: Archaea > Methanobacteriati > Methanobacteriota > Halobacteria > Halobacteriales > Natrialbaceae > Natrinema > Natrinema saccharevitans. Next base: position 25,045 of record NZ_LWLN01000002.1, read on the forward strand.
TGTTCGTTCCGGTAGTTCGATGGGGCCATGTTGTACGAGTGCGTTACGGCGTCGTACACGAACGTCTCCTCGAGGTCTAACATAGGTACTCCCCGCCTCGTTCTCGGTTTCGTTGCTCGAATTCACACGGAACTGCCCGCATAGTGTTTGACATTGTATATGTTGTTTGTTAACAGATCACTATTAATAGCTTCGGACGAGACTCAAATAGTGATTCGACAGGAGTGATGCGGGACAGGAGAGGGTCTGTCAATCACCGTCAACTGCCTCTGAACAGGAACTTCCACAGGCGAATTTTTCGGTACTGTGACGGCTGCGACGATGAGACAGCACCTCTCCACCACCGAACCCGAACGCGAAGACGAGCAGGGACAGACGGCCGTCACGGTGAGAGTGGGAGTCCGCCCGGCCCCGAAAACGGGTAATACGTTCTCTACTCAGCAATCTACCGAAAGCGCTAACGGGAACGGGAGAAGCGTTCGCCGCTAGACCCGCTCGAGGATCGTGGCGATCCCCTGTCCGAAGCCGATGCACATGGTCGACAGCGCCGTGTCTTGGCCCGTCCGCTCGAGTTCGTGGGCCAACTTGGTCAGCAACATCGCGCCGGTCGCGCCCAGCGGGTGGCCGTGGGCGATCGCGCCGCCGTTGACGTTGACGTCCTCCCAGGACGCGCCGGTCTCCTCGAGCCAGGCGGCGACGACCGAGGCGAAGGCCTCGTTGACCTCGAACAGATCGATGTCGCCGACCGACATGTCGGCCTGCTCGAGGACGTTCTCGGTGGCCGGAATCGGTCCCTTGAGCATCGTCACGGGGTCGACGCCGACGACCTCGGTCTGGACGATGCGGGCCATCGGGTCCCAGCCGTGTGCCTCGGCGGCCGCCTCGCTCGCGATCAGCAACGCGGCCGAGCCGTCGACGATCCCCGAGGAGTTTCCGGGGTGGTGAAAGCCCTCGCCCTCCTCGCGGAACGACAGCGGCAGTTCCGAGAGGGTTTCCATATCGGTTCCGGGACGGGGGTGTTCGTCCTGTTCGACGACCACCTCTTCCCCGTCGAGTTCGGTCTCGACCGGCGTGATCTGGTCATCGTAGCGGTCCCCGTCCCAGGCCTCCTTCCAGCGCCGTTGGGAGTCGACGGCGATCTCGTCGAGTTGCTCGCGCGTGAACCCATACTCCTCGGCGATGCGTTCGGCGCCTTCGCCTTGGTGGGTCAGCTCGTCGAAGTGTTCGAAGTAGGTGTCGGTGACGGATTCCGATCCGTCGGCGCCGGCGACGCCGTCCGACCCCATCGGCACGCGGGTCATGTGTTCGACCCCGCCCGCGATGAGGACGTCGTGCTGGCCGGCCATGACGTTCGCCGCGGCGAAGTTCGCCGCCTGCTGGCCCGATCCGCACATCCGATTGAGTTGGACGCCCGGAACGATATCGCCCCAGCCGGCGACCATCGGTGCGATTCTGGCGATGTTTAACCCCTGTTCGTCCGTCGGCGTTACGCAGCCGTAGATGACGTCTTCGACCGTCTCCGGCTCGAAGTCGTTGCGCTCGCGCAGCGCCTCGAGGGGTTCGGCCGCGAGGTCCTGAGGATGGGTGTCGCGGAACGATCCGTCTCGTTTTCCGAACGGCGTCCGAACTGCGTCGACGATAACTGCGTTTCTTATTGTCACGTGTCTCGTTAACTACCGGCTCGGTAATAGGCTTTGTTCCCGTTCGTCGCGGTAGACGGTCCTCTTAGCGTCTCGTTCGATCGTTTATCGACACCATGTGACGTTATAACAACTAACGCTCCCGTTGGCTTTCCGGCGGACTTGACCGCGAATCGGACGATCAAATAACGAACTAAGTCAGTTATCTTTTCGACCGGTGTTGTGGATCCAAACACCGACTATTGTATATGGTATCTAATATCGAACTGACGTTCCACATACGGAAGGCACCGAATCTGAGCCGCGCTTTCGAACGACTCGTCGCCCTGCGCATCGCGGCGTATACCGAACGAGCAGTCACCTCGGGAAGACGCGGCGACCGGCGAAGAAGGGGTTCGGTAACTGAGAGCGCCCCACGATCGCCTCGTTCGGTCGCGAGAGGCGTGTTACGAATCCGTGATCCCCGCTCGCTCGCGCAGCGTCTGACGGCGTACCTTGCCGGTAGACGTCTTCGGGAGTTCGTCGACGAATTCGATCGTCCGCGGGTATTCGTAGGGCGCGAGTCCGTCCTTGACACGGTCCCCGATCCGCTCTTTCAGTTCGGGCGTCTGTCGGTCCTCGTCGGTCGTGACGACGAACGCTTTCGGCACCGTCCCCCGCTCGTCGTCGGGGACCCCAATCACCGCGGCGTCCGCGACGGCGGGGTGATCCGCGATCGCCCCCTCGACCTCTTGGGGGCTTACGCGGTACCCCGACGTGATGATCACGTCGTCCTTGCGGCCCTCGAACGAGAAGAACCCGTCTTCGTCGACCGATCCCAGGTCCTCGGTCAACAGCCAACCGTTTCTGACTTTTCGGTCAGTCAGGTCCGGTTTCTCCCAGTACTCCTCGAAGCAGACCGGATTACCCTCGTATCGGACCGCAATTTCGCCGACCGTCCCCGGTTCGTCGATCGGCTCGGCGGTCTCGGGATCGACGATCGCCACCTCGTGGCCCGGGGCCGCGAGCCCCATCTTCCCGACTCGAGGCCGTTCCAGCGATCCGCAGTCGGCGACGACGAGGTTCGCCTCGGTCTGACCGTAGAGTTCTTCGACGGCTGCGCCGTCGAACGTCTCCTCCGCCCAGTCGACGACCCCCTCACCGACCGCCTCGCCGCCCGCGCCGACGCGCCGAACAGATTTCAGGTCGTATCGCTCCGCCGGTGCGTCGACTTGCATCATCATTCGCAGGGCGGTCGGCGGCGACCCGAGATCGGTCACTTCGTACCGCTCGAGGAGTTCGGACGCCGACTCGGCGTCGAACCGGTCGGCGTCGTACGCGACCACCGGCCGCCCGTAGTACAGCGCCGGCATCACGAGCGAGAACAGCGATCCGATCCACGACCACTCGACCGGCGTCCAGAACACGGTTCCGTCCGAGGTTCCCTCCTCGAGGAAGCTCTCGGCGAACGCCGGCAGGTGGCCGAGTAGCAGTCGTTGTGCGTGAAGCACTCCTTTGGGGTCGCCCGTGGTTCCGCTCGTGTAGATGAGGAGCGCATCGTCGTCAGCGTCAGTCGCCGCCGTTTCGAAGTCCTTCGGTGACCGCCGTTGCACTGAATCCCACGTCGTCTCGGTCGGAACCGGATCGCAGTCGACGGTCACCACCGTGTCCAGCGACGCGAGGTCGTCGCGGATCGAACGGAATGTTTCGACGCTCGAGTCGCCGACGACACAGGCCGTTGCGCGACAGTCGTCGAGTCGGACGCCCCGATTACTCCTCGAGCGCGGACCGCTTGATCTTGCCGCTGGCGGTCTTGGGAAGTTCGTCGAGGAACTCGACCTCGCGGGGGTACTCGTGTTTCGAGAGTTCGGACCGCGCGAACTCCTGCAGTTCCTCGCCCAGGTCGTCGCCGGGCTCGTGATCGCCGACGAGTGTGACGTACGCCTTGACGATCTCGCCGCGGGTCTCGTGGTCGACGCCGACGACCGCGGCCTCCTCGACCGCGGGATGGTCCAAGAGCGTTTCCTCGACCTCCGCGGGGCCGATCCGGTAGCCCGCCGAGATGATGACGTCGTCGGCCCGGCTGACGTACCAGTAGTAGCCGTCCTCGTCCCGCCGCGCCAGATCGCCGGTCCGGAGCCAGCGGCCCGTGAACGTCTCGAGGGTCGCTTCGGGTCGCCCCCAGTAGGATCCCCGCGCGTCCTCGTCGCGCTCGATCGCGATCTCGCCGACCTCGCCCTGCTCGACGCGGTCGCCGTCCTCGTCCACCAGCGCCACTTCCTCGCCCGGCGTCACCTTCCCCATACTCCCCGGCTTCACGTCCCAGTCATCGAACGCGAAGTTACAGATCGCCATGCCGACCTCGGTCAGTCCGTAGGCGTCCTGAGGCGGCGCGCCCAGCCCCTCCTCACACCAGACGACGGTCTCCTCGTCCAGCGACTCGCCGGCCGAAATCAGCACCCGGAGGTCGATGTCGTACTCCTCGAGATCCATCCCGGCGGCCCGCGCCTGCCGGAGCGCCGTCGGCGGGACCATGGCGTTATCGACGTCCCACTCCTCGAGAGTCTCGAAGAACGTGTGGGGATCGAACTCCCCGCAATAGCACCCGATCGCCGTCCCGCGGATCCCGGACATGATCGTTCCCATGTTGAGTCCGTACGACCACGACGGCGACGCGGCGACGAGATAGACGTCGTCCGGCCGCAAATCGACGACGTACTCCGTGTACGCGTACAGTTCGATCGGGCCGCGATGCGCACTGAGGACCCCCTTCGGCGGGCCGGTCGTCCCGGACGTGTACGTCAGCGTATAGGGATCGTTCGGATGCGTCTCGCCGGTCTCGAAGTCGTCGGAGCGGTCCCGGACCGCGTCGTAGTCGTCGACCGTCACGTCGCCGTCGAAGGCGCCGTCGCCCACACCGTCGACCGTGACAACGCGTTCGAGCGTCGAGGGTCCCGTCGGCGACCGCACACCCGTCCGCCGTCGTGAACAGGACGGCCGCCCCGGAGTCCTCGAGGCGATAGTTCAGTGCGTCGGGCCCGAACACCGGAGCGAGCGGCGTGTAGATCCGACCGGCTTTGATGGTTCCGAAGACGACGGCGTACAGTTCGAACCGCGTCGGCAGCATCGCACCGACCCGGTCGCCTCGATCGGTGTGTGTCTCCAGGTAGTTACTCACGTCGTTCGTCGCCGCGTCGAGTTCGGCGAAGGTGTAGGTGCGGGTCTCGCCGGTCTCGAAGTCCCGGATTCGAAGTCCGGTCGACGACGACGCGTGCCGACCCAACGCCTCCTCGGCGACGTTGAGTGCCTCTCTGTCGCCGACGTGTGCGTGTTCGTCCCAACTCTCGTCGGTCTCGTACCGATCGGAGATCGTTTCGTAGATGCTTCTATATGACCTACGGTACCACTTATCACGATATACGATATGGGTTTTTCGTCTGTCAGAAAAGCAGGATCGACCGGACGGGGACTGCGGTCACCGGTTCGCAACGCACCGTTAGTACGACCGCGGGAGACCGAGGTGGTGTTTCGCGATGTTGGCTTTCCGACGAGGAATGGATTCGCCCGTACGACCCTACGGCGAGTCGAGAGTCCCGCGAGCCGTTCACTTGCTCTCGTAGAACCGAACGCCGTCGTCGAGAACGCTCCGGACAGCACCCCCGTCCTCGAGGTATTCGACGAGTCCGACGGTCTCCGCCAAGATCCGGCTGATTCCGCGTTTCGTGCCCGCTCTCTCCGCCGCGATCTGAAAAGCCGTCACTCGGCCCGATTCGATCCGGTCGAGACACTGCTCGAGTTTGGACTCCAGATCAGCGATAGATCGATCGAGACACTTCTCGTACCGATCGTGTACCGGGCCGTGACCCGGGAACACGCGCTCGAACTGATACGTCTTGAGTCGCTCGAGCGTCGCGTAAAACGTTCGCACACTGTCTTCGACTCCGTCGTCGAAATTGACGAGTAGCGACGGCGCGCGGAACGGTTCCATCGCCATGTCGCCGGAGAAAACGACTCGATCACCATCGAGAGTCGTCCCGAAGCAGGAGTGACTGATGTGATGGCCCGGTGAATAGATCGGGTCGATTTCGCGCGTCCCGACCGTAAACGGGTCGTCGTCGATCCAGACGTCGACCGCGTCCGCGGGAAGCGCCTCGCGTACCGTGCGGTGAGCGGAAAGCAGGCGGTCACTGGCCGAATCGAGGTACTCGGGCTCGAGGCCGGCCTCGAGTAGATTCGTCCGAGTCCGCTCGGCGACCGTTTCCATATCCCGCTCGTATCGATCGCGTAGTTGCGTCGGCGCATAGACGGTCGGCGACCCGGCCTCGAGCAGCGTCGGCGTCTGACCGACGTGGTCCGTGTGACCGTGCGTGAGTACGACGTGGTCGATGTCCGACGGTGCGTACCCGTGGTCATCCAGTTCGGCGCGTAACTCCTCGGCGCCGCGCTCACCGGGCGTCCCCGCGTCGATGAGAATCGGTTCATCGCCCGGAATCACGTACGCCGCCGCGTGGCCAGGCGGCCACTCGACGGTGAACTCCAGTCGGTGGACCCTCGCATCGCGGTCGGTCTCGTCGGTCCGGTTCGTTCCGCTCATGGCGATAGCTACGGTCATCCACGATGGATAAGCTTCGATTAGCGGCAAAGTCGTCCAGAAAGGGTACCGGCTCGACGGACGTCTCGGTACTGGACTCGAGGTCCGCCCCTGTCGTCCGGTCTACGTTTCCACGCCGTATTGCTTCGCGATCGTGTTGAGCTGGATCTCGTCGGTCCCTTCGACGATCCGCTGGATCCGTGCGCGGTGAAGTCGATCCATGAAGAGGTTCTCCTCGGCGAGTCCGTTGGCGCCGTGAAGCTGGACGACGTCGTCGGCGATCTCCCAGAACGCGTTGGTCGCGAACCACTTGAGGATCGACGATTCGGCGATCGCGGGGTCGCCCTGATCGAGCAGCCACGCGCACTTGAGGCCGACAGTGTCGGCCGCCATCGCGTTCGCTCGACCGCGCGCGATCTTGTGCGATACCGCCTGATACCGGCCGATATGCTCGCCGAACGCTTCGCGTTCGTTCGCGTACTCAGTGGCCTTGTCGAGCAGCCCTTCCGCGTGGCCGACCGCCGTCGCACCGATCTCGACGCGGCCGAGTCCGAGGAACGACATCGCGTCGTAGAACGCGTTGTCGACGCTCCCGAGGACGCGGTCGGCCGGAAGCCGGACGTCGTCGAGGTGGACCTCCGCCTGAACGCCGGTCGCACCGACGGCGTTGTTCAGCGTCCCGATCTCGTACTCGTCTTCCTCGACGATGAAACACGTGATGCCGCCGTGTCTGCCGGCCTCCTCCTGGGGCGTCGTCCGCGCGAACACCTGAATGAAGTCCGCGTAGGGGGCGTTCGTGATCCACTGCTTCGTTCCGTTCAGCTCCCACTCGTCGCCGTCCTTCTCGGCTCGCGTCTCCATGTTCGGCGAGTCCGATCCGACCCCGGGCTCCGTCTGCCCGAACGCGGTCGTCTTCTCCCCTCGCATCGCCGGCTCGAGGTATCGCTCGACCTGCTGTCCCTCGGCCTGTGCGAGCAACGGCTTCGGGCCCTCCGGACCGGCGAGAACGTCCGACGCCAGCGGCACGTCCTTCGTCGCGAGGCGTTTGTTCGCCCGGTACCAGGTCACGGCCGACACGTCCTCGCCGCCGACCGCTTCGGGCATGTTCATCGCGTAGAATCCGGCCTCGGCGCTCTTTCGTCGCACTTCGTCTTTCGCCTCGAGGACCTCGTCGGTCAGACGGCCATCGGGCTCGTGTCCGAGTCTGGGGTTGGTGAGCGTCTCGCCGAGTTCGTCGGCGAGGGGCTCGACTTCCTGCTCGACGAACTCGTCGAGGCTCTCGAGGATGAGTTCCGTCTCGTCGGCGGTCCCGAACGAAACGCCGGAACCGGTCTCCGCTGATCGTGCCATGCGTACGCACTCCGTTAGTCCGAATACACATATAAATCTCGCCATCGACAGAGGAATGCTGTCAACTACGACCGGCCGCCGGCCCGGGACCGTGCCTCGAACCGTTCGACTCGAGGGGCGAAGCGGCGGTACAATTAAGGCGAATCTGGTCGTCCCTCCGGTATGCGAGAGGTTGGCACTGGTCACGTACTCGTGGACGTCGACGGCCACCGCGCCGACGTCGTTCTGAACCGTCCGGACAAGCGAAACGCGATGAACGAGGCCCTCCTGTCGGACCTGAAGCGAGCGTTCGAGACGGTCGACGCGAACGAGGACGTTCGCGCCGTCGCACTGCTCGGCGAGGGGCCCGTCTTCTGTGCGGGGATGGACCTCGAGATGATGCGCGATCGAGGCGAGCAGGCCCAGGAAGGAGAGCGTCGCGGAGACGATAGCGCCGGCGACCTGCTCGGAGACGTCGTCGAGGCCATCGATACCGCACGCGTTCCGACCGTCGTCGGGATCAAGCGCGCCGCGCCCGCCGGCGCGTTCGAGCTGTCGCTGCCCGCCGACTTCCGCGTCATCTCCGAAGACGCGAACTACGGCGTCATCGAGGTCAAACTCGGTACCTTCCCGCACGGCGGTGCGACCCAACGGCTGCCCCGCATGATCGGGCTGGCGAAGGCGAAGGAACTGGTTCTGGGCGGGGAGTTCATCGACCCCGCGGAAGCCGAGCGGATCGGGCTCGTCAACGAGGTCTGCGACGCGGACGCGGTCGACGACCGCGCTCGCGAACTGGCCGACGACCTCGCCGAGAACGCGCCGCTGGGAATGGAACGTGCCCGAGAGGCCCTCAATGCGGCGCTCGAGATGCCGCTCGATGACGGACTCGCCTACGAGCGCACCCTCGGAGCGCAACTCGACGACACGCACGACTATACGGAAGGGTTCACGGCCCGACTCGAGGGACGCGAACCGGAGTTCGAGGGTCGCTGAGCGACCCGACCGCCAGCGGGTCGGCGACGGCAGCGTCTCAACTGTCCTTGGGGGCCTAAGAAGCCGCGGAACGTCGGCGAAGAGGGAGAGGAAAGTCGGCTCGAGACCGCCCGTCCCCCGTCGCGTCGGCGATGCGAGCGGAGTACTCGTCGACGCCGAGAACGACGACGTCGGCTCCCTCGTCCGCGATTGTTCGACAGTCTTCACTTCCGATCCGTCCGGTGCCGCCGGTGACGACGGCAGTCCTGTCGCTGAGTCCTAGGTCCATCGCGTTTCGCACGAATGTGTCGATTCTAATACCGTTTGGTGTTCGGCGGGGTCCCCGAACGCCGCCGCTCGCTTCGTCGTCCGTTCGGCTACCACGCCGCGACGATCGAGGGGCCGGTGAACCGATCAGGAGAATTATAACGGTAGATCGTGTCCGTGGTAGCATGGCGCATTCACTGCCGGAGTGTGAGAACTTCGTCCTCGAGCGGGACGGTGCCGTCCTCTCGATCACGATCGACAGCACGACGAAATTCAACTCGCTCAACGACGGGATGGGCGACGAACTGCTCGAACTGGCGAGTTTTCTCGCCGGCGACGACGAGACCCGATGTGCCGTGATGACGGGAACGGACGGAGTCTTCTGTGCCGGTGCCGACGTCGAGAGCTTCGCCGGCGACGACCACGGACCCGACTCTGTCCGGCGCGGAGCGTCGATCCTGCACGACGCGATCGTCCAGTTCCATCAGGCGGACGTCCCGCTGGTCACCGGCGTCAACGGCGTCGCGACCGGTGCCGGCCTCGGAATCGCCCTTCTGGGCGATCTGGTCGTCGTGAGCGAGGACGCCCGGTTCGAATACGGCTATCCGCGGCTCGGACTCCCTGGGGACGGCGGGGCGACGTTCCACCTCCCGCGGCTCGTCGGTCTCAGACGGGCGAAGGAGATCGCACTGCTCGATCGACCGATCTCGCCAGCGGAGGCCGTCGACTGGGGACTGGCGACCGAATCGGTCCCCGGCGACGAACTGGACGACCGGCTCGAGGAGTTGGCGAGCGAACTGGCGTCCGGACCGACGCGAGCCTACGGTGCCGCCAAACGACTCCTCGCGCGGAGCCTCGATCGATCGCTCGAGGAGCAACTCGCAGCGGAGACCGACGCCATCGCCAGGGGAGCAGAGACCGACGATCACGCCGAAGGCGTCGCGGCGTTCGTCGAACGGCGCGAACCGAAGTTCGAGGGACACTGAAACGAACTCCCTCGAGCGACCGAGAGACCGCGACTGCGTTTTCCGGTGAGGAAACATACAAACGGTCGGCTCCCGCACTATGGAATAGAGTACCATGGCAGAGAAAATCAACCTCTCGCGGGTAGAGCAGGTACCACCGGACGCGCGGGTCTACCACTACGACGAACTGCCCGAGCGTGCGAAGACTCACCTTCCCCGCCTGGTCGACGCCGAGGCGTCGGAAGTGTTCGCCCCCGAACGGGTCGCTGAGGAACTCGAACCGTACGATCTCGTCAAGTTCACCGAATACTATCGAATCACGGTCCGCGAGGACCCGCTCTCGACGCCACAGTTTTCCTGATAGGGGCCCCCGGTACCGGCCCTGACCGACCCGATAGCATCAGGCATCGAAACCCATCGGTATCGTCCGATTCTGTCCACCGTGTCACATTGCCCGTACACTACGATGATTTGATTTCACATATCGCTTCGATCCGTCGCGAATTGAATAACGTCCTTAGTCCGTTATTCCCTCCGGTCGGAGTTGCAGTACAAATCCGCCGGGTGCGATTATCCGGACTACATCGAACGTGAAAAGTACTATAACGTTATCCCGTGAGACCGCTCCGGTCACTCTCCGATTCGGCTCCGGCACTCCGTCCGTCAGTAATTATATTACGGTGGGTACGGATGCTAGTGGTGAGGCATGACCTAGCATGAATGTCGCAGTTTTGGGAGCTGGTTTCATGGGTCACGGTATCGCCCACGTCAGCGCCCTCGGTGGACACTCGGTTATCGTTCGCGACGTCGAACAGGAACTCGTCGACGAGGGCCTCGAACAGATCGAGGCGAACCTCGAGGAAGGCATCGAACGCGAGAAGATAACGCCGGCCGAGAAGGAAGACGCCATCGAGCGACTCACCGGGACGGTCTCGCTCGAGGCGGCCGTAGAGGAGGCGGATCTCGTCATCGAGGCGGTCCCCGAACGGCTCGATATCAAGCAGGACGTCTTCGCAGACGTCGAGGAATACGCCCCCGACGACGCGGTCGTGGCGACGAACACGTCGTCGCTGTCGGTGACGGAGATCGCGAGCATACTCGACGACCCGTCCCGGTGCATCGGGCTTCACTTCTTCAATCCGGCCCACATCATGCCGCTGGTGGAGATCGTCGTCGCGGAACAGACCAGCGGCGAAACCAAAGAGTTCGCGGACCACTACGTCGAGAGCATCGAGAAGACGCCCACGACCGTTACCGACGTCCCCGGGTTCGCATCCTCGCGACTCGGCGCGATCTTCAGCCTCGAGGCGATCCGAATGGCCCAGGAGGGCGTGGCGAGTATCGAGGACATCGACGAGACGATGCGATTGGGGTACAACCTCCCGATGGGGCCGATCGAACTCGTCGATCACACCGGGATCGACGTCAACGTCGAAGTGATGGAGTACCTCAGGGAGGAGTTGGGCGAGCGATTCAAACCGCCGCAGCTGTTGAAACGCAAACTCCGCGCCGGAACGCTCGGTCGGAAGACCGGCGAAGGGTTCTATATCTGGGAGGACGGGGAGATCGCCGGTGTGAGCGACGAGGAGTAAGTCGACCGCTCGACGTTCGATTCGCAAGCGACGCCCGCGTTCGTCACGTACTTTTATTATGAATGCAGAATACGCCACAGACATGACCGATAGGGACGTCTTTCTGCCGGTCGGCGCACAGCCCACGCTCGAGGATCTCGTCGAACAAGCGGTCACGGCGGAGGAGTTGGGGTACGACCGCGCTTGGTTCCCGGAAACGTGGGGACGCGACGCCGTCACGGCGATGGCCACGGCCGCGGAACGGACCGACGAAATCGGAATCGGAACGAGTATCGCCAACATCTACTCGCGGTCGCCGGCGCTGCTCGGCCAGACGGCCGCGACGCTACAGGAGGCCACCGACGGCCGGTTCCGTCTCGGCGTCGGTCCCAGCGGCCCGATCGTCATCGAAAACTGGCACGGAATGGAGTTCGGCAATCCGCTCCGCCGGACTCGAGAGACGGTCGAGATCGTCAAACGAGTCCTCTCCGGGGATCCCGTCTCCTACGACGGCGAGTACTTCGACCTCGAGGGGTTCCGGCTCCGCTGTGATGTGCCCGAGCCCGCGCCACCGGTCGACGCGTCGGGCCTCGGTCCGAAAGCCGTCGAACTCGCCGGCCGCTTCGCCGACGGTTGGCACGCCGTCTCCTACACCAGAGACGGCCTCACCGAGCGCCTCGCGGATCTTCGACGGGGCGCCGAACTCGGCGACAGAGATCCGAACGACCTCCGCGTGACGGTTTCGGTGAGCTGTTGTGCCCTCGAGGACGGCGAACGCGCTCGCGAACTCGTCGCTCAACACACCGCCTTCTACATCGGCGGCATGGGGACGTTCTATCGCGATAACCTCGCCCGACAGGGATACGAGACGGTCGCTAACGAGATCTACGAGCGGTGGCAGGACGGCGAGAAAGAACGCGCCACGGCGATCGTCCGAGAAGAACTGCGCGACCAGATGGGGGCCGCGGGAACGTCCGACGAGGCTCGCGAGCAGTTGCGGCAGTACCTCGATCTCGACGGGCTGGACGCCGTCAACGTCTCGTTCCCTCGCGGCGCAGGACCCGAGGAAGTCCACGAAACGATGACTGCATTAGCCCCGTAATCCGACGGTTCCGACTGGCAGCGACTGTGAAGCTCCCGTTCGGACGTCCCGACTCGTCGCGGGGCCGACCGAGCCGACTCCGCGGTCGGTGCAGGTCCGTGTCTCTCCGCGAGAGACTTTAATAGGTAGTAGTCACAGTACCCGACTATGACGGCCTCATCCGACGACGATGACGTTCTCGAAATAGACGAGATCGATCGACGGATTCTCGAGATACTCGCGAACGACCCGCGGAGCCCGTACGCGGACATCGCCGACGAGTTGGCCGAGTACGACATCGAACTGAGCAGCGAGGGGGTCCGCCGCCGCGTGACGTCGCTGCTCGAGAACATGACCAGTTTCTTCTTACCGCGTCCGGAGCGAAACAGCTGGGAGATCGTCCTCGTCACGGCCAGAACGGCCGACGAAGCGAACTCGAAACGGGAGGTCTTCGAGGCGATGTCGAACATGGACTTCTGGTTCGTCGCCGAAGGGTTCGGCACCGTCGACCTGTACGGAATCGCCACGGCGAAATCGAACACCGAGATCGACGAGTTACTCGTCCAGATGCGAGCGCTCGACTCGGTGACCGAAATCGACTACTTCATCGAAACCGACCGCGCCGTGAACATCAGGAACTACCTTCCCGTGTACTGACTGCGGTCGGCGAGATGGGCCGTCGATCGGAACTCTCCGGAACGAGGTCAGTTCTGTACCGGTTGCTCGAACGAGACGGTGTCGAACTCGGTATCGACGGCGGACTCCGGATGGGTCGTCGCGACCAGGTACTCGGTTTCGTCGGCGAAGTAATCGACCAAGCGGCGGGTCCGTTCCGCATCGAACGCCCCCAGCGAGTCGAGGACGAGAACCGGCGTCACCTCGTCGACGTCGTACGTGACGAAGCCGGCGAGCGCGAGGACGAGACCGATCATCTCGCGTTCGCTCTCGGCGAGGTGTTCGATCGAGTCCGACTGCGTTCGGCCGTCGACCTCTCGAGCGACCACGAGGTCGAACTCGCCGTCGAGCCAGACGCGCTCGATCCGTTCGAACTCGAGTGCGTCCAGTAACTCGTCCATCGTCTCGTTGAACACCGTCCGGAGTTCACTTTCGAGGTTCTCGATTCGATCGGTCAACGACGTGATCTCCCCGGAGAGTTCGTCGACCTCGTCGCGCTTGCGTTCGAGGTCCGTGCGAGTTTCACGGAGCGAATCACAGGTCTCTTCGAGTCGCGTGATATCGCGCCGAAGCGTCTCGATCTCGACTCGCGTCTCCTCGATTTCGTCGGTGAGTTCCGACTGCTCGGAGCGCTGGTCGGCCGCCCGATCGTCGATTTCGTCGTCGAGTTCCGAGAGTCGGTCGCGGATCTCCTCTAACTGGTCGCGTCGTTCGTTTAGGGAGTCGCGCCGGCTCGATAGTTTCTGTTCGACGTCCTGTTTCTCCGTCTCGAGTCGCTGGATGTCCTGCTCCGAGCGCCGCACCTCTTCGATCCGCTCGGAGAGTTCTTCGATCTCGGGTTCGCGTTCGCGCTTTCGGCGCTTCTCCGCTTTGACGAGCGCCGTCAGATCTTCGATCGTTTCCTCGAGGTCCTCGGTCGGCGCCGAGCGACCACACGCCCAGCAGGTCACTTCGTCGCCCATCAGTCCCGAGTTGCGACCGAGCGCACCCGTGAATTCCGAGTCGACCATCTCCCGGTTCGCGGTCAGGACCGACTGCAACACGCCGAGACGTTCCGTCACGTCGTCGAGTTCGGCTCGTGCGGACTCGCGCTCCTGCTTGAGGGACTTGATATCCGTCTCCTCGACCGCGGCGCGTGCGTCCTCGAGTTCGTCGTCGATCTCGTCCGCTCGTTCCTCGAGACGATCGATAGCCGCTTCGAGCTGCTCGATCTGCGTCTCGCACTCGGCCTCGTTAGAGCGGACGTCGGCTCGCTCGTCGCGCAGTTTCTGAAGCGCACCGTCGGTTTTCGTCGTGTCCTGCTCTTCGTACAGTTCCTCGAGCGTCGACTCGAGTTCGTCGAGGTGGTCACGTTTTTCCGCGAGTTCCCGTTTTCGGTCCTCGAGTCGGCTCTCGACGTCTCCGGCGGACTCGATCTCGTTCGTAAGTTCTCGCTTCCGAGCCATCAGCTCCGATCGTTCCGCCTCGAGCGCCTCGATGTCCATCGGTTCTTTCAGAAGCGATTCGACGCCCTCGTTCCGGGCGACGGCGCTCCTGAGCGAGTTCGTCTCCAGCAGTCCCGCGAACCGCTCGAGAAGCGTGATGTCGTCGGCGTCCGATACCCACGCCTCGCCGCTCGTTTCGATACCTGCGTCGGTCCGTCTGGCGACCCGTTCGATGCGTTTGTCGCCGGCCGAGAGTACTGCCCGAGCCTCGTCAGTCCCGCTTCGAATCGGAACCGACGAACTTCCCAGCGCGAAGAGGAGTCCCCTGAGGAACGACGTCTTGTTCGCGGCGTTCGGTCCCTGAATGAACGTCGGCCCCGCGGTAATCGACAGTTCCTCGTGTTCGATGCCACCGATGTTTTCCAGTTCGAGGTGAAGTGTTCGGTCAGACATAATCAGTCGTCGCAACGACAGACGTATTCGCGGCGGATCGCCCGATCGACTGGGACGCGAGCGTGACAGTTCTCGCACTCGAGTTCGGCGGTCACGGAAACGCTCACGTCACCGCCGGCACTCAGCCGGCCCTTGTTCCGGAGCGAGCGGACGGCTGCTTCGATCTTCGTGGTCGCATGATCCGTCGAGATCTCGATCGCGTCCCGTTCCCAGTCCCCGCTGGAGAGGTCGACATCCGCCGACAGACACTCCTTCAGATGGGTTCGAATCACACCGTAAGAGACGAAATCGCTCCGCAGTCGCTCGATCGGAACGCCTGCATTTGCCAACTCCGACGCGACCTCCTCTGCGACCGCTTCGTCCGACCGCAGCCGCTCGTACTTGGACTCGGCTTCGTCGCCGAGCGTCGAGAGTCCCGCTCGGTCCATTTCGCGGCGCAGCATGAGCGTATTGAACCACTCGGCGAGTTGCCGATACCCCTTCCGCTGGGGGCCGTCGGCTTGCCACTGCTCGAGGAGTTGCTCCTCGTATCGCTCCATTCCGTATTCGTCTAGTATTCGGCAAACTTTACACCCGTATTCGCTCATTGGTCGTACCTACGCCCGTGGACAAATAAGGACCGCGATTCGAACTAAATCGGCCGCACTCGGTGACTTCAGCCGTCTGAACCGGATCGTTGGACTCGGTCCCGAAGGTCCGTCTTGACGACTTTTCCGACCGGGTTCCGGGGGATTTCCTCGACGACTTCCAGTCGCTCGGGACGCTTATAGACGGCGACGTCGTCGCCCATGTACCCCGTAATGTCTTCGAGCTGAAGATTTTCGCCCGGCTGTGGCACTGCGAAGACCGCGACCCGCTCGCCTAGGTCTTCGTGCGGTTCGCCGACGACGGCGGCGTCGGCGACTTTCGGATGCTCGATGACTATGTTCTCGACTTCCTTCGCGCTGATAGTGAACCCGCCCCGGATGATGACGTCCTTCTTCCGGTCGAAGAAGCTCATATAATCGTCCGCCTCGATCTGAAACAGATCGCCGGTGTAGAAGTAGCCGTCTTCGTCGAACGCGTCCGCCGTGAGGTCGGGCTGGTTGTAATAGCCGGCCATGAGTCCCGGGCCCTTGAATGCGACCTCGCCGACCTCGCCCGGTTCGGTCACGTCGTCGCCGCTCTCGGGGTCGACGATACGGATGTCGACGGTGTCGATCCGCGGGTCGTTGATGCCCCAGTCGACATCCTCGGCGAACCGCGGAAAGTCAGTCGCGCGCCGCTCGAGGGGCGTCGTCTTCGGGCCACTAATGGCTGACGTCCCCTCGTTCTGGCCCCAGATGTTGATGATTTCGATCCCCCACCGCTCGTTGAACTCCTGCATCGCCCACTCCGAGGGGGCGGCCGAGCCGGTGGTGATCGTCTCGACGTCGCTCAGATCGAACTCGTCCACGTCGGGATGTTTGAGCAACTGATTTAGCATCGTGGGGACGAGGATGGTGAACGTGACGCCCTCGTCTTGCATCTGCTCGACCATCAGCCCGAGATCGATGGGGTGGTGAAGCACGAGCGTTCCCCGAGTGAGCAGCCACGGCACGTAGTTGACGCCGAGCGCGGTCATGTTGACCAACGGCGCCGCACAGAGGACGACGTCGCCCTCGTTCATATCGCACAGCAGCGGCGTCGGGTTCGACTGCCAGTTGTTGTGCGTCATCGGGCACGCCTTGGGATCGGCGGTCGTCCCCGACGTCCACTGGAGGTTAAACACCTCGTTGGCACCGACCTCGACATCGTCGAGCGCCGCGGTGTCCGCGTCGGCTGTCGTGAACTCGCGCACGTCCGCGAACGAGATGACGTCGTCGAGCGTCGCCGACTCGTCGGCGAACGCCGTCGCCATCTCGACGTGGTCGAACCCGTCGAAATCCCGCGGCCCGACGTAGGCGACGGCCTCCGTCACATCGACCACGTGCTCGAGTTCGTGTCGCCGCCACTGGATCGGCATGGGCGACAGGACGGCGCCCGCTCGAGCGACCGCGAGGTACAACATGGCCAGTTCCCACGTGTTCGGCAATTGCGCCACGACGAAGTCGTCCTTTCCGATGCCGCGCTCGCAAAGCGACGTCGCGACGGCGTCGACGGCGTCGGCGAACTCCGTGTACGTCAATCGCTCGGGTTCTCGGTCGACCAACGCCGGCGTGTTCGGCGGATCGACGACGGCCGTCCGATCGGGATACCGTTCGGCGGTGTTCGCGAACCGCTCGAGTAGCGTCTCGTCGCCCCAGGCACCCGCGTCCTCGTATCGCGCTATCTCTTCCGGATCGTGGAACTCCATGGACATTGAGTGTAGGCAACATACACCATGATAGATGTTTCCCTCGCTGACAGTACGTCGATGCGGGCACCGTCTAGTCAGCGCAGTTTGAGGAACGAGCAGGTCGTAGAGTTGGTTTGGAATGACACTCGCAGACCTGCTCAGCGAGAGCTACGCGGCGGAATTTGATGAATGTTGGGAGCGTGAGCGGACGGCGACGCCCGTCAGGGCGTTCGCCGTCCGGCTCCACTCGACCGGCTGTTCGCTTCGAGAGACACAAGCGATTCTTCGCTCAATCGGCGTTGAACGCTCTCCTCAAGCAATCTGGCACTGAGTACATCAGCTTGCTGATAGCGTGCCAGACCCGCCGACGGCTTCGCCGTCGCGGGTCGCGGTTGACGAAACCGCTGTCAGGATTAACGGCAACCGATCTTGGCTGCACGCTGCAATAGACCTTGAGACGAAACTCATTCTCGATGTCGCACTCTTTGGTCGGCGAGGCACCGATCCAGCTGCTGCGTTTCTGCATGGACTCGCCGAGAAACACGATCTTTCCGACGCTGAG
This sequence comes from Natrinema saccharevitans, assembly GCF_001953745.1. Lineage (NCBI taxonomy): Archaea > Methanobacteriati > Methanobacteriota > Halobacteria > Halobacteriales > Natrialbaceae > Natrinema > Natrinema saccharevitans. Next base: position 42,850 of record NZ_LWLN01000002.1, read on the forward strand.
TTTCTCGTCGATGGTGGTGGCTATCTGACTGCCCTCTCTCGATTAGGGTTGAGCGGTCACTCGACTATGTCGATCGAAACCACATCGAAAAGTGGTTTCATACCCTCAAAATACGGATCGACCGCTTCCACAACTCGTGGGTTGGCAGTCGGGCCAGCACCAGCGAATGGCTTGAACAGTTTGTACACTACTATAACACACAGCGACCGCACCAGTCACTCAACAAACAACCGCCAGCGGAGGTGCTAAACTATAGTAGCCGCTGAAACGATTCACACACTGATCGCACGACAGCGCTGCGATCAGGTGTGCAATGACTTTCAGCGGCTACTATAGACAGTGCCTCAATGATGGACTTGTTAAAAGTATTACTTGAGATGCTCCAGCTGGATTGAGGGACGATCGTCTGGATTTCTCTTGATGAAAAGTCTCCGATATGCTCTACCGGCGTCGCTCTGAATTTCCCGGGACAGTCGACTCGGTGTCAGAATTCCTTTGTCAGGGCACGGGGATGTCACTCCTCGACCCATTCGCTCCGGAGCGCATAGCGGCTCATATCGTCAACATCGACCGCCAGCGTGAACTCCAACGTGATCGTTTCTTCGACGCCGATGGACTTCTTCAGCTCGAGCCCCGATCGGTGCAGCGTACCGCCGCCGTTGTCCAAGAACGTGCAGACGACTCGTGGGACCCGCCCCTCCGGCGTAATTGGCTCGACCCCCTGGTTTTCGGCTGTCACATCGACGACGACACGGGTACCGGAGTACGTCGCCTGCGTCGAGTACTCGTGGGAGAAGACGAGCGGTGTTTCATTTGAGATGACCTCCCCGTCAACTCTCGACCCGGAACAGCCCGCAAACAGTGCCCCGCAACCTGCGGCAAGCGTCCCGAGAACGGCTCGACGGTGCATACTCCAACCACCGAGCAGTCTCACTGTGAACCTATCGTCCGTAGAGTCCGTACTTCGTCGGCTTCGGGAGCTATAGTCGCTCTTGAAACGATTTACACACCGATCACAACGCTGTCCTGCGATCGGGTGTGCATTGACTTTCAAGAGCTACTATAGAAGAGAGTGACAGTCGCTGTCAGCGCTGTTCGGTCAGTACTTCAACCAGCGACCGGAGATCCGGTACCTCAGCAGTTGGCTCAACTGAGAGGGCCACGTCTGCGACGTGGTCTCGGCGGAGAAAGACCGAGTCGATATCGGCACGCCGGGCCGCGACGATGTCCTTCTCGGAATCACCAACGTACAGCGCCTCGCTCGCATCTAAGTCCGCCAGCGCCCGCTCGAGGTAATCCGACTCCGGCTTCCGTCGGGCCGCACCTGCGAGCGTCGGCTGTCGACCGTAGGCCGTCCTGAACCCGTCCAGATCATAGTGTGCGAGCAGAAACTCGATCGTTGCGTGCTGGTTGTTGCTCACTATCCCGAGAGGCAGGTCCAGCTGTCCGAGTGCCGCGACGTCGTCGTAGACTTGCTTGCCGCCATCCCGGACGTGGGCCTGCTGGGCGAGGCTGGCGGTCAACTCGCGGTGATGCCAGAACGCTTCCGGATCGAGTCCGTGTTCGCGGGCCGCCTCGATCGGGACGGTGTCCTCGGCGACCGTCCGTCGGGCGACCGACCGATCGATTTCGACGCCGAAGGCTCGAAACGAGTCCACGACGGCGTCGACGAGTACCTCGCGCTCAGTCGGGGCGACCAGCACGCCGTCGTTGTCGAAGACGACGGCATCGTAGTCATCCGCCCATCGGTCACTCACGGGCCGTCAGCTCCGTTTCGGGGGGCGTTTTGTCGGTGCCGACGCTCGTCGCCAGGTCGCCGACCGACTTCGTCTCGAAGACGAAGTAGTCCGCCGGAATCGCCTCGACGACCGACTCGTAGTCGGGAAACGGCTCGTGCTGGTCGGCAGTGCCGTCGTTATCGTGGAGGTGACAGACCCGGATCCGATGGCCAAATTCCTCCACGAACGCGCGCCAGTCGTACCCGTTGACCTTCGCGTGGCCCACGTCGAGCGTGACGCCGAGATACTGCGGTGGTACGTCGACGGTGTTCCGCATCGCCGCGAGATCTGCTGGCGTCGTAGTGTAGCGCCGCTTCTCCTCATTGATGGGCTGGTTTTCCAGACATAGTGGCACGCCAACCAGTTGAGCGTACTCTGCACACTCCGCAAGCGAGTGCAGCGCGTTCTGCTTCGCGCGGTCGCGGATCCACTCGGGGTAGCGATTCGGGACCGACCCACCGTGGACGACGACGGCCCCAGCCCTGGCCTCGGCGGCGTCATCGAGCGTCCGCTTGACCCGCTCGACGGAGTCCTGCCGGACCACTTCGTTGTAACTGCCGATGTTCCAGTTCCGGAAGGGTGCGTGGTACGTGACGCTGACGCCGTAGCGGTCGGACAGTTCCCGAATCCGCTCGGGGCCGGGCGTCTCCGGATGGCCCGCGAGGTACTCGCGTTTGAACTCCACGTGGTCCAGTCCGATGTCGGTGACGTAGCGCATGAACTCTTCGACGGTCTCCCCGAAGCGAATGTCCATCGCTGCGCCGACGCTCGGGGTCATCGCACCACCCGATCGGCGCGGTACACCGGCTGGCCGGCGACGAGCGCGCTAACGACCGTCGGTGTCGGGTCACGGTCGACGACGAGCAAGTCGGCTCGCGCCCCGACTTCGATCCGACCGCGGTCGTCGAAACCGACCGCGTCGGCGGGATTGGCGCTGACGCGGTTGACCCGCTTGGGCAGTGGTTCCCCGGTGTCGACGAACGCGGCCGCGAGCAGCGACGGCGGGTGGTAGTCGGCCACGAGAGTGTCGACGACACCGGCGTCGATGGCGTCGCCCGTCGAGAGATTGCCCCACTGGCTCTCTCCGCGGACGAGATTCGGAGCGCCCATCGCGGTCGTCATACCGAGTTCGGCCGCGCGCTCGGCGGTCTCTAACGTGATCGGATACTCCGTGATGTCCACGCCGGCATCAGCCAATCGCTCGACTTCCGCGGGATTCTCATCGTCGTGCGAGGCCGTCACTGCACCGGTGTCGTGGGCGGCCTCGACGATCTCGTCGACGCGCTCGCGCAGCGTCGCCATCGCGATGTCGGTTCGCTCTTCGATCATTTCTTCGGCCTCCTCGGCCGTGTGCTCGCTGGCGTTCTCGTAGTACCGTTTAAACGCCTCGACGTCGCGGAACTGGCCCTTGCCGGGGATGTGGCTCATCACCGAAACGAGGTCGGCGTCGCCGTTCTCGACGACTTCGAGAACCGCGTCGACACAGCGTTTCTGGGTGACTTCACAACGGGCGTGTAGGCGGTGGTCCACGAGGAGGTCGTCGGCAGCGGTGATTGCCGCTGTCAACGTCGCCGCGAGTTCGGGCGACCGATCGGCCTCCTCGTCGAGTTCGAAGGAGATGGCGTGAAACTTCGTCGTGATTCCTGCCGCAACATTCGCGCGGTCGGCCGAGGCCAGCGCCATCGGGAGCGCCATCCGCGCTCCCGAGCGCGGATGGAGGTGATTCTCGATGTCGTCGCCGTGGAGATCGACCAGGCCGGGCATGATAAGGCGGCCGTTGACGTCGATCACGGTATCAGCGTCGTCGTCGATGTCACCGACTTCGACGATCCGGTCACCCTCGATACGAACGCCGCCCTCGAGCACGGCTTCGGGCGTGATGACGCGTCCGCCAACGACGGCGACACTTCCCTCTGTGGTCTGGGTGGTTGAACTCATCCGATCACCACCTCCTCATCGTACGCCTCGATGGGGGCGACGCGCTGGAGGCGACCATCGTCCAGGACGACCACTCGATCCGCGACGGCATCGACCACATCCGTGTTGTGGAAGACGCCGATGACCGTCGTCTCCGAACCGAGATACGTTGAAAGGAGATCGATCGCGGCCTGACGGGTGTCGGGGTCGAGCGCGCTGGTCGGTTCGTCCAGCAGGAGCAGGTCCGGTTTCGGTGCGAGGGCCTGTGCGAGGTTCACTCGCTGGCGCTCGCCGCCGGAGAACGTCGCCGGATACGCCTGCCACAGCTCTTCGGGTACCGACAGCGCCGACAGCAGGTCACGAGCAGTCGACCGCGCATCCTCGCGGTCGACCCCCTGTTCGACTAGGGGCCGAGCAACCACGTCGACTGCGGGGACCCGGGGAATTTCGTCGAGGAACTGTGAGGTGTATCCAATGCTGTCCCCCCGGAGGTCGATGACCGTCCGGTCGGGACACGAGGCCAGATCGACGTCGCCGTCGGGACCGTGGTAGACGACCTCGCCCGAACTGGGATCGTAGGTTCGGTACAGACATTTCAGCAGCGAGGACTTACCGCTGCCGGATTCTCCGACGATAGCGAGGAACTCGCCCTCGCGGACGTCGAACGATACGTCGTCGAGACCGACGACCTGGGTGTCGCCGAGCACGTGCATGTCGAAGGTTTTGGAGAGACCGTCGACGGACAGGACTGTCATATTACTGAATTGATAAGGGTCTGGGTGTACTCGTGGTGCGGGTCTTCCATGATGCGATCGGTGAGACCGGACTCGACGATGCGACCGTGGCGCATCACGAGCGTCCGATCGGCGAGTAGGCGGACGACGCTCAGGTCGTGTGAGACCACAATGGCGGCGACGCCCTCTTCGCGCTGGACGCGGCGGAACATGTCCAGTACGCGGGCTTGGACGCTCACGTCGAGCCCTGTCGTCGGTTCGTCCAGCACGACCAGGTCCGGGTCGGTCGCCAGTGCGCGGGCGATCTGAACGCGCCGCTGCATCCCTCCGGAGTAGGTGCTGGTGGGGTCGTCCATCCGGGCGACCGGGATCTCCGTCTCATCGAAAAGATCCCGAACGCGCCCGCGGACATCCTCATACGAACGGTTTCCGGCCGAGAGCAGTTTCTCCGCGACGTTGCCGCCGCCAGTGAACTCGAGATTCAGGCCGTCGCGGATGTGCTGGTGGACGAGTGCGATCTCTCCCGTGCGGAGATCGTGGCGCGTTTCGTAGTCTACCCCGAGCAGATTACCGTCGTGGCCCGCGTAGTTGACCTCGCCGGCAGTTGTAGCGTCGTCGTCGCGCTCGAGCGCGAGCAGTTCCGCGAGGCTGGACTTACCGGACCCGGACTCGCCGACGATGCCCAACACCTCCCCGGCCTCGACGCTGAGGTCCGCCTCGGCACAGGCGACGACGCTACCGCAGTGGGGGCACTGGTTCGTCCCAGCGCGGTCGCCGGTCGACTCGACACAGCGGGGACAGCCGGGTCCGTAGCGCGTCTGCAAGTCGTGGGCTTCCAACAGCGTCATTCCTCGGCACCTCCCTGTTCGATCGCAGCTCCGGCGTCGTTCGTGCCCGCGTCGGGCGTTCCCGGCCCCCAGTCGACTTCCTCCTCGAGGTGATGGTCCTTCGGGAGGTCGGGATCCTCGCGGCGTTTCTCACAGAAGCTCGAGTCGTTGCAGGCGTAGCGGGTCTCGAAGGCGTCGTCTCCGTCCTCGGTGGCCTCCTCTGAGACCTCGACGAGGTATGTGTCGGTCGATCCGCAGGCGTGGCAGGCCTGCTCGGGGAAACGCTCGACGGTGAACTGCCGGTCCTCGAAGGCTAGTGGTTCGACCTCGGTGTGTGGCGGGACGGCGTAGATACGCGCCTCCCGGCCCGCAGCCAACAACGTGAGATGGTCCGCGTGATCGAGTTTCGGTACGTCCCATCGCGGGATCGGCGAGGGGTCCATCAGGTAGCGCCCGGCGACCATCGTCGGATACCGAGAGGCGATCTTGATCTCGCCGTACTCGACGATGTTCTCATAGAGGTGGACCCACATTTTCCCGTAGTTCTTGTGAGCGTGTCGCCGACGGTTGGCTGCGTCCGAGGGATCGACCGTCCGCAGCGCGTCGGTGATCGGAACCTGCAACACTAGGCGCTGCTTGTCGGTCAGTACCTCCTCGGGGATGCGGTGACGACTCTGGATCAGGTCCGCCTCAGTGGTGTCGGTCGTCGTCGCCACGTCAGCGGTGGTCTCCGCCAGCCGACGGATGTTGGCGGCGTTGACGCTCTCGTCCGCGCCCTGGTCGATCACTTTGAACGTGTCCTCGGGATCGAGGATCGATAGCGAGGCCTGAATACCGCCGGTGCCCCACCCGCGGGCCAGCGGCATCGGCCGGGAGGCGTAGGGTACCTGGTGGCCGGGGATGGCAACGGCTTTCAGTATCGAGCGTCGGACCTCGCGTTTGGTGTGCTCGTCGAGGTACGCGTAATTGTACCCTTCCAGGCCGTCACTGTCCAGGGACTCGAGAGCGGCGTCGACGGAGTCGGTCGCGACGGGCGTGCCCCCGCCGGGCGATACGTCGTCGGTTGTGGTCTGTTCAGTCATCGTCACTCGTTCCCGCGACTGCTGGGTCCGCGAGTTGTTCGTCGGTTTCGATGCGGCCGCCCTCGCTCAACCCCTTGCGCTCTCTGATGGCGCGGATGCGGTCCAGGATCGACTGGAACGTGACGTAGTGGGGCAGTTTGAGGTGTTCGATGAAGCCGAAGGAGTCCATCCCGTCGACCGTGTCGAGGACGAACTCGGCGTTCTCGGCGGGTTCCTCGTCGCTGTCGAGCTGGATTGAGGCGTCCAGAATGGTCATCCCGATGGCCTTGCGTTCGTTGCGGCCGAAGGTCAGCCCGTATCCGAACGCGAACTGTGGGTCCTCGCGCTTCTCGTAGACGGGGACGACCGCCTCGGACTCGGTGACCTCGGTGTGGGTGACGGTCACCTCCTCACCGGTGTACGGGTGTTCGATCCGGACAGGCAGGCGTCCGACCCGAACCTCCGCCAGCGTCGGATGGACCTGACCGTACCCCCGCAGCGCGGAGTAGCCCAGCGCGGTCACCGCGCCGGTCTCGCCGCGGGCCAGTTCTTGGAGGACCTCGTCGCGCTCGGGCGGGTGTGTGACCGACTCCCGGGTCGTGTCGTTGGGTTCGTCGACCACCGGTTCGTCGGGTTCGTGCAACAGCCCTTCTTCCCGAAGCAGTTCCGTGACGTTGGTCAGCCGCTCGGGATCACCCTCGTCATCGAGGTCCCACTCGGCGGTGGGGTCCTCGGGATCGTCGTCAGCGAGATCAAAATCCAGTAGTCGCTGGGTGTAGTCCTTGGTCGCACCGAGGATCTGGCCACCGGGGACGTCCTTGAACGCCGGTGAAACCCGCCTACTGGCGATCATCTCGCCCGGATCGACTGTGATCGTCTCATCGAACCGTTCCAGCGTCGAGCGGTACGCCCGCAGCAGGAACGCGGCCTCGACCGTGTCGCCCTGGGCCTGCTTGACCGCCAACGCGGCCAGTCGTGGCGCGTAGAGGCCGCCCTCACTCATCGCCTTTGCGGTGAGGCGGCCGAGTTGCCCCTCGATCTGATCGATACCGATATCGTCGGAATCGTCGTCGATGCGCTGTTTCTCGAATAACTGTTCGGCGCGCTCGATGAGTTCCTCCCCAGCAGTAACCGCGACGTACCCCACTCAGACCACCTCCATCGTTACCGACCGCGGGAGTGCAGCCACGCGATCCTCGGTGGCGAAGATAGCGTCGACGCCGCGCGGGTAGTCGGACTGGGCCGCAGCAAGTGCAGACAGTTCCGTCTCGGGTAGAGCCACCGATAGCGTTGCCGTCCCGTCGACACCTGGGCCCGAGAGGCTCAGTGTTGTTCCGTTGGCCGCGTCGTCGTCGAGTGTTTCGACGCGGTAGACCACGGTCGCACCGTCGCTGGGTTCGGTCAGCGAGCCACGCCTGCAGTCCTGTACATCCCAATCGATGTGTTCGCGGGCGTGGACGATGTCCGCCTCCCCGAACGGAGCGCGTTTGAACCGGCCCTGATCGGCCAGGGCGTCCCGCACGGTCTCGTCGTCGGTCGCAAGCGTCACCTCGTGGTCGACGAGGGTCGCGACGACGGCGTGGTCCGCGGGCGCCGGGACGGCGTGGACGGTTCCGGGCCGACTCATCGCCTCGAGTAGCCCGTCGAACGTCCGGCGAGTATCGTGAACGGGGTCGATGCCGAGGGCTCTCACTCTTGGCCCTCCATCGTCTCGAACTCGACGGCGGTGTGTTTGCTCTGTGCCCAGTCCCGGCGTCGCTGCTCGCGCTGTCGGGCCGCCACGTCCTCGAGTGCGGCGACGATCGCGGGCGTCTCCTCGTGGCCCGCGGCGACAGCAGCATCGACGATCGCGCCCGAGAGCGCGGCCCGTTCGCCCTTGCCCGGCACCATGGCAAAGCCGCGCGTCTCCTCGAGTTCCACCTCCGCGGGTGTCACCAGAACCTCGCCGAGGTTGAACGGGCGATGTTCGACCGGGTCACACACCTGTTGCATCAGTAACTGTGGCCGCGGTTCTTGACGGACCGACAGCGGCGGGTCCCCTTCGAGCACGTCGTTGGCGAACTGAGCGAGTGTCGCCCCCTCGCAGGCGGCGATCAGCTCGAACCGATCGGATCTGTCGTGTGGATCAACCATACACTCGGTCGAAACACGTCCAAACGACTGCATAAGAATTCTCTCGGTACTCTCTATGGACCGCTCGTCGTCGGGGTTGATCCCACCGATCAGTGAGCCGAGTACAGACGGGTACGTACTCCGTGTGATAGTCGGTGTCTCTATCCGGGAAGCAGACGGACCGACACGGAGCCTTCGGACTCTACCCAGCCAATCGTTATTCGGTCGATTTTCCAGTGTTGAATTGATGTGTGACAGACAGAGCAACGACAGAATGGGAGAATCAACACCCAACGGAGACAGTCGGAGCAACGCGGTCGGTCGACGCGGGTTTCTTTCCGGAACCGCGGCGACCGCCCTCACTGCGAGTCTAGCAGGCTGTGGGGGCGTCCTCGGCGGGACCGCTGACGAAAACGTCGTTACGATGCTATTGACGCCTGGGACACCGGCGGACGCTCGCCGCCGATATAAACCCGTTCAGAACCTCCTCAACGCAGAAATCGACGGTGCAGAGTTCGAGATGCAGGTTCCGACGGACTACTCGGCGATTCTCCCGGCCCTCGAGAGCGAGCAGGCCGAAATCGGCATGGACGACGTGACGGTGCTGGCGAATCCGGATAAAATGGACATCTACGGCTCGACCGTGACTGGCGGGTCGGCGTTCTACTTCTCGCTGATGGTCGTCCCACCGGAATCGGATATCGGTGGGCCCGAAGACGTCGAGGGCCAGACGTGGGCCTTCGCCGACCGTCTCTCGACCAGCGGTTCTATCTTCGCGCTGTACGCGCTCCAGGAAGCCGGGCTCGATATCGGTGACGCGCCGAAGGATGATCCGGTCGACTTCGAAGGAAGTTGGACCGACCACGACCAGGCACTCCAGCGGGTCGGGGAGGGGCAGGCCGACGGGGCGACGACCTGGGGCGGCAACGGCATCCCGCACCTGCCAGAAGATACCGAAGTGCCCGACCGCGTCGAGGAAAATAGCTCTTTCCTGGAAACGATGGGCACCGAAACGCCGGAGTTCAAGGCGGTTTGGTGGTCGTTCCCGATCCCGAAACAGCCGATGTACGCCCGGACCAGCTGGGAGTCTGATGTGAAAGAGGAGGTGGGGGAAGTTCTTCGAGGCTCTGATAAAGAGCAGATCGAAGAACACTATCCGGATGACTACAACGAGGATGAGCTACCGTTCACCACGCTCAGTGACACGTCGATAGAGGATTACCAACCAATCATCGAACGGATGAACGCAGTCGGTATCGAGCCCGGCGAATAACCACCACAATTATCATTTCTATGAGTACACTCAAAGTCGAGAACCTGTCGAAACAGTATGGCGACGTGACCGCACTCGAAGACGTATCCTTCGAGATAGAGGATGAGTTCGTCGTCCTGCTGGGTGAATCCGGCGCAGGCAAGTCGACGCTACTGCGGTGTGTGAACGGACTGACCGAACCGACCGAAGGTTCAATCTACCTCGACAACGAGGAGATATCCGGCTCGCAGACGGACGTCGGGATGATCTTCCAGCAGCACAACCTCGTAGAGGGCGTTTCGGCGTATCTCAACGCGCTAACCGGCTCGCTCAGTCGCGTCTCGATGCTCCGGAGTATGCTTCAGTGGCAATCCCAGGAGGACAAGGTCCGGGCCCTAGAAGCCCTCGAAACCGTCGGCCTGCTTGAAGAGAGCCACCAGAAGGTCGCACAGATGTCCGGCGGCCAACAGCAGCGGGTCGGTATCGCCAGAGCGCTCGTTCAGGACCCGCGACTGCTGCTGGCCGACGAGCCGGTCGCCAGTCTTGACCCTTCTAGTGCCGAGACGGTGATGACATATCTTCGTAAGGCCGCGAAGGAGCACGACGTGACCGCGCTCGTGAGCCTCCACCAAGTGAACGTCGCCGCCCACTTCGGTGATCGGTTCATCGGGCTTCGTGAGGGACAGAAGCTGTTCGATGTCGGACGCGGGGAACTCACCCCCGAGCTGATTGACGCCCTCTATGGCAGTGTAGAGACCGTCAGCCTCGCCGAGCAACCGAGCACAGTTGGGAACGAACAGGACGAGGGGGTACCGCTCGACGACATCGAGCAGGGGATCGAAGCATGAGTGCGCCACCCTCGAAGATGGACTCACTCGCGGCTTACTTCGGCTACGCTGACATCGGAGACTCGCCAGCCGAGCAGAAGCTTCAGGACATGAAACGCCGCAAAACGAAGCGGCGGCTCTGGACGCTCGGCGGACTCATCGCGACCTACCTGTTGTTCTATGCGAGCCTCCTTCTCATCGAGTTCAACGTCGCCGAACTGGTTGGCCAGCTTGATCAGTTCTACGATGCGCTGCTGGGGTACTTCCCGCCGACGACGTACTTCGGTATCCCCTTTATTGATCTGGGAGCCTACACGAGCTTCATCATCGAGGAAAATCTCATCCTCACAGTCGAGGGTGGCCAGATTGTCTGGGGTGCGATGTTCGTCACGATGGCTGTCGCCATCGTCGGGACGGTACTCGGTTTGCCGCTCGCGCTATTCTTCGGAGTCATGTCTAGCGAACGGGTCATTCCCTACCCGTTCAATTTCATCTTCCGCGGGACGATGAGTCTCATCCGTGCGATTCCGGGGCTGGTGTGGTTCCTGATCCTGATCCCGCTGGCAGGTGTTACTCCGTTCACAGGCGCCCTGGCGATTATGGTCGATACCACCGGCTACCTCGGGAGGCTCTTTACCGACGAACTCGAGGAGATCGAAGACGGTCCGATCGAGGGGATCCGTTCAACGGGTGCGAGCAGTTCACAGATTGTCTCCTTCGGTATGTTGAGTCAGGTATTCCGGCAGTTCATCGCCTGGATTGCTTTCGATCTCGAACACAACGTCAGAGCCGCGATCGGGCTCGGTATCATCGGTGCTGGTGGGCTCGGACTCGAACTGTACGTCCAACGCCAGACGTTCAACTACACCGAGATGATGGCCTGTATCATCCTCATCTTCCTGCTGGCAGCCTCCGTCGAATTGGTTAGCCAGCGCGTCCGCTCGACCCTTCGCGACGACGACGATGTCGAGAAGTCGGGAATCATCGAGGCGTTCGCTAACGCACCCAGGAATATCCTCTCCTCGACGATGGGACGACGCGGCCAATGACCTACTACCAGGACTACGGGCCGGACCGGACGCGCACGCTCGAGCCGGAACCGACGCTACACGACCCCGTCTCGATCACCGAGAGCGAACTCGGAGCGTGGACGGAGGTCCGGCATCACGCCCGGCTCAACGAGTCGGCGATCGGTGACTACACCTATCTCATGGAGCGCGTCCAACTCGATTACGCCACCGTCGGGAAGTTCGGCAACGTCGCGGCCGACGCCAGGCTCGGCCCGACGAACCACCCGATCGACCGGCCGACGGCCCACCACTTCACCTACCGGGCGGCGATGTACGACCTCGGCAGCGACGACGAATCGATCTTCGAGTGGCGGGCCGATCAGCCGGTTGAGATCGGTCACGACGTCTGGATCGGGCACGGTGCGATCGTTTTGCCCGGGGTCACTATCGGTAACGGTGCGGTCGTCGGTGCCGGTGCCGTCGTCACCAAAGACATCCCCGCCTACACGCTCGTCGCTGGAGTCCCTGCCGAACCGATCCGCCGGCGGTTCCCCGAGGACGTGGCCGCCCGCATCGAGGCGACCGAGTGGTGGCACTGGGACCACGCGACGCTGGCCGAGCGACTCGACGCGTTCCGTGATCTCGAGCGATTCCTCGCCGAGTTCGCTCCCGAAGAGAGCCGTCAGTGTGGACAGGCCGACGCGTGACCACCGAGCCGGTCGGCTCCCAACGTGAGCCCCGGCGCGGCCCGTTCAGTCTGCGAGAGCGCCACCGCGTCCTGCTGGTGACGGCGGCCGTACTGTTTCTGTCGGTGCTGGTCTGGTTTAATTACGCGGCCGTGCTGCCGCAGGTCGTCGATGACTGGGGACTGAGCGGAACGCAGGCCGGCGTCCTCTTCGGTGCGTTCCAGGCTGGGTACCTGGTCGCGATCCTCCCCGCTGGATGGCTTGCCGACCGCTACTCCCCACGGTGGGTGATCGCGGTTGGCGCGAGTGGAACCGCGCTGCCGAGCCTCGCGTTCGCCGCGGTAGCAGAGGGTGCGGTCCTCGGAACGGCCCTGCGGTTCTGCTCGGGGCTGTTCGTGGCGGGCGTCTACGTGCCGGGGATGCGGTTCATCAGCGACTGGTTTCCCGAGCGAGTCAGGGGTCGCGCGCTCGGGGCCTATATCGGGACCTTCGAGCTTGGAAGCGGGCTCGCGTTCGTCTCCGCCACAGCGGTCACTCAGATAACGGGTTGGCGGTTCGCGATCGCCGTGACGAGCGTCGGGGCGCTTCTTGTGTCGCCGCTGGTCGTCCGGTCGACGAGAGACGCGTCGAACCGTGCCCAACCCCAGTCGGGATTCGACTGGTCGCTTCTCGAAAATCGGACCTACCTGCTCGCGACCGGCGTCTACGCCTGGCACAACTGGGAGCTATTCGGCGTCCGGAGCTGGATGCTCGCCTTTCTCGTCGCGACCCCCGCTTTCGCTGCGACGGGCTCGTCTCTACTCCCCGGAGTCCTCGTGGGCGCGATGATTGTCGCGAGCGGTGTCGGTAACGTTCTCGGCGGCTGGCTCAGCGACCGAGTCGGCCGACCGATCGTCCTCGCGGTCGGGCTCGGATCGAGCGCTGCGATCAGTGCCGTAATCGGCCTGCTCGGAGCCCTCTCGAGAGCGGTGCTGATTGTTCTCATTTTGATCTACGGTCTCGTCCTCGCGCTCGATAGCGCGCCGACGTCGACGCTCGTGACCGAGGTCGTCTCCGAGGAACGCGTCGGCTCCGCGCTCTCGTTGCAGTCACTTGCTGGTTTCTCAACGACGATTGTCTCTCCGATTGTCTTCGGGCTCGCACTCGATCGGGGCGGATACGCCGCTGCCTTTCCGACGCTGGCAGCCGGCGCGGTCCTCGGGCTGTTGTTCGTCGGCGGGCTGGCGGTAAAACGGGCCAGTTAGATTGCGGTGTGATCCGGCTGGTGGCCGGAGTGAATTTGCACCGCCAGTTCCGCGGCGTCGACCCAGTAGTAGATCGCTCGCTCGAGCGCCCGTGTAACCGTCACCAGATAGCCGTACATGTCCGGATCGTACGCCGTCACGAGCTCGAACAGTTCGTCCAAGTCTCGGTGGACGGTCTCCTCCTGGTCGCGGAGCTGTCGGTGGACCGCGAGTTCACAGTCGAACAGGATTTCCGAGAAGTACTCGTTGATCCGCGTACCCGACGCGAAGATGTCTGCCATGCGCTCGCCAACGATCCCATTCGGACCGGTGCCCTCGCGGTCGACGACATCGGCGATGAAGCAGGCTCGATCCCCGACAATCTCGAGGTTCGTTGCGATGGTTGACAGGTCCGCTGCAACGCGGTTGCCCGGCCAGTCGGTCGTCAACGTGTATGACTTCAATTCCGCGAGGACCGCCGAGTAGCGCTCGTTGGTAAGCGACTCCAGAGTTTTTGCTGAGTGCTCTACGCTCTCGCCGAGAAATGCCGCGCGGGCGGCGTCGTACTGGCGCGTAGTCACTGACTCCAGGCGGTCGAGCAGTCCCAGCACTTCCGTCCCACGATCACTGGTCTCTCCGTCCGATGCTATCTCCGCGCCGTCGGCATCGTCGTTGAACAATTTTGAGATGCGTCTCGAATTGTCGTACAGCGCTGCGTCGTCGACGACGTAGCCTTTCTGGACTATCTCTTCGGCTTTGAGTTCCTGCAGCAACTCCGAGAGATACTGTTCGGAAATACCGACCGTATGCGCAAGTTCCTCTTTGGTTTCCGGTGCGATCCTGTCGATCGATTCGACGACCTGAGCACGCGTCGCGTCACGACCGCCTGTTCCCAGCGGGCGCTGCCATGTTCGATGGGACATACCTGCTGGTCACGGCTGCCAGTATTAGGGCTGGTCCACAGATTGTTCGGACGATTATATAGCTCTATGACCAAATCGAATCGATTTCGCCTTGAATCAACTCTCTTGTATATGCTGTACTGATATATGTGTCTCACTATCGGCACGGACCATTCATACCAAATCTAAGGTTTCATCGGCCCCATGATGGTTCACGTATGGAAACACGCAAAGTCCAACTCTCCGGAGGGACGACGTACACCATTTCGCTTCCGAAATCGTGGGCACAGGAACACGGCATCGACGCCGGGTCGGCGCTCTCGTTGTATCCCAACGGCGACGGTTCGCTGCTGGTCGAGGCGAAGGCCGACCGGTCGACTGAGACGCGGTCGACGACCGTGGACATCTCGACCGACTCGGACAACGCTACCAGACAGTGGATTCACGCGCTTCACGCCGTCGGCTTCGATACGGTGACGTTGGTCGACAGGACGGGCCATTCCGCCGAGCGCCGTAAGGTTGTTGAGGACACGGTCGCGAACCTCTCCGGATTCGAGTTGCTGGAGGCTGGCGATACCAGAATTCAGCTGACGAACCTCATCGACGCCGAGAACGTCGACATACGAAAGTCGACACTGCGCCTCCGCCTCGTGATGCTCGGGATGCACCGTGACGCGGTGAGTGCCGTCGTGACTGACGACGAGACGCTGGCACAGCGCGTCATCGACCGCGATAACGAAGCCGACAAGTTGTTCGCGATGGTGACCCGTCACTTCCGACGGGCACTGACGAACCTCCACGAGGTCGAGAAACTCGAGTACACCCGGGACGAACTGTTCGAATATTACTACGTCAGCCGGCAGTTCGAGCGCATTGCCGATCACGCCGAGAAAATCGCTCGCTTCACCCTCGATTCTGATGTCACGATACCGGCGAATTTCGAGGATCGAATCGATTTGCTGGCCTCGAGTTCCAGGCATGTCATCAATACTGCCGCGGACGTGATCCTTGCCGACACCGGTATCGAGGGAGCACACACAGCACTTACCGAACGGGACGATCTCACAGACGACCTCAGGGAGTTGGACCGGGAACTCTACACGCACGACGACCCCGCAGAGGCGTACGTCGTCGGTCTCCTTCTCGACAGTATCCGTCGGACCGCCGAGTACGGGGCGAACGTCGCCGGTATCGCCATTCAGCAGGTCGCACGCGACTGCGAATGTCTCGAGTAACATTGCTCGGTACAGAGCCATTGAGACCCAACTTCACCGGCGAATGAATGACATTTAATTGATTCTGATCGCCATCCGAAGCTGCCATCTTTCCATTTGCAGACATCTCTTTGGTAACGGTTCTGGCGAGTATGTTCGAGGAATGCGGGTAACAATTCTCGGCAATGTTTGTTCTGTACCGCACCGACGGTCTTGTCGTTCATAGGCTTCCCAGTCGAGCATCCCGAAGCAGTAGCTTTCACAGAGTTCGCGGACTGCCTGCGGATCCAATACGATCGCGCCGGTCGACATCGTCGCAGCTTGCAGTGTGGCCATATCTGGACCTTGCGGGGCGACCCCCGCACCCCTGCCAGAGGCAATAAACCGACGCGGGAGGTGCCTCCCTAGGCGCGGTCGGCAACGTTTTCGGTGGTACCCTGTCCGACCGAATCGGTCGGCAGATCGTCATCGCAGCCGGATTGACGGTCAGCGGGACGGTGAGCCTCTTGATCGGCGGACTCCAATGGCTCCCACTGTGGGCGCTCACGGGAGTGATCCTCGTCTATGGCATCGTCATCACCGTCGACAGCGCTCCGACGTCGACTATGATCACCGAGGTCGTCGACGACGGCCGTGTCGGGTCCGCGCTGGCGATTCAGGCGTTCGAGACGCTCGCCGGCATCGTCGCACCGGTGATTTTCGGGGCTGCTGTCGACTACAGCGGATACGGTCTCGCCTTCCAGACACTGGGGTGTCGCCGTCTTTGTCGGTGTTGGTACGGTCGTTCTCGTGCGGTCACAGTTCGATATTGAAACAAGTGCAATGGCGAGTTCCGACTAAGAGGAAACTGTCAGTCTGGGCTCCGACACGTGACATTCACGAGATGTCCCTGTACACCGAGAGAAAGCGCCGGATGTCCGATTCGGTGTTGAATCCGTGGATCGAGAGACGGATAACGTCCGGATCGCTGATCGGTTTCACCTGGATATCGTGCCTTGCCAGGCGTTCGACGGTGCGTTCTGGCGCGTCGTCGGCGATAGCGACGAGGCCCGATTCGAACGACTGCGGCGACAGGAGTGCCTCCGCCGGAAGTTCGTCTTTCAGGTGCCCAGTCAGCGACTCGATTCGGCGTTCGATCGTCGAGACACCGACTGACGTCGTTCGTTCGAGTGCCGTCCCGAGTCCGACGTAGGGGGCCGCCGATGTCGTCCCGATTTCGAGACGGCGAGCGTCGGGATGGGGGTCGAGCGTCGGCGACTCCCTGTCGACGCCTCGGTAGCTCACGTGGCGTGGACGTAACTGTGGAACGACGTCCGAATCGACGTACAGAAAGCCCGCTCCCCAGGGACCGACGAGCCACTTGTGACTCGCCGCAGCGACGTAGTCCGCCCCCCATTCGGTCACGTCGACAGGCACCTGCCCGACCGACTGAACGGCGTCGACGAGGACCTCTGCCCCCGCATCGTGGGCAATGTCAGTAATGTCGCTAATCGGCAGTCGCCGCCCGTATTTTCGTGAGATCGAGCTCACACAGACCAACCGCGCGCCGTCGACGGCGTCTTTCAGCCGATCCAAATCGACGTGACCAGCGTCCGTTTCGAGGACGTCCAGGTTCAGGTCGTGCTCGCGTTCGAGGGCGTTCCAGGGAACGACGGCAGTGGGGTGTTCGAGGTCAGTTCGGACGACCCTGTCACCGCTCTCCCACTGGATCGCGTTTGCAATACGGCTCGCCCCATCGCCGGTACTCTGCGTGAGGGCGATCTCTTCCGGGTGAGCGTTCAGGAAGTCCGCGACGTCTCGCCGTGTTTCCTCGAAAGCCTCGTAGACCGGTTGATACATGCCCTCCGCAGTCGGTGACTCGTATCCGTGCTGTTCGAGGAACGCCTGCATCGATTCGACGACGGCAACGCTGCTCGGGCTACTCGAACCCGTATTCAGGTACGTTGCCTCGTTCGCTGCTGGGAGAGTCGCTCTGAAGCCGTCTAGGTCCATCGTTTCGATGTTGGGTGTATTCGAACACTCGGAGAGTAGCTCAGTCGGTCACCCTCGGAGAGCAGTGCCGCCGATTCGTCCGCGAACGTCTTCCCTGTCACTCGCTGGGCGGCGAGAAGAGTTCATGGCCGATGTGGACGATCAGTCGTCGGAATGGAACTCGTCGAACAGGGCGACGACGCGCTGTTCGATATCGTCTCGAATCTCCCGGATCTGGTCCATGTCTTGGCCATCGGGATCTTCGAGTGCCCAGTCGCGAATATCGACCGACTCCGCATCGAGTTCGAGCGTCGAACAGCCCATGGTCGCGACGACGTCGCACGATTCGAGTTCGGCGGTCGAGACTTCCTGGGGCGTCCGCTCGGAGAGATCGAATCCCTCCTCACCCATCACGTCGACGACTTCCTCGTGGACGTGCTCGGCTGGATGGGTTCCTCCGGTGAGGATCTCGACGCTGTCTTCGAGATCGCGCCGCTCTCGCTCTCGTTCCGCGAACGCTGTCGACATCTGGCTGCGGCCGGCGTTCTGTACGCACACGAACGCGAACGTCGTCGAATCAGTAGACATGGTTACTGGTTCAGTGTCGCAGTCTTTAGCTTTCGTATGTGTACTATAGGTCCCACCGTATCTCTCAATAGAGCCGTTCGGGAGCCTCGCGTGGGGCCGCCTCATCTGCGAGATCCGTTGAGTGCGACGAGGAGTGCGTCGGCCCGCACAGTCGTCCGGGTATTTTCGCCATTTCCCGTCTTTCCGACGAGTCATGAGTCCGGCGTCGGTGATCTGCGAGAGGGCATGACTGATCGCGCTGTCGCTGACGTCGAGAAGCGGCGAAAATTCACAGACAGAGAGTTAATCATGCGTATCTCTCGTACGACGAACTCGCATCGACCATCGAGAATTCCACCGACCCACAGAAAGCGTAGATGGCCACCACACGGACACCAGCCAAAGAAGTTGTCGAGCCGAATAGCGACGACATATCCTGATGTTCCGAATACGGAACGTGGTCCAGATTATGCCAATAATCACGACCACTTTGAAGTACCCCGACGCCGTCCGGTAAGCACGAATGCTGCAATCGTCTCGTGAGGCCGCTTCCCCGGGTAGAGCCGCCATGACTGGGATGCCACTTTGCTCTGAATTTAGTTAGCGTGCGTCGACAGAATGGTTGGAAACTGACATCGATATAGAACGAACAACCTCAACCTATATTAAGAGGGTGTCATAGAACGAGTAGCACACCAAAGAGCAGGGTGAACGCTGTGGTGGATGAGCCCAGCGACCCTGCAAGAGCAGTCTTCGGTAGAGACGTTCTTCAATGTCGTGGAGACAGAGACGCTAGCGTTGTTTGAGCATCTCTCCTTCGAGTTTCTCGAAGAGTTCGACGTGTTCGCCCCGGCGGAGACGGGGCGAACACGAGATCATGAGCCACCAGAGATGATGCGTGGCTTCCTCCATTGCTACTATAAAGACATCTACGGCATCCGCCCCGTTGAACGAGAACTTCAGAATGCAGTTGTCTGTCTCAGTTGTGGCTTCGATCGACCGCCGTCGAGAGACGCGGTCGATCGCTTTCTCACCGATCTCGAACACGTCGTTGACGAAATCTTCGACCACCTCGTCGAGCAGGCCGCCCGCCGCGGCCTGCTCGACTTGACCTACTGCATCGATTCAACTGACGTGAGAACGATGCCAGCCGATCAAGATGCGTCGAAATGCTACGATCCAACCGCCGAAGAATACTACTACGGCTACGGCTGCACGATCGTCTCGACCGGACAAAAGATCCCTATTGCCGCGGAATTCACCGAGAGCAAACAAGCACCAGAAGAGACGGCGATGCGCGTCACGCGTGACGCGCTCGCCGTCGCCAAGCCGATCTGGATGGTCGGTGATAGTGCCTACGACACGCTTGACTGGCACGACCACCTGCTGGCCGCAGGGGTCGTGCCAGTCGCTCCGTACAACGCACGAAACACTGACGACCCGAAAGATATCGAGTACAGGGTCGAAGACCGCATCACTGAGCACAGTAAGGACGTTCAGTTGAAGCAGTCGACGTTAGACGAGACGTACAACCGCCGCACAGGAGTCGAACGAACCAACAATGCAGTCAAAGACTGCGGCCTCGGGCACGTCCGAGCCCGAGGCCGCGTCCATGCACGAGCGCAGGTATTTCTTGCTCTATGTCTCCGTCTCGTCGTTGCGATCACCAACTATGAACGTGGAGACAACCCAGGAAGTACCGTGATCTCGGTGTGAGAAGACTTCTATGACACCCTATATATTAAGACAAAGCACGAACTGTCGCTTATGACCGAAGATAAATCAAACTCCGAGAGCCTGATGGACCGTCAGACCACGGGTGAAGACCGTGTACGGATGGTCGCACGACAGTTGTCGGAGCCGCGGACGGCAAACTGGATCGCGTCTGAAGCGGGCTGGTCACACGAACCCACCAAGCGCGTCCTCGAGCGACTCGTCGACGACGGGATCCTTCACCGTGACGAGAGTGGCACTCATACCACGTACTATCCCGATTACCGTCGTCAGGCGATGCAAGAGGCAATGCGCCTTCGAGATAGCGGTCACACTGTCGAGGAGCTCACGGATCGGCTCGCCGACATGAAGGCACAAATCTGTGATTGGAAGGATAAGTTCGATGTCGAGTCGCCGAACCAGCTTCGTGGGACGCTCGCCAACGAGACCCTTGACGCTGACGAAGAAGACTATCGACGTGAGATCGCTCGTGAGTGGGAGCATCTCCAGCGCCGCATCAAAATCGTCGGGTTCGCCATCCGCGAGTGGGACTTCCTGTCCCCAACGACAGAGCCCGCTGAGGCCAGCAGCTAACGGATGTCGGTCCCGCATCCCGGTGGTGACCCGAACGCGAATCTCTATGCCCAGCTGAAGCGGGATGTCCTCGACCGTGTCCCACAGATCACGGCAATCGAGTACGAACGAGATCCACCACGGACGACTGTATCCCAACCTCGATGATGTCGTCGACAAAGGACTCGTCGAGAAAGGCGAGGTCGACAAACGAACGAACTACTACACGATCACAGCGCGTGGTCGGCGCGAACTCGAGGCCCGTCGGGAGTGGGAAAATCAGTACGTCGGTGAGTTACTCTCGAGTTCGAAGTAAGACGATTACAACCGCTGAGCGTGCGCGCTGGATCGAATCCCTCGAGTACTCTATCACGGCCACAGTTTCAGGATATCGTGAATGATAAGAGAGGCAGCTAGTGGTATAAAGAACCGACTAGTTTGATTAGCTTACAGCTACGTACGTATGGTATAACAAATATCATCTGGCCTGAATGGCTGGGCCATGGACGACCTTACAGGATTCCAACGAGACCTGCTGTACGTGATCGCGGGCGCCGACCGCCCATCCGGACAGGATGTTAAAGACGAGATCGAGCAGTACTACAGTTCAGAGATCAATCATGGTCGGCTGTATCCCAATCTCGATACGGTTGTGAATAAGGACCTTGTCGAGAAAGGACAACTCGACAGACGCACAAACTATTATGAGATTGCAGACGAGGGGGAGCAAGCGATCGAGGATCGCCGTGAGTGGGAATCACAATACATCGACTAAACCGAGATCAGAATCGTTCAGGATCCTTGTTTTGATTTCTCGAACCGATAAGCACAGGTGAGATAAACATCAGAATATCGCATGTTTGAATCACATCTCATCAATGACAGCGAGTATCGCACAACCAATGATGACTGTCCCTCCTGGAAATAGGATCATTAATACGGTTTCCGCCAATGGTGATCAAATTAGGTGAACGCCAAAGAACCAGTAAATTAGGGCACCGAGAAACGCAAAAAATGGCGAACCCACATAGACATATCACCTATTGTTCCACGTCCTGGAACCAAATAGTTTTCCAACTAACACATTTCGCATGCAGAAACGGAGGAATTTCTGTCAAAAATAAATTTCGTTAAGTAAGCAACTGTAGTGTGCGGATGGGATCACTGAAACAGTTGTGATGGAGTATATTTCAGAGAGTGGCTTGCAATAATAGGTGAAAGCCCCTGGCACGCTCGAGTTCCGCGTCTGGCGAGACGCACGCGTCTCGCTGCCCTTCGCTCGTTTTACTCGCGAAGACCTCGCTGCGCTCCTCACAGGCTGTGGTGCTTGCGTCGGCGGGGTTCCTCAAGCGCGCCAGCCCCTTTTAATCCCACCCACGTGGACTGATCGGGATGCTGTTGCGTTGGTTGCCTGCTCTTGGTATTCGGCCCGCCCCGCTCGCCGCGTGCCGCCCTCCGCGTCGCTCGCGACCGACCATTCCGGGCTGCGGTTCGCTCCTGGCGTCGCTCACCGTTCCGGGCTAAAATGAATCTGGTCTCGACGCCAGCATTAAGCGCGTTTTCGGTTGCGCCCCTCGCGGGCTTTCGCGCTGGACACGAACCCGCAGTTCGGGCCGGACACGAGAAACGGCTTAAAGCTGGCCGCTCGCTTCGGGCGGATCGCCGAGACGCTCACACCGTTCGCGCCTCGAGCCCTGCCTCGCTTCGCTCGGCAGGACGCCGCGCGGTGCTGGTTGGGACACCGCATTCAGGCGCGCTCTCGCTCGCGCCCAGATGGGCGCTCGCGAAGGCGCGAGCGCGAGCGCGCAGATTGATCTAGTCGGTCGGTGTCGTCGGAAAACCGCGATGCAGGGACATCGCGGTGGCAGGCGCGTGATCGCCTTTAGAGTTAGTGAACTCCAATGTCTAGTAATAACTCGAGTAGCAAGGTCGTTACGGTCGATGAACAGGCACTCAAACAGACGGACGAGCAGGCGGTCGATGAAGACTGTTTCCCGGTCGTCGACGAAACGCCGGAATTCGAGGCAACGGTCGAACAAGAGGTCCAAGCAAAGGTGGATGCGAACCACCCAGACGGAATCGTCGATACGAGCGACGACCGGATACACGGAGCCACCCTCGAACAACAAGAGCGCATTCGGGCACGAGAGGATGAGCTCGAGCGGATCAGTGCCCAGGCCGAGATAGGAACGCAAGAAGGTCGAGAGAAGCGGACGCGAACGATCGCTGCGAACCAGAACAAAGCGCGGCGTGTGGAATTCCAGAAACGGGCGGCGAGCGTGGACCCAATGGCGGACCCGGAGCGGGCGGATCCTCGTACAGAGCTCTCTCGAGAGCAGTTGGCGGCCGTGAACAAACAGTCGATGCGACTCGCGAAGGAGTTGGATGGCTGGTCTCGAGCAGCGATCAGCCGGCGGTTAAGTGAGGCCGTCGTCGGTGGTCAGGACTTGACGAGTGCAGTCGTCAACGTGTTCGAGGAGTTGCAGACGGCGCCCGGACACGTTATCCCCATTGTAAAACTCGAGGAGGTCTCTCGGAAGGAGGCGAGCATCGAAGGGCGTGTCGAAACCCTGTGGGATCCCTCACATCCGAGCATCGCGCAGGTTGGTCTCATCGCAGACGATAGTGGCCAGACACGCGTGACGATCTGGAAGTCCTCAGACGCGCCGTGGATCGAGGAAGGTGAGCAAGTGCGCATTCACAAGGCTGCCCGGAACTGGCACGAAGGTCGTGTTTCACTGGCCGTGACCGGGTGGTCGACGATCCACTTCCCCGGGCGCGGCCGCTGGTGGGAATAGCCGAAGCAGACCCCTTTTTTGCTGGTGTGAACGCAGTCACCGCCACCTCCCACCACCTCCACGGTCCGGGCTGCTCACGGCCAGTGGCCGCTGCGCTGCCGGGCTTTCGCCAGAGTGTGAGTCCAATCCCTGACGCTTCCATCATCTAGAGCAAACGTTGCGACCGGCACACTCACTGCATAGCCAGTCATGATAGCAGGCAATTTAATCATCAATAGGGAATGAGAGTCCCATTGCTTGGCGAGTGAGAGTTGTATTACGAAGTCGTGAGTCCAGTAATAACAGCCCTTATCTAGTGGTGAGACCAACGTAGTATTGTGATGGACGCACAAAACAAATCGGATAGTCAGATGGGGTCGCTCACCCGACTCCAGTGGCTCGCAGTTGTGTTAGTCGCGATTACTGGCGTGCTACACGTGTTTGCTGGCATCATCGAGGGGCGGGTTCCCGTGGCACTAGCAGGCGTTGGTTATGCCGGCGCGCTTGTACTGTTTTTCCTTAACTACCGACGCCGTCTCCTCTACCTCATCGGCGTCCCGTATACGGCCGTTCAGATCCCGATTTGGCTCGTGGCCAAGTCGGAATACGGGGTGGTTGACTACGTCGACAAGGCGGTTCAGGTCGTCTTGATCGTCGTGTTAGTTTACCTCTATCTGAACACGCCAGCTGAACCAGCCAAACCCACGGCAACGCCAGCAGACTGAACGACAGTATTTGCTATCTTCCGCCGCTCTCAGTTATCTCTGATGACCATGGTTTTTACCCGGTTCACGCCATCGAAATCACGAAGGCGGTAGGTCAGTTCTCGGACCCGCTCGCCAGCACCCTGACAGAACAGCGACTCGAGACACCACTCCCCCTGGTGGGTGTGACTGGTATTGAGGATCACGTCTTGATACTCGTGTTGGACACCGTGGAGTTCCCCGATTACCTCGTGATGCCGGTAATCGAAGGCAACGAGTGCGATGACATCATCCGTCAAGTCCTCGAGTTGTGAATACGATTCGATGTACTCCTGCATCGCTTCACGGACCGCTCGTGATCGATTGGCGAGTCCTTCATCTTGCCAGACCTGATCGAACTCTTCGACAACTGCGTCTGGGATATTGAAGCTCGTTCGCATAGATTTCTGTTCGTCGCCCTTGTACAAGAGTTCTGAGTAAAGCGATCCCCCAGTTCGGCATTAACTCGGTCCTCGTTCAATAGGTGCCTCCCAGAGCAAGATCCCCGTCGAGCTGATGATGAGGATGACACCGGCCACTGCGAGAGCGAACAATGGAGTGACGATGTCAGAGATAATGCCACTCCCGAGTTGGAAGGGGACAACTGCGAGTCCGCTGACCATCGCCATCGCGCTGAGAACAGTCGCACGTCCCATCGTCTCAATCCGGTCGTTGATGTACTGGCTAGCGAACGACCGTGTCACATCAGAAAGTCCGCGAACCAGCAGGAACGTCGGCAAGGCAAGAACCGGGACAAAATACATCCCCACCAGTGCTCCGCCGACGACGAAGGGCAGCCCTAGGAACCACATTCGCAGTCCGAGACGGTCGCGAATCGCACCAGTGTAGTAGCTCAGCCCTGCGCCGAAGAGACTATACGCCGCGTAGAACCATCCAAGCAGGGATTTAACCTGCGTCTGCGACACACCAAAGTCGAGAACGACTGTCTCGAAAATCGGCTGGAGAAACACGAACACGAGGTACGTCACCGCCGCATAGAGGACATAGTAATACAGCACGAACGCCCGTATGTTACGCTGTGAGACCGTCCGACGGATCATCGAGAGTGTCCGCCGAAAACTCAGGTCCGTGGTGTCGGCTTGTTCGTAGGTTTCAGGTTCGTCGATCGTCAGGAGGACGAACACACCGATTGCCGTCACTGTAGCAGCGACGAACCACGGATATGACAGGTCAATACTCCCGAGATAGCCACCGATAATCGCCGCACCTGCGCCAATCGCCAGTGAAACGGACTCTCCCCGCCCACGGACGTGTGCGAATTCGTCTTCCGAGAGGTCATCCGTGAGCGTATCATACAGCCAGGCATCTTCGCTTCCTGAACGGAAGTTGTAACCTGTCGACCAGCACACGTACAAGGCCACAAGGGCCCCGAAGGAACTGGACAGCCCGATCCCGAGCAGTGTGAGTGAAATGAGGGCGGTTCCGATGAGGAGACTGTTGCGCCGACCAACACGGTCACCGATATAGCCTGTTGGAATCTCCCCCAGCAGCGTCGTCAGATTGTATACCGCTTCAACAATGGCGATCTGCGTGAAGGTGAGTCCTTGGGCAAGAAAGAAGAGATACATAATCGGCCGGTAAAACTCGACCGCTTTTGTCGATTTATAGAGGTAATATTTCAGAACGCTTGGAGAGGGAAGATCAGAGGGATTCCGAGACGGAACGGCCATATCGGATATGGATACCCTGGTAAAATGGTTGTTGTGTTATGATCACTCTGGCGTTTCGTAATACTGCTGTACCGAATCGTGAGAGCTGTTCGTCAGTATCCAAGATTCAGAGTCGATTTGAAGGGCTCTGTTGAAGAGCGGTGCTGGCCAGGGCAGTCGAAATTTGAGTCGGCTTGTCACCGGTTGACGCTAGTGGTTCCAAGATTGATGTCGCTTCACCTTGGCTCAGAGGCTGCTATTCAACACGGCAATTTGAAGTCGCTTCCAATTTACTCATTCGGCTGAAACAATACCCACAGCGTCGCTAAACCCCCGTAGTCTCAACTTCCCACCAGAGAAGTTTCTGTGCCCCGTGAGTGGGGTGAGGGGCAGTCAGAGTTGTTCATTGCCCTTCTAACACCATGACCCTCAGAGAGATCTACCAGACAACATTCGACGAAGACGTCCAGCCCAACTCGAGCGCCAGTCCGTGCCCCAACTGCAACGGACGGGTGACCACCAACGCAGTCGAAATTCGTTGTGAAGACTGTGGGCTCCTTATCGAACCGCAACACTACCAGGCACAGAAAAGAGTCAATCCCACTTAGATAGAATGCCATTGGGGAAAATTACACAAGTATTAAAACAAGATATTTACTAGAGTAACAACATAGATTTGGATAATGCCAGAATGTGATTGCTGTGGCTCTCAGGTCACCGAGAACTACTACCGGGTTTTCGCCGTTGATGGTGATCTGCCAGCGTGTATCCATTGTACCAGCAACCGTGAAGCTCGAGAAGCAGGACTTCGCCAGCAATAGCGTCTCAGTGATCTCATTTCTAGATCTTCTTTACCGGACTGGGACCTGATCAAGACGCGAGACAACACGATCCACTAAGCCAATGACTGACCGAGATTCTGACTTTGAGGAGCTTCGTCCGACCGGCGAAGCGTCGCATATCCCAGACGAGACACCCAGCGAAGATGATGACGGTAAGCCTGATCGACAGCGAGTTGCGACGGCGACGGCTGGGTATCCAGGCACTCCAACGGAAACAGACACCGAGTGTCGGTCCTGTGGCGCACCGATCCCAGCTGACCGGACCAAATGCCTGTTCTGTCTCACCAACAATCTCGAGGACTGCTCTTCTAAGACAAACGCACCAGCAACAGAGTGGACACTCCTCGGTGTCGTCCACATGCTTGTTGAGTCGTCGACGTTCTACGGCGCCGTCGCGAAAGGCGCGGCTGCTGCGACGCTCCTTGCCTCGAATGCGACCGAACAGGCTGTCGACGACTGCACGATCATCTACGATTTCGAGGACGAGCCTGCAGCCCAATTGACCGATCGGTGGCCTGTACTACCCGATGCAGTACGGATCTCATCCACTGACGGTGAGCAGCTTTTCGCAGCGGCCCATGATCGAACAGCGTGGACTGACCAATCAGCGGTGGATAGTGACCACGAACCCACAACGTATCTCTACGACGAAGGTGGAACTGGCATTCGCGACGAGCAGCGGCTTGCGACGTTGCTCGACAACGCCGGCGATGATGCGTGGTTAGTCCCCGCAATTGCTCTCCAGCAGACAGCTGACGAGCGTGAACCCGAGCATCAGGACAGTTGCATTCCGACCAAACAACGCCTCGAGTGCCACCAGTGCGGACGCACAACCGATCATCGATTCAGCGGTCATGAATCAGTTCCCGACGAAACCTGGACCGGCCACGCAATCGGGGAGTGCCAGGTCTGCGGGACGCCGCGCTATGGGCCGTGCCCAGAATGACTTGCTCCGCGTCATGTCTTAACCAACAGACGGCGATGGTGCAGCGTGGCTGTTGGTTAACAGAACGGTCGCCCGTGCTATCGTGTCATGTTTGTCTGCGCCGCGATCGGCTGAGGCGATTCAATGGACCCACGAAACACACCAGGATACAGACTGCATCGTGCACTCAGCCAACTCAACCATCTCGAGGGCAATCAACTGACTGACGCAGACAGAGACCGAATCGAGGCAGCAACGGCGCTCTTGGAGGAAGTGAGTCTTCTCACTCGACCAGAGCGTGGTGAACCTACTGATACCCACAGTAACTCCTAACCGAGCATGTCATAAAACCGATCACAGGTCTATTGGACTCTGTAGTGAACGGTCAGTACAGGTGAGCGATGTAACGGAGCTGGTAGCAACATACTCAATTCCTGTCGCAAGTGCCGTGCAAGACTTAGAGAGTGAAGTTAGCACACTTCGTGTGTTATATCAGGTTGAATTAGATGTTCGAATGGACATGCAAATCGGTTAATTTTCAACGGGTGCGTCAAATTGGGGAAGGATCACCCGTTTGTAAAAGACAAAATAGGTGACCGTGACGAAAAGATACAATGCACTTATCAACAGAGGTGGCCAGTCCAGTACAAAAATCAAAAACACGGCCCAAAACCCACCTAACACGACACCACCAAGCGAAATGATATGCAGTCCCTCTGTAGACTGAACTTGTAGGTCGTTGCCAGTTGTCAGCCGAATTCCAATCATTCCGACTGTAAGAGATGCCCACGTGAGAATCGGGAGTCCGACTACCGTCCAGACGGTTGCTGGCAACTGATCGGATGTGCTGATGAGTATTGCCCAACCGAATAAACCGAGTCCGGCCCACGCAATACTCCGTAGGAACTCTTCACGGAAGATCAGATGGACTCGTGGATGATGTAGGAATTCATAGAGTGGGTTCCCTGTCTCGGCCGACTCTCGGTTCAGTGCCTGCTTTCCTTCTGGTGAGAGCGGCCACTCTGATTCCGGATGGTTGATGTAATACAGAGTCAGTGAGTCGGCAAGCGTTTCTGTTGCGATAATCCCGTGTTCTTCCAGTTCGTCCAACCGATTGCGGACAGTGACCTTCGAGACATCTGGTTTGATCTGCTGTTGAATCTGCTGTAGTGAAAAGAATGGCCGATCGGACTGATGCATTGTCTCAATGACGTGCCGTTGCGTGAGCTTCGTATTCACCCTCCTGTTTTCCGGCAATTGCTCAGAGATCCATGGAGGGAGTGACATCTGTTGTTCACAAACCGTCAGAGAAATATGGACGTTTCGGATTGGAAGACCAGTCTGCTGGTCCTGGCCTGAAGTCGCTGTCCCCGAGAAGGGACTACGTCGTCATTGGAGTGTCAACGGTATCTGATCCCACGAACCAGTACCAGAGGACGGTAATACCAGTCACGGCGACATACGCGGCAATAATCCACAGAGCAGAATACCCACCTGCTGTGACAAGATACACTGCGCCGACGCCGCCAAGCACGATCCCGAAAAGGAGGCTTATCGAGAGACCAACCGGAGTCTGAACCTGTAACTCTGTGGATGTCGCAACGCGGACGGCGATCGCGCCTGTCGTCAATAACGCCCACGTGAGCGCGGGTAGGCCAAAGACCGTCAGAGCCGTCGTATCTAACCACGCTACCTCCGAAATCACGATTGGCCATCCAACAATTCCGAGACCAATCCACGCGATACTTCGCAACAGTTCTTCCCGTATGATACGCCGTAGTTGTGGTTTCATATCTACAGGTCGACCAAGGATTGCTGCTCATAAAGCAACGTTGAGAATTTTGTGTCTGAATGGTGGAATTTTCCGGGCGGAAAACGCACTTTGCGTCTGCAAAGGCAGGTTCTGAGGCTCTTTCGGAGCAATCTCTCGTCTTGGCGATGATTCGATGAACTTGATTTGGATTCCTCTATCGGTGCGAGATACGCGTTCTATATTGCACAACTCCAAGAACATTTACCGTATCTGGCAGAACCCACACTGGTCGGTTCGCATACGCAGTTACCGGTTAGTACAGCACGGAGAGTTAGTGATCAGTACGGCCTAACGATTACTATGTAGGCAGCATACGCAGAACTACAAACATGACCAATAGAGTGAACGAGTATCTGCGGAAACGGCCTTTTCTTGGCACAGCGTTTTTTCTACTGATGTTTGTCAGTGGCAGTATCATGTGGATAGCGATAATGCAGCCGTCTCGTCCGCTATTCTCAATTTTATCCGATGGGGGAGTCTGGTTTACTATTGGCCTACTCGCAGCGCCCTCTGGACTGGTCTATTTTATCGTTTCGAAGCGGACTCACTCGCAGACCTGATTGAGGAGAGACCTTCCAGTCAATACGCACATCTACTTGCAGCTGCTTCAATCAAAAGGGGGGGTGAAGCAAACCACTTGCGCGTCTGTCTGTCATATGCTCCCTAACCAGCAACTCCACTCGAGGCAGAGGTGCAAGTTTCCGAAGGCACCCGCAGCCAATTCGAAGCTGTTGACGAGTTGAGCGACCTGACGATCGCTGTCGATGCTATTATCCATCCGGATCGCTCTACTCCATGAGACAGACGCGTTCCAACAGTGATTTTGTGCGCCGAGAATGGCTGCCGGCGCACTGAGTAAGAACAGACGAGTACTGACCAGAGCGTCGGCACAGTGAGGTATCCCAGATGCATATGATCATTTACGCACTGGTAGAGGCATCGACAGCAGACGAGGCACTGTCAACCGGAAAGACCGTGTTCGACCGACTGGTTGGCGCAGAGCCGCATTCCTGTGCAGTGTTCGACTACTCCGTCACCTTCGACGAAGAGGAGACGACAGTGGCTGGAAAAGCACGGTGGGGCGACCTGCCGACGGCTGCGCCCGTTATGTCCGACGAAGGTGAAGAACTCCTCGAGCGGGCCTGGGAGACCACGACGGAAACGTTCCAACGAAATCTGGATCGGGTGAAGAAAGCACTCGAGGAACGCAGCGACGATGAGATCATGCGCGATGAGGGCCTCGCTCGGCACGCCTTCCAGCAGGTCGGTGCTTCCCGTGGCCCGTCGATCTGCCTGTATGATCAACACGCGACAGGCATCCGCCATCGCGGACATCTCGATCGCCTCCTCGAGGACACTGACGAGCGCGAGACGTGCTGGATCGTGCCGGCAGACGTCCATTTCTGAGTGACCATGCCTCGAATCACCAACTGGACACGTGAGAGTCGAACACCCACGCAGGCATATCGAAACACGGAGACTGGAGCGCGAGCAGTCTGCATCGTGCCCCGAACTCCTACGCGTACAAGTGGCGGGCAGCGATCCTCGTCGACGGCTATCCAGTGTGGTCGCGCGGCTTCGAGACAAAAGAAGCGACCAGTGTTCGGGATGCACTCCGGGACCGACCAGCCCCCGAACTCGCTTGTCCGGAGTGTCCGAACGACAACGTCATCGTCGGCCAGAAATCTGCGGATGGTGCGAAGGTCTAACGATGGTTTGACTGTCCCAACTGTGGCTACGAAGCTCCTTCCCAGATCGTCTATGGCGCAGAACGCTAACAGCTGGTGAGAGCGCAAGCTAATCGCTCAGAGTAACCATGTGTCTCGAGGTAGCGGAGCAAGGCGTCGATTTCGTCTTCGAGGCCATACTTCACCGCCTGCTCTCGGAGGGCCGCCTCGTCGATGTCGATGTGGCTGAGCAGGAGGAGACAGTACGAGCGGTGGCGGCTGCCGTCGTCGATTAACAGTGTGTGACAGCAGAGCTCCGCCGGCGAGACTGCGTCGAGGTCCTCGGAGTAGACGTAGTAGCGGTGGCCGGTAAGCAGAAACTGGAGGTCGAAGGCCGCGAATCGAGCGAGGCCGGTTTCGTGGAACGCCTCTGCGTCGATCTCCGTCTCGGTCTGGGTGAGGAATTCGTCGTAGTCCTCCCAGAGAATCGTGCCCTTCGGGGCGACGGCTTCGAGGCGTTGACGATGCAGATGGTGTGCGAGTTCACGGGCGAACTCGTGGAGGCGGTCGAAATCGGCGTTGAAGTCATAGCGGCCGTCGGCCGTCCCGACAAGCCCACGGTCACGAAACCGCTTGAGGACGCGGTTGACCGTGTTGCGGTAATTGTCGCTTCGGTCGGCGATCTCGGAGACGGTTCGCGGCTGGTTGAAGTAGAACAGCACCTCGAGTGCCTTCCCGGTCAGCAGTTCGGGGAACTCGATGTGGGAGTGCTAGCGGACGAGGTCCCGATAGAGTTCGACGGCACGAGCATCCGACGGGACGACTTGTTTTCGCCGGCCATCGCGTTCCGTGTAGACGAGCCCCCTTCTCGACGAGGTCGCCGACGGCACGAGAGAGGTAACTCTCGCTGTGGTCGAACTTCGTCGCGAGTTCGGAGATCGTGTCGCCGCGGTCGACCGTGGCGAGGACCTCGAGTTCGA
Organism: Natrinema saccharevitans; assembly: GCF_001953745.1. Classification (NCBI taxonomy): domain Archaea; kingdom Methanobacteriati; phylum Methanobacteriota; class Halobacteria; order Halobacteriales; family Natrialbaceae; genus Natrinema; species Natrinema saccharevitans. The sequence goes on from NZ_LWLN01000002.1 coordinate 74,634, forward strand.
TGCGCCGGAGCACGATGTAACATAGTACGAAACTTATATATAAAGAAGTTTCGAGTAGTGTTACAGTCAGCAGGCACGAGAGCCGTCTCCACCGTCTTAACCAACAAAACTATCGATTCGTGGGACGTGTTGGTTAACACGAGAGTAGCCGATGTCCTACGAACCCCCGACCCTACCGGCGAATCTCCCGACGGAGGTCGTCAACACGCTCAACGAGTCGGACCCGGAGCAGTTCCGAAACGTTGCTTTGTACGCTGAAGCGCTCGCCGAGCACAAGGAACGAGAGGCTCGTCTCGAGGAGTCGGCAGATCAAGAAGAGGTCGAAGAGCGACCAGACGATCTTCCGGACGACGTCCCTGCCAAAGCAACGATCGCGATCAAGGAGATCAACGACAATCGCTACTACTGGCAGTGGCGGGAGGGAGCGAAGATTCGTTCTCAGTACAAGGGTCCGGTCAACCCGGACGAGTAAAACTCGATGAGGGAGGACACCCACCCCACGTTTCCGTCGTAACTGGATGTGGGTGGAGGGGGTGCGGCTGATTTCGAAGGGACCACACCCCCGCGTTTCCGTCGTTTCTCCACGACGGCGTAGGGAGAGGCTACAGTTAGTAGTATACAGTCACTAATTATGTTAGCCTAAAATTAATATAAGATGAATTAACTTCTGGAATACATAGATTAAAGTAGTATAGCTAGAAAACTTTCATTAAGTGTACTTCGACCAACGAGGGGGCGAAGTACTTCGCCCCTCAGATGAAACAATCCTTTCCAGTTGCTTCTATAGACGGCCAACTTTGGACGGCTAGGCCGCTCTCGTCTTTGTAATCTTGTCGTGGACGTCTTCTTCGAGTCCCTCCCCACCTGTTCAGTGATTACGACGGAAACGTGGGGTGTGTGGGTTCTGGATTCGACATCGAGGCGACCAACGAAGCGCTTCGAGAACAACTCAGCGACTGTCAGGAGACACTCGAGCGTCGTGAGCAGTCTTCGAACCCCGAGATGGATGAGACTGGGTGCTGGTGAAGACGACTCGATCTGGGGCCGTGCACGGCGGTTCGTCGGGGATAACAACTGAAGTCCGTTCCAAAGCACTCTGACGGGTTTATCGACTCCCCGGAGGGGTGAGGCGTTCAACGATGACTGCAACCAACCAGACAGATGACCACGGCATTGTGTGGTTAGACGAACCACTCGAGGAGTGCGGGCATGATCCGATTCCAGCGACGATTGGTTCGACTGGATCACCAATCGACTGCTCGAGATGCGGCGCATCAGGCGTACTGATCAATCACTATGCAGAAATTCAAGCAGAACTGCATTCGACGGCGCTAGACGAGGATACATTAATGACGCTGCCGACCGAGTATGTAGCTAGAACCCATGGCAACTGATCGCCACAATCCCCATGCCGATCACACTGAGGAGCTCGCGACCACGATCGGGCTCTACGTGCTCGGTGAAATCTCCCTAGGGAAGGCTGCAGAGCGGGCTGATGTCACCCGCTGGGAGATGAAAGAGATTCTCACTGAGGCCGGTGTTGAGATTCGACTTGGCCCACAGACCATGGACGATCTTGAGGATGAGGTCGAGACAGCACTCGATATCGAATGAGTGAGTCGTTTTCGCCGCCGGTCATTCTTGATGCAACAGTGTTGAGCAACTTCGCGAGCACTGAGTCGGTAACGTGGCTTACGTCGGTACTTGAGAACCTAACGACTGTTCCTGCCGTTGAACAGGAACTTCAACGCGGTACCGAGAATGGGTATCCGTATCTTGAGAACGCACTCGAGGCCATTGAGACTGGACAAATTCCTCTCGAGAAGAGTGCAACAGAACAACTCGAGCAAGCGTATCCAACGATTCGAGACCAACTCGATCTAGGTGAGGCAGAGGCATTCGTTGTTGCCGATAGAACTGGTGGCACACTCGTGACCGATGACAGTGCAGCCCGAAACCTTGCTTCTACATACGAGATTGAACTTACGGGTTCTATTGGGATACTCGTTCGTGGTGTTGTACGGGAGGATCTCACTGTCGAGACAGCTGACAGTTGGCTCACAACCTGGATTGATGAATGCAGTTACTATGCACCAGTTGAGAGTGTCAGTGATGCTCTTCCTGACGAGTATACTCCAGAATAGCTTCTCTCGCTGTGGTCTCAGCAGGATTCAAGATTCGTTTCTCACGCAATCCTGTCCCTGAAGTGCACGTTTTCTTTCACCCGTTCTCGGAACGCTTATAGCCTTATACTCAATAATTTCGATATGTACGATTTGACTGGCTTTCAGCGTGATGTCCTGTATGCAATCGCCGGCCAAGACGAGCCCCACGGGCTTGCGATCAAAGACGAACTCGAGAGCTACTACGAGACAGAGATTCATCACGGCCGGCTGTATCCAAACCTCGACGAGGTCGTCGACAAGGGTCTCGTCGAGAAAGGCAAACTCGACAAGCGAACGAACTACTACACGATCACTGCCCGTGGTCAGCGCGAACTCGAGGCCCGGCGCGAGTGGGAAGACCAGTACGTCGATGGATTCGACTCGAGCGACGAGTAGCTAGCTCGGCCGGCTATCGGAGGATGGACCCTCCCTTGTCCGAATACGCCGTTTCCTCAGGTGACGCGCGTGGTCGAATTGAACAAATCCTCTCCTCACGAGTCTTGTTGTGACGCTCCTCGAGTTGCTCGCTACGCTCGCAGCGGTGGGAGGGCTGTGGGTGTCTCACGGATGGGTCTCGGCATGCCCTGCCGAGTGCTACGGCGAACGTAATCCACCTCCCTCCAGTCGTTTATCAGATACTACCTATGAATAGCAAGGTTACCGATAGTGATATGGTAATATATAGCTAAAAGACTTTTAATAGATCTGTTTGATAGGCACTATCCAGTTCTGAACCTTCTCAATCGGCGTCTTTCCATCGAGAGCTTGATGCGGTCTCTGATGATTGTAGTAATGCATGAACTGTTCAAGCCACTCGCGGACGCTCGACCGACTGCCCACCCACGAGTTATGGAAGCGGTCGATACGCATTTTGAGGGTGTGAAACCACTTTTCGATGGGGTTTCGGTCGGTATAGTTGACCTGACCGCTCAATCCTAATCGAGCAAGGGCAGTCCGATAGCCGAATTGATCAACGAGAAACTCAGCATCCGAGAGATCGTGTTTCTCGGTGAGTCGATGGAGAAACGCAGCTGCCGGATCGGTGCCATGCCGCCCAAATAACGCAACATCGAGAATCAACTTTGTCTCGGTGTCTATTGCAGCGTATAACCAAGACCACTCGCCGTTAATCTTGACAGCGGTTTCGTCAACGGCGACCCGCTTCGGCTGCGCCTCAGGCGGGTCGCGTCCGCTGTCAGCTAGCCGATGAACCCAGTTCCAAACCGCTCCGTGAGAGCGTTGAACGCCTAATTCAGCGAGAATCGTTGTTGTCTCTCGAAGCGAACAACCGGTCTGATGGAGGCGGACGGCGAACGCCCTGACGGGCGTCGCCGTCCGCTCGTTCTCCCAAGATTCTTCTAAATCCGTCTCATAACTCTCGCTGAGCAGGTCTGCGAGCATCAACCAACTCAACAGTACGACCTGCTCACTTCTCAAACTGGCTCAACTAGACAGTGCCTCGAAAGCGATGGTCCGGACAGATGGAGTCGAATACCCAACTCCATCAGTTGACGCGGTGTCCGCTCACGCTCCACAAAATCCAAATCAATCCAGCCGCTACTACCGGTGAAGCGTGCGATTTCTGCCATGAACCAGCTGGAAATCAGCACGCCTCACTTTTTACGCTTAATTATATAGTAGCTCTTGAAACGATTTACACACCGATCACAACGCTGTCCTGCGATCGGGTGGGCATTGACTTTCAGCGGCTACTATAAACACCACCGCCCGACGTGACCAAACAGTTATCCACAGCGGGCGGTAAGATAACCCTGCAATGAGAGCAGCAGTTTATTACGGACAGGAAGACGTTCGTGTCGAAGAGATTGAAGAGCCAGACGGACCTGCTGCAGATGAAGTACGTGTTGCCGTGGAAGCGTGTGGGATCTGCGGTTCGGATCTTCACGAGTATACGGCAGGTCCGATTTTCGTTCCTGACGAAGGAGAGCCAAATCCGGTAACGGGCGAAGAGCTTCCGGTTCCGATGGGTCACGAGTTCGCGGGCGAAGTAACGGAAGTGGGTGAAGAAGTGAACACCGTCTCCGTTGGCGATCGAGTGGCAGTGAATCCGATCATTTACTGCGACGAGTGCCAGCACTGTAATGCAGGGATGTATCACCTCTGCGAGTCGGGTGGATTCATCGGTCTGTCCGGTGGTGGTGGTGGACTCTCCGAGGAAGTCGTCGTTCCCGAGGAGAAAGCAATCACGCTTCCAGACTCGGTCCCTACGGAGTATGGCGCTCTTGTCGAACCGTTCAGTGTCGGATTTCATGCAGTCCAGACCAGTGATTTCGCCGCTGGCGATTCAGTTGCCGTCTATGGAACGGGTCCGATTGGGCTGACGGTGATTCAGGTGCTGCAGGCAGCCGGCGCTGGCACGATCTACGGTGTTGAACCGCAGGATTCGCGGCGTCACCTCGCAGCTGAAGTTGGAGCAGATGAGACGATAAACCCGATCGAGACTGACGCAACTGAACACATTACTGAGCAGACCGACGGCGGCGTCGACGTGGCGTTCGAAGCCGCAGGGATCGAGCAGACGGTTCAGGACGCGATCGCGTCGACCGCTCCCAGCGGGAACATTACGATCGTCAGCATCTTCGAAGACACCGTCGAACTGAATCCCAACGAGTTCGTCATGGGTGAGCGGACACTCAGTGGGACGCTCGCCTACGAAGGTGGTCCACAGTCGGACGAGGAGTTCGGTGCTGTCATCGATATGTTCGAATCGGAGGCCCTCGATCCGGAAGCGCTGATCAGCAGTCGGATCGACCTGGAGAATGTCGTCGAAGATGGGTTCGAGGCACTTCTTAACCCGGAGCGAGAAGCGGTGAAAATTCTCGTCGAACTGTAGTCGGTTGGCGTTGTAGCTGTTCTATTTTATATTTTCCAGCGGAGATCCCGATCCAACCGTGGTCGACCGTGGTTCGATGCTCCCGACGGTTCGGTTGTATAGTATTGATTAGTATAGCATAAAATATCCACTACTATGGTTGAACCCATCAGGGGCTTTCCTCCGGCTTGTATTCGTCTTTCAGCCCGTATTTGACGCCATCACATGCTACCTATCCACTAATAGTATTGTGGATCGAAGCCAATATTAGGCGCGGGGATCGAGTCTCAGTTGATGACCTACGAGTTCGAACTCCCGGAACTTGGAAACGGCACAGACGAAGGAACGTTCGTTGCCTGTCACGTCGAACCGGGCGACGTCGTTACCGAAGGCGATCTCGTCGCCGAAGTCGAAACCGACAAGTCCGTCATCGAGGTGTCGACACCGGTCGATGGGGCCGTTACCGAAGTCGTCGCTGACCTCGGCGATACCGTCTCCGTCGGCGACGTCGTCCTGCGCTTCGATCCCGACGGGCAAACCACAGGCGACACTGCCGCTGACGCGGACGACGATGATCCCACCCCGGCTGTAACGCGACTCGAGACACCGGACGAGGAAACCGACGCGGACGAGTCGGACTCCGCGGGCGTGACTCCGGTAGTCACCCGTATCGATGATGAGGCCGGATCACCCGGACCGGTAGAAGCGTCCGCGAACACCGTCGACGGCGTTCCCGCGTCGACCGAGGTACTCGTCATCGGGGCCGGTCCCGGTGGATACGTCGCGGCCATCCGCGCCGCCCAGCTCGGGCTCGAGGTCACGCTCGTCGAGAAGGACGCCTACGGGGGCACGTGCCTCAACGACGGCTGTATCCCGTCGAAGGCGCTCATCCACGGGGCAGACGTGGCCCACGAAGCGACGAGCGCGGAACATCTGGGAATCTCCGCCGAGATCAGCGTCGACGTCGATCGGCTGACCGACTGGAAAGACGGCGTGGTCGATCAGTTGACCGGCGGCGTCGAGAGCCTGTGTCGCGCAGCCGGCGTCACGCTCGTGGACGGCCACGCGGCGTTCGTCGACGACCACCGCGCCCGCATCTCGACCGACGACGGAGAGGCCACCCTCTCGTTCGAGTACGCGATCGTCGCCACCGGCAGCCGTCCCATCGAGATTCCAGGGTTCGAACCCGACGGTGAGCGGATCCTCGATTCGAGCGATGCACTCGAACTCTCGGACGCCCCCGACCGGCTGCTCGTCGTCGGCGCGGGCTACATCGGTATGGAGCTGTCGACGGCCTTCGCGAAGCTGGGTACGGACGTCACGGTTGTCGAGATGTTCGACGATGTCCTGCCGATGTACGACGACGAGATCTCGCGCGTCGTCCGCGAACGGGCCGTCGAGTACGGCGTCGAGTTCCGATTCGGCGAGCGCGCCGCCGACTGGGAGTCGACCGAGGGCGGCGTCCGCGTCACGACCGAAGACGAAGACGGCACGACGGCGGAACTCACCGCCGACGCCGTGTTAGCCGTCGCCGGGCGCGAACCGGCGACCGACACGGTGAACCTCGAGGCGGTCGGAATCGACCGCGACGAGAACGGGTTCGTGCCGACGGACGCACAGGGTCGAACGAGCCGCGACCACGTCTTCGCCGTCGGTGACGTCGCCGGCGAGCCGATGCTCGCACACAAGGCCAGTCACGAGGGCGAAGTCGCCGCGGCCGCAATCGCCGGTCAGCCGGCCGCCCTCGACCGCGAGGCGACGCCCGCAGCGGTGTTTACCGATCCGGAAGTCGCGACGGTCGGGTTGACCCGCGAAAGCGCCGCCGAATCAGGATACGACCCGGTCGTCGGTCGGATGCCACTACAGGCAAACGGTCGTGCGCTGACCGTCGAGGCGACCGATGGATTCGTTCGCGTGGTCGCCGACGCGGCGACAGAACGCGTCCTCGGCGCGCAGATCGTCGCCCCGAACGCCTCCGAACTGATCGGTGAGGTCGCTCTCGCACTCGAGGCCGATGCCGACCTCTCGATGCTCGCGGAGACGGTCCACACGCATCCGACGCTGTCGGAGGCGATCATGGAAGCCGCCGCCGACGCTCGCGACGAAGCGATCCACACCAACTGACCATCTGCTGTCGTCGGGGCAATTGGCGTCGGGTTGTTGCCGATCTGTTGTCACACCGACGTGAGTACGCCCGATCCGCAAGGTACTTTCCTGTATGGTGGATACCACACAATACAGACATGGACGACATCGCTCTAACGACGACCAGTGAAGACGGTTTCGACACCGAGAGCGTCATCGGTGATTTCGCGCTCGCTATCGATCCGATGGAAGAGACGGGCCCGAACCCGGTCTCGGTACTCGTCGCCGACTACGCGTCGTGTTTCCTCCCCGCCGTCCGAGTCGGTGCACAAAAAGCCGGCTACGACGGCCTCGGTCGGATGGAGATAAACGCATCGGCCACGCTCGACGACGAGGACGACCTCGAGGCCATCGAGTTCACGCTGAAAGTCGAGGCCGATGTCGACGATCCCGACGAGTTGGCGGCCCTCGGCGAAGAAGAATGCCACGTACACGCGGCGCTTCGCGAGGGCCTACACGCCGACATCACCGTCGAAGACGACGCGTTCTAAGCCCCCGACTCGGCGGCACGATACCCAACCGGTTTCCGACTATGCACGACAGCGCGACACTGAAAGTTCCGACTGGAAAGCTCCTCGAGGTCGCGGTCACCTACGACGAACGCGTGACGGACGCCCGTGTGACCGGTGACTTCTTTCTCGAGCCACCGGAGAGTCACGCGGCGCTCGAGGCCGCACTCGAGGGACACCCAACAGACGTGTCTCGAACGACGCTCGTCGAGGCGATCCAGGACGTCGATGCGACGTGCATCGGTTTCGACGCGGAGCATCTGGCAGATGCAACGCTAGAGGCGATCCGATGACCTACCGAATCATCGACGACGGAACGTACAGCGAGCCGGTGCAACAGGCCCTCGAGGGCGTTCTGGTCGAGCGGCTCGACGAGGGCGATCTCGAGCCGACGTTGCGGTTCTGGTATCGCGAGTCGCCCGCGGTCGCGCTCGGACGGTTTCAGGCGTACGAAGACGAAGTCGCGGTCGACTACGCCGACCAACGGGATATCGACGTCGTCCGGCGGCTCACTGGCGGCGGCGCGATGTACGTCGAACCAGGGGCGGTCATCACCTACTCGTTGTACCTGCCACGCGAGGCGGTCTCGGCCGATATCGAGGCCAGTTACGCTGAACTCGACCAGTGGGCGATCGACGCCCTCGGGAGTATCGGGCTCGAGGTCTCTCACGAGCCGTTGAACGATATCACTCATCCTGACGGCAAGATCGGCGGCTCGGCACAACTTCGCAAAGACGACGCGGTCGTCCACCACACGACGATGAGCTACGCACTCGATACGAGCGAGATGCTTCGAGTGCTCCGTATCGGCGAGGAGAAAGTCTCCGACAAGGCGATCGAGTCCGCCGAAAAGCGCGTTGCTGTCATGCGTGACTACGTCGACGCGAGCCGGGAAGAGATCATTGCTGCGCTGAAGGACACGTTCGCCGAGCGCTTCGATGCCGAGCCCGGGTCAGTGCCAAACGAGGTTATCGGTGAGGCGCGGACACGTGCCAGCGAGACGTTCGCCACCGAGGAGTGGAACCGAAAGCTCTAGACTCGACGTTCTCCCCGCCCTGAAGGGCGAGGCTTTCGCCTCGGACTTTCCGCAAATCGCCTCGGGGGGCAAGCCCCGTGACACTCGCCTTGCTCGGCTGTAGGTGATAACTGTTCTCCCGAAAATGCGGGACTGGGGTCGAGCGTGTTCAGTTAGGCGCGAAAACGGGGCGTGCTGATTCTATAGTAGCCACTGGAGTCATTGCACACCCGCTCGAACGACGGCTATGCGATCGGTGTGCCCATCGTTCAGTTGTTACGGGGATACCAAATAGCGGACCATGTCGTTCTCAAGTAAACATATCCCGTGGGCGATCCGATCGACGGCCCATGAATTCGTGTCGTGGCGAGACACCCCTCCCGATGTGTGTTTGGTATATACAAACCTATATGCCGCGGTGAAAATGAGAAATACCATGGACACCGACGACTCGAGCGATTCACCTCGTCGCATCAAATCCATTCAGACAGCGAGTGCCATCTTGGAAGCGATTCAGTATCTCGAGACGCCGACGTTTACGGACCTCTGCGACGAGGTCGAAATCTCGAAGGGGACGGTCCACACGTATCTCGAGACTCTGGAAAGCGAGGGGTTCATCACGAAATCGGGGAACGAGTATCGACTCGGGGTACGACTGGTAACGATGGGCGAGAGCGTCCGAAACCAGACGGATATCTACCGCGCGGGACAAGACGAGGTAGAAAAACTCGCCGAGAAGACCGGTGAGTGGGTTCATCTCACGGTCGAGTGTCAGGGGCAAGAAGTGACGCTGTACGAAAGTAGCGGCGACAGGGCGATCGCGATGGATTACCACCTCCGAATGCGGGAGTCACCGCAGTACCTGTACCACACGGCAGCCGGAAAGGCGATGCTCGCGTGTTTCAATCGAGACCGGGTCCGGGAGCTAGTCGACCGACAGGGATTCGTCCAGCGAACCGAAAAGACGATCACCGATATCGACACGCTGTTCGAGGAACTCGATCACATCCAGACCCAGGGGTACGCGGTTAACGACGAAGAGGAAGTGCGAGGAATGCGCTCCGTCGGAACTGCAATCACGAGACCGGACGCCACCGTCTGTGGGGCAATAAGCGTCACAGCGCCGACCAGCCGTCTCTCCGGGGACTACTTCGAATCCGAGATTCCCGAATTAGTGATGGAGGCCGCAAACATCATCGAAGTGAACCTCGAGACGGCCGGTGTCAAACAGCCACGCTGAGTCCGATACCCGAGTCGAAGACGGGACTGCTCACGAATCGCCATCGGCGATCACGTTACGAGCCGATGTCCGCCGGAGTCTATCGACCGCCCTATGGCCAGAGTCCCCGGGCTTCCTTCGCCTCGCCGATGCGGTTGAGCGCCACGATGTACGCCGCATCCCGCCAACTCACGTCCCGGTCGTCGACTTCCGCTTTCACGTCGGACCACGCGTCGAGCATCGCCGACTCGAGTTCGTCGTTGACCCGCTCTTTGGACCACTGACGGCGGTTGATGTCCTGGAGCCACTCGAAGTAGGAGACGGTGACGCCGCCCGCGTTCGCGAGGATGTCGGGAATGACGTGTTTGCCACGCTCGTGAAGGATCGTGTCCGCGGTCGAGGTCGTCGGACCGTTCGCGCCCTCGACGACGATGTCGGCTTGGATTCGATCCGCGTTGTCGGCCGTGATGACGTTCCCGATTGCGGCCGGGATGAGAACGTCCACGTCCAGTTCGAGGAGTTCCTCGTTGGAAACCGTACTCGAGCTGTCGTAACGCATCACGCCTTCCGGTTCCTCCTTGTGGGACGGAACGTCCTGTGTATTTAGGCCGTCCGGATCGTACAGCCCCCCGTTGACGTCGCTGACGGCCACGACGTCCGCACCCCACTCGTCGAGCAGGCGGGCGGCGTTCGCACCGACGCTCCCGTACCCTTGCACCGCGATCGACACGTCCTCGAGTCGCTCGTCGTAGTACTCGACTGCTTCCCGCGCGACGATGGCGACGCTCCGTCCTGGCGCTTCCTCGCGACCGTAACTCCCGCCGATGACGGGCGGTTTGCCGGTGACGACGCCGGGGATCGTTTCCCCTTCCTGCATGCTGTACGCGTCCATGAACCAGGCCATCGTCTGTGCGTCGGTCCCCATATCGGGCGCGGGGATGTCCCTGCTGGGACCGACCTCGTCACGGATCTCTTCCGCGAATCGTCGGGTCAGGCGCTCCTTCTCGTCGTCGCTGAGTTCCTTCGGATCGACGACGATACCGCCTTTCCCGCCGCCGAACGGAATATCCATCACGGCACATTTCCACGTCATCCACATCGCGAGCCCGACACACTCGTCGGCGCTCACCTCGGGGTGATAGCGGAGTCCGCCCTTGTAGGGGCCGCGAACGTCATCGTGCTGTGCGCGATAGCCGGTAAAGACGTCGACGGATCCGTCGTCTCGCTCGAGCGGAATGGAGACCTCGACGACTCTGGTCGGGTGTTTGAGGCGTTCGATGACCCCGTCGTCGACATCGGTCCGGCTCGCAGCGGTGCGGAGCTGTCGGCGCGCCGTTTCGAGGGGTGATTCGGTCGTCGATTCGCCGTCCGATTCCGCCTTGGTGGTCTGCTTCTGTGTCATTGTCAGTGGGTCGGTGTTTCGCTGGTCGTGATCGTCGTGCAACGACTGCCGTGAACGCGTAGGTACGTGCCTGAGCCGTGTCGACGGAGCTGCGTGACTCTCACCTGGGCAATCGGTTACGATTCCACGTGGTCGATCGCGTCGTCGAGTAGTTCGACGGCGATGTCGAGTTCGCGCTCGCGAACGTCGAGGGGCGGGAGCAGTCGAAGCGTCTTTTGCCCGCATCCGAGCGTCAGTAGCCCCTGTTGGAGGGCGGCATCGACGACGGCCTCTCGACGGTCTTTCGTATCGAACTCGATCGCGGTCATCAGGCCGAGTCCGCGAACGTCGACGACCGTCTCGGGGTGATCGGCCTGCAGTTCCTCGAGTTGTCCCGCGAACCGCTCGCCGGCCTGCTTCGCGTGGGTAAGGAGGTCGTGTTCCTGTATGGCTGCAACCGTGAGCGTCCCCTGAATCGACGAGAGGATATCGCCGGCACCCCACGTCGAGGAGAGGCGACTCTTCTCGTCGGGGAAGACCTCCTCGGACGCGATCGTCGCGCCGACGCGCAGCGCTTTGGCGCTCGTGATGACGTCCGGGTCGAAGTCGTAGTGGTCCGAGGCCCACATCTCACCGGTGCGGCCGACCCCGGACTGGATCTCGTCGGCGATGAGCGGGATGTCGTGTTCGGCACAGAGATCGTTGACCGCACGCATGAACTCCGGCTCCGGAACCTGGTAGCCGCCCTCGCCCTGGACCGGCTCGAGAATGAGGAAGGCGACCTGTTCCGGCGGGATGTGGCCGTGGTCGGGGTCCAGTTTCTCGCGGAGGCGTTCGACGCCGGCCAGACTGTGGGGCACGTCGTGGATGCCGCTGAGTTCGGGGAACCCACGACGATGCACGGACTTCGACCGGTTCAGTGAGAGCGTCCCGAGCGTGCGCCCGTGGAACGCCCCTTCGAACGTGAGTCCGTATTTGGGCTGCTCGCAGTTGTCGTAACAGACCTTCATCGCGTTCTCGACCGCTTCAGCCCCGGAGTTCGACAGGAAGACCGTATCCATCCCGTACTGCTCGGTGATGTCCGTCAGCGTGTCCATGAGATGGGCGGGGCCGGGAAGATCCGTGTCTGCCGGCGTTCCACCGGTACTGACGTAGAAGTCCTGTCCCGCGATCTTCAACGGATCGACGAGGTCGAACGCCCGCAGCTTGTCCATCAGCTTCGGATTGTTGTAGCCAAGCGGCGCAGCGGCGACGTGACTCGTAAAGTCGAGCAGAACGTTCCCGTCGGGATCGGTACAGAACGGCCCTGCAGCATCTTCGGTGATGTCCCAGACGAAATCGTAGACGTACGTACTCGTCGCTGCCGCCTCGCGGTGAAACTCGACCCACTCTTTGGCCTTCGGTCCTGGTAAGTTTTGGACTGATGGCTCAGCTTTTTCTCTCTGCATACATTGGCCACATCCGCTACCACGATATAAACATTTCGTCCGATGACGGTGTCTCGGTGCGATAGGACTGGCACCAATTATTTGATATAACCAAACTATTGCGGGACGAATCCGTGTCAGTCGCCGATCATCGCCATCCGAAATACGACCGAGAATTACAAACATATGGACGTATGGAAAGATCGCTCGTCCGCCGTCATCGTCTCGCCCCGTGAACGGAACTACGAGGAAACATCGACGAGTGCCGGGTACAATGTTTTGAAATTTTCAAACAGAGCCGTACTCGGATCGCCGTCAAACGGATACTCGGACGACGGCCGACCGCTGCCCGTCCCGTATTCGTTCGGTCGCCGTGGGATTGATGTCTGTTCGCTCTACACTCGTGTCACGTGGCTGCCCTTGCCGACCGCAACCGTTTCGAACGAACCCGTTGCCCGCGATATTGCCAGTTCAGTGTCCGCGCCAGAACACGAACGAGTCGCAACGAGAGTGTCACTGCAATCCGTCCGGAAAGCGGGACAGAACGCGAATTTAAACGAATAGTCCCGGCCCGGGTTCGTGTACCTCAAACGAGTGGCTCGAATATCCTGGCCGATTTCTCGGCGGAATAGCAGCGTGTAACCGCGCTGATTTCTCCCGTCTCGAGGTGAACTGGCAAGAGCGGTAAACGGCCGTCAACCGCTCTCGATGGGTCAATGGAAGGCAATCTTCGCTGTACCGTCTCGAGAACCGCTGAAGTCGTGACTCGAACCGGAAATGACGAACGCTTCGGTCGCTCGAGCGGGCATCAGGTGTGCTCCCGTACGGAACGAACGGAGCGATCAATCCAGGAGGTCACCCTCTGACCGCTACGTCGGCCGTCACACTCTCGGGTTCGTTATAATCAAACTGGGTACTGTCACATTGTGGTCGGTAACCTCATAGATATAGACACACGACGTTCTCCGAGAGCATAAGATACATAAACGATCATTGTAATCGTTGAACCGGAATGCATTGTCAACCCTACCCTTACGGAGCGGACATATCGTCGACTGGATCTCGAGGAACGGTTGTCCGGACTGCGAACGCGTCAGAATCGCGCGTGACCTGTCGTGACTGAAAACAATGGACTACGATATTCAACTCTACGACGATCTCGATCCGGATACCCGTCCCTCGTTGGGTGAGGCGTTGGTACCGGTCGCGGGGATGCTGTCGTTTCTCGCCATCGGCATCGGCATCTACGGGCTGGACCCACAGTTCCCCCTGTTCTGGGGCATCACGTTTACCGGGTTGTTCAGTTACTACTGGCTCGATATCTCGTGGGACACGTTGTACGAGGGGATCACCCAGAGTCTCCTGATGGGGATTCAGGTGGTGTTCATTCTCTTTATCGTGTACGCGCTTATTTCCACGTGGATTCAGGCGGGCACGATACCCGCGATGATGTACTACGGGCTCAGTCTACTGACGCCTGCAGTGTTCCTCCCGATGACGGCGGTGATCACCGCCGTCATCACGTTCGCCATCGGATCCTCGTGGACGGCAGCGGGGACGCTCGGCGTCGCTTTTATCGGAATCGGCTCCGGGCTCGGTCTCCCCGCACCGATGACGGCCGGAGCGATACTCACTGGGGCGTACACGGGCGACAAGCAGTCACCGCTGTCGGACACGACGAACCTCGCGGCAGCCGTTACCAACACCGATCTCTACGACCACATCAACGCGATGCGGAACGGAACGACGCTCGCGTTCGTGATCAGTGTCGCGTTATTCGCGTTCCTCGGTCTCCGCGCCTCCGGATCCATTCCGGCCGATCGGGTCGCCGAGATACAGACGGCACTCGCCGGGACGTACACGATCTCCCCGCTCGCGTTCTTCCCGATCGTGGTGACGTTCGCGCTCGCGATATACGGTATTTCCGCGATCCCGGCCCTCGGGACGGGAATCTTCGCCGGCGCAGCGACCGCGATCGGACTGCAAGGAACGGGCTTCGAGCAGATCTGGACGGCGGCCCAGAGCGGCACGAACCCCGAAACCGGACTCGAGGTCGTCAACGACCTCCTGGCGAGTGGCGGCATGGTCGGCGGCTCGTGGGCCGTTACGATCGCCATTTCCGCGCTCGCACTCGGCGGGATGCTCGAATGTACCGGTATTATCGCCGTCCTCGCTCACCATCTCGGTCGGCTGAGTCGTAGCGTCGCGAGCCTGACCGGCGTGACTGCGTTCTCGGCCGTGTCGATGAACGTTCTCGCTGCGGAGCAATACGTCAGCATCGTCGTTCCGGGAATCACGCTTCGGAATCTCTACGAAGAGAAAGGCCTCAAGAGCGAAAACCTGTCGCGAGCCATCGAGTCGTCCGGGACGGTGACGAGCGCGCTCGTCCCGTGGAACAGTGGCGCCGTCTTCATGGCGGGAACGCTCGGCGTCAGTACGTTCGACTACGCGCCGTACTATTTCCTCGGCTTCCTCTCGCCGCTGATACTCGTCCTGATGGGTGTTACTGGATGGAACATTACGCACAAGGAGACGGCAAACGCGGAGAGTTCCACAGTCGAACACGCCGAACCCGTTCCAGCCGGGGACGAGTAAGGCCACTCGGTCGTTCGACGCGACTCGACTGACGCTCGCGATCGCCGCCTCGAAGAGGTCCACGCCGACGTCGAGTTCGCGGTCGCGAACGTCAAGCGGCGGCAGCAATCGGAGCGTCTTCCGCCCACAGCCACGCGTTAACGGCCGTGCTCGAGCGCGGCAGTTACGGTACAGTTGGCTCCGCTGTTTCGCGCTGCATACCCTCTCACATTGAGACGAGTGTGTTATAAGTCAGTGTTTCGATAAGATAGTGTCCTCGCGGGCGGCGATGGGTGGCCGACAGGGAGGTCGCTTCGGCGGGGGGCCGCTACGCTGTGCCGGTCGTTTCTCCCGCAACAAGGGGACTCAAATCGAACGGTGACCGGAGCGTTACGCGATCCGCTTGCCGAGGAGGCTGGCGGCGAGTTCGGCCGCGACTTCCGCGGTGCGGTTATCCCGATCGAGAATCGGATTCACTTCGACGATGTCGACCGAGCGAAGTAGCTCCGCGCCGCGGTCGCGGTCGGCAACGCACTCGAGTGCAGCGTGGGCCTCCCTGTATTCGACGCCGCCGCGAACGGGAGTCCCGACGCCCGGTGCGACCGTCGGGTCGAGCCAGTCGAGATCGAGGCTGACGTGAACCCCGTCCACGCCGTCGGTCGCGATATCGAGGGCGTCCTCGACGACGGCGGTGATACCGCGTTCGTCGATGTCGTGCATCGTGAACACGGTGACGTCACTTTCCTCGAGGGCGACCCGTTCGGCGTCGTCGAGGCGACGAGCGCCGACAACGACCGCATTCGACGGTTCGACAGTCGGTGTCGCCGTCCAGTCGAGACCGTCGAACGCACCGTCGCCAGTGACGGCCGCCAGGGGCATCCCGTGGACGTTGCCGCTGGGAGAAGTGTCGGGCGTGTTGTAGTCCCCGTGGGCGTCGAACCAGAGGACTCCGATATTCGCCGCTCGTGCTGCGCCGCGGACGGTTCCCATCGCAGTCGCGTGATCGCCGCCCAGAGCGATCGGAACGTCGCCGTCCGCAATCGCGTCGGCGACCTCGTCGGCGAGTTCGTCGGTGACGTCGGCGATCTCGTCGAGATACTTCGCATCGTCCGCCGTGTCCGGGACGTCGCACTGCTCGAGTCGGGGGACACGCAGATCACCGAAATCGGTGCAATCAACGCCGGCTGTTTCGAGTTCGCCAGCGATATCCGCATACCGGATGGCTCGCGGTCCGATGTCGACGCCGCGCCGATCCGCTCCGAGATCGAGCGGCGCGCCGAGCAGGCGAACGGTTCGAGTCGTCGATCGGTTCGAGTGATCGGTTCTGTCCTCGGTTGATGTCGTCATACTGGTGGAAAGACTCGTCGATAGGTTCGTCTCGTCGGCGGGACGTCAGCCTTCGTGTCCCACGCGTCGCGACGTCGCTGCCACTGGATAGCACGGACGGCAGTTCGCCACGTGACGTCTCGCTTTTCGATCGCCGTCCGGTCGGCCGGCAGGGCTCGAACGGGAGTTTCCCGCTTCGTCACGGACGTACTCGAGCGATCAGCTCCGAGGGCGAGCTGCCGGAGACGCGCGTCAGTCACTCGGTTGTTTCGCGCCGTTGCTCCAGTAGCAGTTCCCGCACCTCGGTTCCGGTTCGTGAGTGTCAATAACAGTACCACACGCTGGACACCGTCGCTTGGTAGTTACAGGCATCGTTCCGTCTATCGTCACGGTAACTCTACGGCAGTATATATACTCTTTGCAACTTCCGGCTCGACGTCGAGACGGAGCAACCGTCACGCTGTGCGGTTTCGAGGGTGACCTCGATGAGAGCGGCGGTCTCCATAACGAGTTCGGGGACTGCCGACCGAAACCGCTCGTCTTTCAGCCGGCTGGCCGGTGCGCTCATACTCACACGAGGTGGACGTATTCACCGGTACGTTCGGCGAGTTCGTCGATCTCGTCGTGGCCCGCCATGGACAGACCGGTTTCGTTCGTACGTGTTCCGCGACCGTGACGAACTGTACGCTGAGTCGGTAGACGTCGTCTTCCTCCGTAAGGTAGCCACAGTTGTGAAGCGTCCGGAGATACGTATGGGCCGTCCCCTTCGTCAGATCGACTGTCTCGGTGGTCTCCGTGAGCGTCCCCTCGGTGAGTCGTTTCGTGATGGCCAGTATTTCATCGAGCTTGTGGACTGGTTTGATCTCTCGTCGACCGTTCATTTCCGTTCCGGTTCCGAACAAAACCCTTCGTCTATAGCGCTGTTTTCCGATATTTGTATATATCAAACGGATTCATCCGAGCGCGGAACCGGGACCGACCTCGAGAGGGAACCGCGAAAGGGAAAATCGTCACCGACTCGCAGCCGATCCGACTCGCGAGCCCAGTTAGTCGTCGGTCGTGATGTCGGCCGACAGTCCCTGAGCCATCTCGATCTCTTTGGAGTTGTTCATCGTCCAGGCGGTGCGTTCGGTGACGGCCTCGATCGCCTCGCGAGCGCTCGGGTAGCCGTTGCCCGATTTCTTGACGCCGCCGAACGGGAGCTGGACCTCCGCGCCGATACACGGCAGGTTCGCGTACGCGAGCCCGATATCGGCGTGATCGCGGAAGTAGTTGACTTGTCGGTAATCCTCCGAGATGATCGCCCCCGCCAGCCCGTAGGGCGTGTCGTTGTGGATCTCGACGGCGTCCTCGATCGTCCCCGAGTACTCGAGGAGGGCGACGTGGGGGCCGAAACACTCCTCGTTCAGACAGCGCAGGTCGGACTCGTAGTCGATCTCGTAGACGAACGGGCCGACCCAGTGGCCCTCCGCGTGGCCCTCGGGAATCTCCTCGGCCTCGAGTTCGAATCGATCGACCAGCACGTTCGCGCCCTCCTCGCGCGCGAGTTCGTTGTGCCGGCGGATCTTCTCGACGTGGTCGGCCTCGATCGCCGGCCCCATGAACGTCGACTCCTCGAGCGGGTCGCCGACGGCGACGTCTTCGGCGATATCGACGAACCGTTCTTTGAACTCGTCGTAGACATCGGTGTGGACGATCAGGCGCTCGGAGGAGACACAGCGCTGGCCGGTCGTCTTGAAGCTGGACATGACCGCCGCGTGGACGGCAATGTCGAGATCGGCCTCCTCGGTGACGACGATCCCGTTCTTGCCGCCCATCTCGCAGGCCGCGAGCTTGCCGGGCTCGCCGCCGACTTTGTCGGCGATCTCGTGACCGACTTCGGCCGAGCCGGTAAAGAGGACGGTATCGACGCGCTCGTCGTCGGTGATCGCCGCACCGGCGTCGCCGAAGCCCTGCACCATGTTGAAGACGCCGTCGGGAATCCCGCTGTCCTCGAACATCTCGGCGATGATCTGGGCACACCACGGGGTCTGCTCGGCGGGCTTCCAGACGACCGTGTTGCCCTCCACCAGCGCGATGGCCATGTGCCAGAACGGGATCGCGACCGGGAAGTTCCAGGGCGTGATACAGCCGACGACGCCCCGGGGCTTGCGGCGCATGTACGCGTCCTTGCTCCCGATCTCGGAGGGGACCACGTCGCCGTGTGGGTGTCGGGCGTTGCCCGCCGCCCACTCGACCATGTGCCAGGCCTCGGTCACGTCCGCTTTCCCTTCCGAAATCTCCTTGCCACACTCCCTCGAGACGATCTCGCCGAGTTCCTCGTGGCGCTCGCGCAGCTCGTGGTAAATCTCCCAGAGGTACTCCGCCCGGTCGATCGCCGACAGTTCGCGCCACTCCTCGAAGGCCTCGTCGGCCGCCTCGAGGGCCCGATCGACGTCCGCCTCGGTTCCGCGCTGGAACGTCGCCAGCGTCTCGCCGGTGGCAGGGCTTTCGCTCTCGAAAGTCTCGGAGCCGGTTCCGCTCGTCCATTCGCCGTTGATATAGTGGAGATTGGCTCCACTCGCTGTTGATCGACTCACGTTCGACCGTTCGCCGGTGGCGCATATAATTGTTCATCTTTGAGTGAGCGATCCGTGATACGGCTCGCTGGGAGATGTTTTCGTATATATCAAACACAGACTCGAACGAACGCGGCGACTGCGAGGGGAGCGAACACGAACGGTAGAGCGTGGTAGGCGGTCACCTATCGGACGCTACACGATCACACGAACCCCGAGATATTACATACATATGTTAGTAATGTAGGGCGATGCGCGTGGTTTGATATTCTGAAATGAAGCGGTATCGTGACGGGAGTTCCCGGGACCGTCGACCACGCGAACGCGAACACGGACTCGATACCATGTCATAGAACATCACCCATGGAAAGACTTATCAATAGACATGATGGAGTAAGCTCCATGGGTGAATTCGGGATACTATCCCTCGTACCACCGCTTTTAGCAATCACGTTAGCAATTACTACGAGGCGTATAATCCTTTCACTGTTCGGTAGCATCTGGTTCGGTGCCGTCATCTATACCGGCGGACTCGGCGTCGGACAGACGTTCGACTGGGTCGTCGCCGCCATCATCGCCGATGGCGGGTTTCACGCGGAAATCCTGATTTTCACGCTCCTCCTCGGGTCCGGCGTTGCGCTGATCTGGCGACTGGGCGGTGCAATCGCTATTCAGGAGATTGCGAGCGAGCGCCTCGAAACGAGACGGAAAGTCGGGGTCGTCGCCTGGCTGTTGGGTATCGCGCTGTTTTTCGACGACTACGCAAACACCGCGATCATCGGAAACACGATGCGCGAAACGTCGGACCGCGTCAACATCTCGCGCGAGAAGTTGTCCTACATCGTCGACTCGACGGCCGCTCCCGTCGCGACGATCGGAATTTCGGGATGGGTCGCGTTTCAGCTGTCGATGATCGACGAGGCGTTCGGCAATATCGAAACCGAAGCGGGCGTCCGGACACCGGACGTCTTCACCGTCTACCTCGAGTCGATCCCGTACAACGCCTATGCGATTCTCGCGATCGTCATGGTCGGCATCATCGTGGTTACACAGCGGGATTACGGCGAGATGCTCACGGCGGAGCGCCGGGCCTGGCAAACGGGCAAGGTCAACGACGACGATGCGGACCCGCTACAGGAGGTCGAGGGCAATCTCAGTGATCCGATCACTGATCGACCCATGCTTCGGACGTTCCTGCTCCCGATCGTGGTCCTGATCGCCGTTACGATCGGCAGCGCGCTCCGTACCGGGTACGACGGCCAGCCGGTGGTCGAGTCGCTGCTCGCGGGCGAGTTCGCGACGTTCGTCGAAACGGCGACGACCGTCGCCGGCAACGGGTCCTGGACGACTGCACTGGTCTGGGGCTCGTTTGCAATGGTCGCGACAGCGTTCACCATCGGTATCGTATACGACCTGTGTACGGCCGACGAAGGCGTCGACGCGGTCCTCGAAGGGTTCGAACTCATGCTGACTGCGGTGACGGTTCTGATCCTCGCGTGGTCGATCAGTACCGTCGCCGACGCGCTGGGGACGGGGGCGTACGTCGCGACGCTGGTCGAAGGTACGATTCCGATGACAGTGTTTCCCGTTGCCGTCTTCATCACCGCGACGTTCATCTCGTTCACGATGGGATCGTCGTGGGCGACCATGAGTCTGCTGACGCCCGTTGCACTCTCCGTCGCGTTCGATCTCACCGGCGGGTTCGGGCTCGCTCCCGCCACCGTGGGAGCGGTGTTCTCCGGCGCGATCTTCGGGGACCACACGTCACCGATCTCCGACACGACCGTTCTCTCGTCTACCTTTACGGGTGCCGATCTCGTCGACCACGTCCGGACGCAAGCGTACTACGCGACGACCGTTGCGACCGTCGTCGTCGTTTGCTATCTCCTGTACGGGTTCTTCGACGTGCCGCCGCGGGTATTCTTGCCGATCGGCGTCGTCCTGCTTGCCGGACTCGTATACGGTCTGTCGGAATTCGACGCTAACCGGAGAGGAATCGACGTCGGGGCAGTACGACGCGGCGTTGCCCCGGCCGAGCAGGATGCCGACTCCGACCGCGGTACGTCGCCGGAGGGGACCGACTAACGCCCGCGACGATGTCCCGGCACCCGCCGTCTCTCGGTATCGTTCCGCTCGATTCGAAAGGCGAGTCGCCCCCTCCGAACCCCCCGTCCGGAACGGATACGTAGCAACGAGCGGGCCAAACCGCTTCAGCCGGCGAAGTGATAACCGGAAGGGGAGATCATAAGTATCTGGTTTACGATGACAGTGTATGGACGTTAATCGGGCAGTGATAGAACGACTGACGAGCAATGGGATCGACACGATGTTCGGCATCCCGGGCAAACAGACGCTCCCGTTGAACGAAACGATCGGGACACGCGATGACATCCGGTTCGTCGTCGCACGCCACGAAACCGCCGTGTCCCATCAAGCGTGGGGGTACGCGGAAACGAGTGGCGCGCCGGCGGCGACGGCCGTCGTCCCCGGGCCGGGCGACATGAACGCGATGAACGGGCTGAAGAACGCGCTCAACGATTGTACCCCGCTCGTTCACATCGCCGTCGAGACCGACCCCGAGGTTCGCGGGGGTGACGGAATCCACGAGACGCCGCCGGAGACGTACGACACCGTGGTCAAGGAGAACCTGCTCGTCGAGCGTCCGGAAAGTACGGCCGCCGTCGTCGAGGAAGCCATCGCGATCGCCGAGACGCCGCCCAAGGGCCCGGTCCGGATCGGAATCCCGAAGAACTTCTTGACCATGGACGTCCCGCTGGCGACACCCGGCGAGTACGACCGGACGTACGTCGAGGGAGTCGCCGAATCGGACATCGAGGCGGCTGCGACGCTGCTGGCCGAGGCGACGGCGCCGGTCATCGTCGCCGGCGGTGGCGTCCGTGCCGCGAACGCGAGCGACTCACTTCGGCGGCTCGCCGACCGACTCGAGGCACCCGTCGTGACGACGTACAAGGGCAAGGGCGTTCTCCCCGACGACCCCGACGGGTACGTCGCCGGAACGCTCTCCGGCAGTGCGTCTCCCGAATTGCTCGAGTTGCTCGCGACCGCCGACGCGGCACTCGCGGTCGGAACGGACTTCGACGCGGTCGCGACCCGGACCTGGAGCGTCGACCTGCCCGAGGACCTCGTCCACGTGACGCTCGACGCAGACGATTTCGGGAACGGCTACGATCCCGCGGTCGGCATCGTCGCCGATGCCGGGGTGGCGCTGTCGGAACTCGGGGCCGCGCTCGCGGACCGAACGATTCGCGCCCGCGACGGGATAGAGCGGGCGACGGCGATCCGGAAGGCGACGAGCGACCGTCTCGACGCCCTCCGGGACTCGTCGCCGCCGCTGACGTCGGTGAGCGCACTCGAGAGCGTCCGGGAAGCCGTGCCACGGGACGCGATCGTCTCCGCCGACGCCGGTGGGTTTCGCGTCTGGGCGCTCAACGTCTTTGCGGCGGCCGGTCCACGGTCGTACGTCAACCCGGGGTCGTGGGCGACGATGGGGACCGGTCTACCGGCGGGAATCGGCGCACAGTTGGCCAATCCCGACGAAGACGTCGTCGTTCTCACCGGCGACGGCGGCCTCATGATGTGCATCCACGAACTCCACACGGCCGTTGCGGAGAACGTTCCGATTACGGTCGCCGTATTCACGAACGAGGACTACGCGATCATCAGCGACCAGGCGGGACGGGACTACGACCTCTCCGACGGCGAGTACAGCTGGAGCGGCGCGCCGATCTCGTTCACGTCGCTCGCGGAGAGTATGGGAATGCGCAGTGAGTGCGCCGAAACCCCCGCCGAGATACGGTCGACGATCGGGGCCGCAACCGCGGCGGACGAACCGGTCCTCGTTCGGATCCCCACCGATCCGTCGGAGCCACAGGCGAGCGACTGGATGAGTCCCGAGTGACGACTCGCCGAACGGCTTCCGTTCCGGACGCGCTGACTGGGTTTACAGCCATATTACTGTCACACCCGATCGACCGTCCGATCGAGTCGAACGGCACGAAAACGACGGCCGATGTCCCCCGATCGGCGACTCGTGGCTCATCTGATCGAGAGATCGACCTCGATCTCGTTGACTGCGGTTTCGATCTCCTCGACGAGTTCTCGCCGGTAGTCGTCGTCGAGTCGCTTGGTCGGTCCCGCGATCTCGAGGGCACCGTAGGGTCGTCCGTCGTCGTCCAGTATGGGCATCGCGATCTCGAGCAGCCCTTTGACGCTCTCCTCGCGAGCGTACGCGATGCCGTCCGTCCGGATCGTCTCGAGTTCGGCGGCGAGTTCCGCCTGGTCGGTAATCGTCCTCGGAGCCGCTTGGGGCATCCCCCATCGTTGGACGATCTCGTCGGTCCGTTCGGGTGGCAGGTGTGCGAGGATCGCCTTGCCGGTCGCGGTGTTCGTCATCCGTGCCTGGCCGCCGGGCAGGAACTGCCTGCGGATCGACCGTTCGCCCTCGGCGACGACGACGTTCGTAGCGAGACCGTTCTCCTCGACGGCGAAGTAGGCCTGTTCTCCCGTCTCAGCAGCTAACGTTTCGACCGTCGGCGAGACGATCCGGCGCAGTTCGTGTGATTGCTCGATCGTCCGACCGAGGTGAACGAGCCGGTAACTGAGACGGTAGGTACCGTCCTCGTTGATCAGATAGCCCAGCTGGTTGAGCGTCGTCAGATGCGAATGGACCGTACTCTTGGGTAGCTCGAGTCGGTCAGCGAGCCCCGAGACGCTCTCGGCCGTGTTTCGTTTGAGTGATTCGATGATCTTGAACGTCGTTCGAACGGATTGGAGCTGATTCGTTTTCGGCCCGTGTCGTGCCATACCGTATGCCATTCGGGCCGATCAATAAAGCCATCCAATAATCTCGGACGCGGGCCGATCGAGAGAAACGACCGTGGGCTCGAGTCGCAGATCCGTCCCGATCGGGTTGGACCCGCCCGCGCGAGAACAAAACCCCCTTCCGGTGAACGCCGGCTCACCTCGAGTCGGGCTCCAAACCCGTCGGCGTAGTCGTCGGTCTCGGTCAACGCCTCGCCGCGTTCGCCCTCTCGTTCGAGACCCTGCTCGAGCAGGGTATCCAGTGCGACGTTCAACAGTTCCCGGGCGTGTGTTATACCGAACGGGGCGTTTTCGGTCGACTCGTCGACCCACCCGCGAGCCCCGTCGGTCGGCGACGTGACCGGCGTCCGGGCCGCCTAGATCGGGTTGATCGATCGCTTTTTCGGCGGCCAGTCCCGGTCGCGGCCGTCGTCGGCTCGGTCGAACGCCCGCCGAATGCGGTCACGCGTCTCCTCGGGTTGGACGACGCCGTCGACGCCGACGCGTGCGGCCGCGCGGACGGCGTCGGTCCGGTCTTCGAACCTGTCGATCAGTTCCTGCCGACGGCTCTCGGGGTCGTCGGCCGACTCGATCTCGTGTCCGTAGGCGATGTCGACGGCGCCTTCGATTCCCATCGCCGCGAGTTCGGCCGTGGGCCACAGCACCGTCAACTCGGAGTCGAGCGAGCGGCCGCCGCCCATGGCGACGTAGCCGAACCCGTAGCCGCGTCGCAACACGACGTTGGCGATCGGCACCGTCGCTCGAGCCAGTTCGAACGGGAGTTTCGCCGAGTGGCGTGCGATCCCCTCCCGTTCGGAGTCCGGGCCGGGCAGGATACCGGGGACGTCGGTCAGGGTGACGATCGGCAGTCCGAACGCGTCACAGACGGCCGCGAAGTGGGCGGCCTTCTCCGAGGCGGCGGTATCGATCGTCCCCGCTTTGAACCGCGGATTGTTCGCGATGACGCCGGTCGGCTCGCCCTCGAGGCGGGCGAACGCCGTGACGATGTTGCGACCGTACGTCGGTTTGAGTTCGAACGTCGAGTCCCGATCCACGATGCCCTCAATGATCGCGTCGATGTCGTAGCCCTTTCGCGGACTCGAGGGAATGATCTCGCGCAACCGCTCTCGAGCGCTCTCGGTCGGCGGTGTCGGCTCGACGGTCGGGGGCTCACACTCCGCGTTTCGCGGCAGGTACGAGAGGTACGTCCGGATGGCGTCGAGACACGCCTCGTCGTCCTCGCAGGCGAGGTCGGCCATCCCGGTCTCGGTCGTCTGGAACCGCGCGCTGCCGAGTTCCTCCTTGGTTCCCTCGACGCCGAGGGCGGACTCGACGAGCGAGGGGCCGGCAACGCCCATCGTTCCGGTCCCCTCGACGATGGGGACGAAATCCGAGAGCGCGGCGAAGTTCGTCGGTGCCGCGAAGGCCGGCCCCATCATCGCGGAGACGACGGGGACCCAGCCCGAGAGCGCCGTCTGGAGGTTCGAGAAGCCGTTGTCGCCGCGAGCGAACGGTGCCGCGTCGAGGCCCTCCTGAATTCGGTGGCCGCCGCCGTCGTGCAGCATGATCAGCGGGATGCCACGCTCCAAGGCGCGTTCGGTCACGCGCGCGATCTTCCGGCCGCCGGCGTGGCCGATCGAGCCGCCCTTGACGGTAAAGTCCGTCGCGAAGATGGCCACGGGTCGATCGTCGATCCGACCGAATCCGGTAACGACGCCGTCGGCCGGTGCGTCCTCGCGCTCCCAGCCGGTCGTCTCCGGCGTCGTCGGCATCGGCGCGGCGAGCCGTCCGATCTCGTCGAACGACGCCGCGTCCAGCAGGTAGTCGATTCGCTCTCGAGCCGTGAGCTTACCGAGATCGTGTTGGTACTCGACGGCGTCTTCGCGGGCGTCGTCAGAGAGCGCGTCTTTCGCGTCGGCGACGGCCTCGAACGGATCGTCGTCGCTCATTCGAGGAGTCGCTCCCTGAGTTCGACCTTTCGCATCTTGTTCGTCTCCGTCGTCGGGATTTCGTCGACGAGAAACGTCTCGTCGGGATGCATGAACGACGGGATCCGCCCCTCGAGATGCGAACCGATCGTCGCTTCGGTCACCGACTCGTCGCCGCGGGGTTCGACCGCGAGCCCGATCCGGTCCTCGCCGCCTTCGGGTGCCGGAATCGGGAACACGGCGGCCGCTTCGACGGCGTCGTGAGTCGAGACGGCGTCTTGAATCTGCATCGAGGAGATGTTCTCGCCGCGCCGACGGATCACGTCGCCGAGTCGATCGACGAAGTAGAAGTTGCCGTCCGCGTCGCGGTAGGCCGCGTCGCCCGTGTGAAACCACAGGTTCGACATCGCTTCGGCCGTCCGCCCGGGTTTCGCGTGATAGCGCTCGAGCAACAGTCCCGGCCGCTTCGGCCTGATACAGAGTTCGCCGACCTCGCCCGTCTCGACCTCGCGGTCGTGTTCGTCGAGGACGGCGACCTCGACGATGTCTTCGCGAACGCGACCCATGTAGCGCTCCTCGTCGACGCTCTCGACCACGGGGAGGTTCATCTCGCGGGCTCGCTCCTCGACTGCGTCGGGCTCGAGGCCGCGGCGGTACGACGGCGGCGTTCCCCCCGCGTCGTCCGTGCGAATGACGCCGACGATCGGCGACCCGGTCTCGGTCTGGGCGAAGGCGACGGTCGCGATCTCG
Source organism: Natrinema saccharevitans (assembly GCF_001953745.1). NCBI lineage: Archaea > Methanobacteriati > Methanobacteriota > Halobacteria > Halobacteriales > Natrialbaceae > Natrinema > Natrinema saccharevitans. Next base: position 101,285 of record NZ_LWLN01000002.1, read on the forward strand.
AATCCGAAGCGGTCGGCCAACTCCTCGTACTCCTCCGGCAGCGGCTGCATGTGGACCTTGTTGAGCGTGTTCTCGTGGTCGGAGTCGGTCCGCGGTGCGTTCATCAGCCACGGCATCATCACCGAGATGAGCGTCACCGACGTCGCCTCGTAGGTGTCGATGCGGTCCCAGAACGCCTGCGGGGAGAACCGGTCCCAGAGCGCGACCGTCCCGCCCGCGACCAGCCCGGCGACGACGTCGGCGTAGACGCCACCGATGTGGTACAGCGGCAGCGAGGTGTGGACGACGTCGTCCCCGTTCAACACCGCGCGTTTGGGCGCGATGTAGTTCGCGAAGATCCACCGGTGCGGGATGACGACCCCCTTCGGCATCCCCGTCGTCCCGGAGGTGTAGACGATACTCGCGGTGTCGTGCCAGGCGACGTCGACGTCGGGATCGATCGCCGGCTGTTCTCGCAACTCGTCGAACGACGTCGCCTCGAGGCTCGTCTCCGGACGCGGGCCGTCCGTCTCGATCACGACGAGTTCGGGGTCGGTCTCGAGGTCATCGCGGACGGCCTCGAAACGGTCGAGATACCGGTCCTCGAGAACGAAGACGTCGGGGTCGGTATCGTCGAGTTGGTAGGACAGCGTCTCGCCTTCGTACTCGAAGTTGATCGGCGAGTAGACGCCGCCGGCCTTGTTGATCCCGAACATCCCGCGCAGCGTCTCGAGCGGATGGGCGGCCATCAACGAGACGTTCGACCCCCGTTCGACGCCCAGCTCGCGGAGGCCGTTCGCGATCCGGTTTGCGGTCGCGTCGAGCTGTTCGTACGTGACGTGGATGTCGTCCGGGCCGTAGATCAGCGCCGTTTCGTCGGGGATCCGATCCGCTCGCGCCCGGAGCATGCTGTCGACCGTAATTTCGTCGATGGGTCTATCGTCCAATGTGCTTGTAACTCCCATACCCACAAATCGACAACCACCTTTGATAAACGTTCTGGTGAATAACCCGTCGATCGTGACGGGTCGCCGTCAGTATCCCGCGAACGTGCGATAATCGTTATGTAATAGCCTATTATGCCGTGGTATGAATTATTACAACAATGCGATAGCGATCGGGGAGCCGATGGCACCGTCTCCGCGTCGCTGGTTACGGACGCGCCCTCGGTCGAGAAGGTTGTTCGCGAGCGAACGACCGCTGGCGTCTGTCTCGTCGACGTCTCGTCGCTTCCTGCCGACGACGAGAGAGAACTGGCAACTCTCATGCGGACGGTCATGGACCGCCTCAAGTGTGACCCGTGGGATCTCGCCGACCATCCGCGGTTCAGGCTCGCGGTCGCACAGCGGTACAACATTCGAGCGAAGTGGCGGTACTGGTCGCGGGCGGACACGACCGGTGGTTCGGTGTCGTCCCCGTCCTGACGATCCCCGTTGTGATCGTGTGGGCCCGGTATGGTTCAGACAGATATATCGCTTTCGAGTAGTGATCAGACCCTCTATATATGGGTGGATCGTCCGGACAGATTCGCCGACGACGCCGACCGCCCAGAGCATGCGCACGTTCCGTTCGGCGACGGACCTCGTCACTGCATCGGGGTGTGATGTCCGCCCGTGGGAACGAAGGCCGACCTCGCAGCCGTTCGCAACGAGTACTCGTTCGAACTCGCGTCCGACCCGAACCCGGAGCTGATCGCCGGTACGGGCTTCACGTCCGGCGAACCGATCGAGACCGAACGAAGACGGCGATCGCGAGGTGCGCTGGGAGACACAGAGCGAGTACGGTACCGATGAGGCCCCAGTCCGATGGTTCGAGCGGAACGGTCCCGAAGTGCCGATCGAGCGGCGTGTAGAGTACCGCGAGTGGGAGCGTGATCGAAGCCGCGACGGCGGCCGCGAGCCACCGGTTCGACAGCACCGGCGTCCCACGAAGCCAGCGGCTGACGTAGAGCTTCCCGAACCGCTCCCGGCGATCAGTCCGAGCATCGGTCGGTCGATGATCCCCTGGTCGGGATCGCGCGGCGGACGATCCATCACCCCGTCGCTCGTCAGTCCGTCGGAACGCGACTCGAGGGACCCCACGACGCGTTCGGCCGCGAGTTCGTATGGCTTCTCGGACACTAATCGGCGTTCATCCCGGTACCCATAGATGTACGCGCCGGATCGGGCCACTGGATCGTGAAAGCGTGTCTATCGGCGACGTTACGACTGGTCCCCGTCGTGACGTGCCGTCGGCCGGTCCACTCCTGGCGCTCGCTGCTGGATGCCGGTGGCCCGAAGGAGAGACGGGAGTAACGTTCCTTGGACGAGCGTCCCGATGATCGCGACGCCGAAGACGACCGCGTGAATGAACTCGCGATGGGGGACCCACGCAGGGAGACCGAGCGCCAGCGAAATCGGAACGACGGTGTGTAACCCGCCCGAGACGAGGACGTGCTGATAGCTGCGGGGAAGCGGTCTCGAGACGATCTCGTTGACAGCGGCCACGAGAACGTAGACGACCGCCGCTCGGACGAACAACACGAGGACGGTGACGAGAAGCGCCGACGGCAGGTACCCGACGAGCGTGTCGATCGGAACGTGAACGCCGAGGAGTACGTAGACGGCCGTAGACAGCAGGAACGACCCGCCGGCCCAAATGTCGTGGACGAACTCGAACGCGTCCCGGTCGATACCGTCGTCAGCCTCCAGTTCCACGAACGAGCCCGCGCCGACCGTCGCGAGGATGCCACTCATGCCGACGCTCTCGGCGAGGACGTAGCTTCCGTACGCGGCCAGAACCGTGACGAGCAGGACTGCCATCCGCTCGGGAAGTCGACGGATGAACCGCGTGGTCCCGTATCCGAGGATGCACCCGAGGAAGAAGCCGCCGAGGCCGACGATCAGGAAATCCGTAACGACGCGCTCGGCGATCTCGAGGCCCGACATCGGTCCCGACTGCTCGGCGACGAGCGCAAGTAGCACGTTGACGATGGCGATCGCGACGCCGTCGTTGAACAGGCTCTCGCTGTCGATGATGACCGTCAACCGCTCGGGCGCGTCCAGGTCCTCGAACAAGGAGAGGACGGCGACCGGCTCGGTCGGAACGAGGATCGCGGCAAGCAACAGCGAAACCCCGATCGAAAGCCCGAACACGAGGTCGATGATCGGTCCCAGTAGCACGACCGCCAGCGGGATGCCAAGGCCGACCAGCGTCAGTGGGACGGCCAGGTTCTCGCGTAGCGCCGTTCGATTCAGTTCGATGACCCCGTTGAACAGGATCACCGGCAGGATGAGACCCATAATGACGTCGGTCAAGAGCCGGATTCCGACATCGACGCGCAGCAGCGAGATCGCGACCCCGACCAGAATGAGAACCACCGAATACGGCACGTCGATCCACGCGTCGACGACGATCCGAACCGCCAGCGCGAGCGCGAGCAAAGCACACACCCGGGTGAGGATCTCGAGAACGGCGACCACCGAGCTATAGTAGCTCTTGAAACGATTTACACACCGATCACAACGCTGTCCTGCGATCGGGTGTGCATTGACTTTCAAGAGCTACTATAGTACTCGAGGAACGGATCCTTGACATCTTCCCCGCCCTGACGGGGCGTTCCCCTCGTCCTTCCGTACTACCTGAGAGGCCCGGGGATCGCGTGAGCGAACGAGCGGCGACGCCGCGACTCCGAGCCGGTTCACCGAAGACGACGCGCTTCGACTCCTGCGGCGGCCGAGAACGGCAGCGAACGACCGGTCGCTCCGTGCAGTCCCGATCGTGATCATCGCATGGATCTGGACCGTACCGCGTCGGGTCCCGGGAGCCAAGCAGAAACGGTCGACCGACTTCTCTGCATCCGGCTGTGGTAGCTCGAAACGGACGGACGAGACGGTCGGCCGCCGTGGTCCCTTCGCTTGCCTGCGAAGCGATCCGTCTCGCCGTGGCCGTGTGTTTTATTGTGAAGAAAATACAATACAGAGCGATGATTCCACCGATCGGACGGGCGAAGAAACGGACGACGGGCAGGGACCGGTGCCCCGGACAGTCCTCCCGAACGTTGAGACGGTCCCCTCTGCAGTCGGGGCACTTGCCGAGCGACAGACCGAGGGACACGGGTACCCGAAGGTCCCGTAAGCGATTCCGTCGGGCCACGGGGACGCTCCAGTCGCGTGACGTCGTTCTCGAGCTGGAACCGGGGGAGGGCGGAGACGTGACGGCGTCGTCCCGAGGGACGTGCTGTTCCCGTCGGGAACACTGATTTCATCAGTGTTCCGGGGCAATACGATATTACCCTCGTTATTTCGACGATATCGAACGTTGTTCTGCATCGAGTGCGAGCGAAAGGTTGTCGTATATAATTCTTAGTAATATTGTATTAAAATTGCAACTATGTCCCCGGGGATGGGTCGCATCCTGATCGCCGACGTCGCGGCGCTCGGCGGCGGTATCGTCGCGACGGAGTCGGCCGTCCCGTGAAACTGACTCACTCTCGCGTTTGCAGTCGCGATCGCTCCGTCGGGCTCCTCGCGGGCCGGGACGCGAGAGGCGGCGCGGTTCGAAACGCCTGCCCGTCGTCGATCGATCACGGCCCTCCTCGAGACGTATATTCCCACGAATCGGTATAGGACTCGTAGACGCGACGGATCATCCCGGCGTCGGAGATCAGTTCGAGCGCGGTCGCCGGTCGCCCCGCGACGCGTCGCATCACGGTTGCGGGTCGGCGGGTGACGTCGTCGATCGTCAGTCCCTCGAGCGCCTCCGTGACGGCCGCCAAGAGGTCGATGTCCTCGTGTTCGACCCACGCGCCGCGCATCAGCCGGGCGAGGCGGTACTCGGACCGCATCAGTTCGTAGAGCTTCCGCGGATACGCCGACTCGTTCCCGTCCGCGATCAGTTCCGTGAGGAGGTACGCCGATCTGATTCCCTGACAGATCCCCTCGCCCTGATATCGGTTAGCGATCCCGGCCGCGTCGCCGACGAGAAACACCTTCGCCTCGGGATCGCAGACGCGGTCGGGACCGAGGCTCGGTCCCCTCGGGATGGTGGCGATGTTCACGTCCGCCCGGTCCGGGACCGGAAACGCGTTCCGCTCGGCGGCGGTCTCGAGCGCGGCGAAGTAGTCGGCGGGACGCCGATCGCCTGCCCAGCCGATGCCGACGTTCGCGTGGCCATCCGACTTGGGGAACGCCCACGCGTAGCCGACGTATCCCTCGAAGAAGATCCGCGGCCGGTTCCGATACGCCGAGAAGTCGCCCTCGACGGTCGCGTTGAGGGCGACCATGTCGCCGGTGTACTCGCTCGCGTTCCCGTTCGCTTTGAGCGTCAGGGACGGCTGCCCCGACGCGTCGACGACGTAGTCGTACGAGTTCACGATGTCCGCGTAGTCGGTCGGCGAGACCGATCGCCCGGTCCGGAACTCGACGCCCCTGGCCTCCAGTTCCGCCGCCCACCGTCGTTCGACGACGGGGCGTTCGCAGATGTAGCCCGACTCACAGCACACGTTCGATTTCGCGAGCGGCGGGGCGTCGAGCGGCCGGTCAGTCCCGTCGTAGACCCGGATCTGGAACCCGTCGATGTCGTTGACGAACCCGTTTTCGGGCGTCTTCGGGAGCGGTATCAACGTCGTATCGTTGATCGCCTCGCCGCAGTCGACGCGTTTGTCGTCGTACTCCTGCCGTTCGTAGACGGTCACTCGGTCGAACTCCTCGATTCGGAGCAGTCCCGTCGCCGCCGCGAGGCCGGAGACAGAGCCACCGAGTACCGCCGCAGTCGGCTGGTTGTCGTCCATCGCTGTACCGTCCGAACACAATCACGTCGACGGTAATGAGCGTAACCGATCCACCATCGGTCCGGAACAGTCACGGCGCAGTGCTGGTCTCGTTGCTCGGGCGACTCCAGCGAATCCGGCGGGGTCGAGTCGCCCTCCGGGACCATCGACGGTCAGGTGTATCCGGACGCCGACACGCTCGAGATCAGCGAGGGCGATCACGTCCGTGTGCGGATGGTAAATCGCAGTCCGGCGATCCACCCGATGGACCTCCACGGTCACTTCTTCCAGGTCGGCGACGCGGTCAAGGACACCGTTCTGGTCGCGTCCCACGGTGATCGGGTGACGTTCGAGTTCCGCGCGGACAACCCGGGCGACTGGCTGTTTCACTGTCACAACGTCTACCACCTCGAGCGGAGGATGGCCCGCGTGTTCGAATACGACTGAGCGCCACCGCCGCCTCGGGGACAGTACCCGTCTGACGACCGAACGGTGTTAGGCGATCTCGGGTCCGTCGCGACAACGAACTGTGCGGCGGCCCCGAAGCGCCGGACCGCCGGTGGGTCGCGACCTCGTGTGCAAGCGGACTCGGCCCACGTTCGGCCGGCTCGAGTCGATTACTACCGATGGGGTATATAAACAGCCAACACTGGGTGGAACAACTGTCTTTCGTCGCGGGGCTGTGGGTCAGGGAAATGACGGCACGAGAACGAACCGGTCCCCTCGACGGGCTCCGGGTCATCGACATGTCCGGGATGATAAGCGGCGCCTTCGCGACGACGATGATGGGCGATTTCGGCGCCGACATCGTCATGATCGAGCATCCCGAGAACGGTGATCCGATCCGCGAGTGGCCCCAGAAGACCGAGGAGGGCGAATCGCTGGCCTGGAAGTCACTTGGTCGTAACAAACGGTGTATCACGCTCGATCTCGGCTCCGAGCGCGGGCGCGAGATCGCTCTCCTGTTGATCGAAGACGCCGACGTCGTCTTCGAGAACTTCCGTCCGGGAACGATGGAGCGGTGGGGACTCGGTCCCGACGACGTCCACGCGGTCAACGAGGAGGCGATCATGGTCCGGCTCTCGGGCTACGGCCAGACGGGGCCGAAGTCCCAGAAACCGGGATTCGGGACGATTGCGGAAGGCATCTCCGGATGGGCTCACGCGAACGGGTTCCCCGACAGCGAGCCGCTGTTGCCCCCGATCAGCCTCGCGGACTTGACGGCAGCCCAGTTCGCGATGCAGGCCGCCATGATGGCGATCTTCGAGCGTGACGTCGGCCGCGGCGGGAGCGGCGAGGGACAGGTGATCGACGTCTCCCTCATCGAACCGCTCTGGCGGCTGTTCTTCGGCGAAGTCGAAGCCTACGACCGGATGGATCACGTCCGGGAACGGACCGGCAACCAGCACCCCAGTACCGCTCCGCGGAACATCTACGAGACCGCCGACGGCTACATGACGATGTCCGCGTCGAATCAGAAGATCTTCGAACGCGTCGCCGAGGCCATCGACAAACCCGAACTCGTCGAGGATCCGCGATTCGAAGACAACGAGGCCCGCGTCGAGAACAACGAACCGCTCAACGCGGCGATCGAGGAGTGGACGGAACGGCGAACGACCGCGGAGGCGACAGAGATTCTCGAGGCCCACGACGCCATCGTCGGCCCGGTCTACGATATGGCCGATATCTTCTCGGACGAGCAGTTCCAGGCCCGTGACAGCATCGTCGAGGTCGAGGATCCGGATATCGGATCGATCAAGACCTTCGCACCGATCCCGAAGTTCTCCCGGACGCCCGGAGCGGTGGAGTTCCTCGGACCCGGACACGGCGAACACAACGAGGACGTCTACCGGGGCGAACTCGGGATGACCGACGAGGAGTACTCGGAGCTGGAGGAGGAAGGGATCATATAGATGCAACTCACTGATGTGACGCTCCGAGAGGGCGATCAGATGCCGGGACGCGAGTACACCGCCGAGCAGAAGATCGACTGCGTCCGGGCGCTCGACCACCTCGGCGTCCCGTTCATCCAGCCCGCTTTCCCCGCGACGGGCGAGAAGGATCGGACTGTCGTCTCCGAACTGAGCGGGACGACCGACGCGACGATCGTGGCACTGGCCCGCGCCCTCGAGCGCGACATCGACGCAGCGGTCGACGCGGGCGCTGATGTCGTCGAGACGTTCGTCTCGGTCTCCGACAGACACCTCGAACATCTCCTCGATGCCTCCCGCGAGGAGATGCTGACGATGCTGACCGAAGCGGTCGATTACATCGACGAACGGGGTGCCACGCCCCACGTCACGCTCGCGGACGCCTTCCGAACGGACCACGATGATTTGGTCGACGTCTTCGAGGCGGTCCCGAAGGTCCCGTTCGTCACCCTTGCGGACTCCGTCGGCGCCCGGACGCCAGCGACGGTCAGGTCGTCGCTCGACCGACTCGGCGACGACGTGGACTTCTCCCGCGTCGGCGTTCACTTCCACGACGACATGGGCTGTGGGACGGCAAACGCTCTGGCGGCGTATCACGCCGGCGTCGCGAAGGCCGACGTGAGCGTCGCCTCCCTCGGCGAGCGGGCAGGAAACAGTTCGCTCGAGGAGGTCGTCGTCGCCTGCGCCGTCGACCTCGGGGACGACCTCGGTATCGAGACGGACGAACTCGTCCCCGCTTGCCGGGACGTACTCGACACGCTCGACGAGGAGTACGGCGACCGGAAAGCGATCCTCGGCGGGGAAATCTCCGAACACGAGTCGGGGATCCACACCGCGGCGATGCTCAGCGATCCCGCGACGCTCGAACCGTTCGACCCCGCGGCGTTCGGTGGCGAACGCCGGCTCGTGTTCGGGAAACCGACCGGGAACGACGGCGCGCGCAAACTCCTCGAACGCGCCGGCCTCGAACCCGACGACGAGACGGTGTCGTCGTTCAGAGCGACGCTGGCCGAGCGCGGCCCGCTCGAACTGGACGAGGCCCTCTCCCTCGCGAGCCGAGAGTTCGGTGACTGAGTCCCCGATCGATACCCGACTCGAGCCCCCATTAGTGGGGAATACTTAGGCAAGTATTATGTTGCGGGGATAAGTACCACACCACACGAGCAGGTAGATGTTCCAAGCCGAGATCCACCTCCAACAGGAGAAGTCCTGCGTCCTCAGCGACTTCGCGGAGTACTTCGATACGTCGTTCGACGTCGACATCGAGGAACTTCACGACCACCGCGTAACCTTCACCATTCGGATGGAAGAGCCCTACGAGGAGTACATCGAGTTCTTCGAGGACGCCGAACAGGTCGAACACGTCGAACGGCTCGACGAAGCGAACTACCTGATCACCAAGACGTCGTGTGGGGCGTACTCCGCCGTCGACCGAAACCACGGCGTCCTTCGGCGACAGAGCCGCGTCTTCGCGGACCATCGAGTCTATACCGTCCTCTTTTTCCGCCGTGAGGATCTCCGGGCCATGATCGACGATTTCAATCGGATCGGCACCGTCACGCTCGGCAAACTCACCGAATTCGAAGAGTCGAAATCGATGCTCACCGACCGTCAACTCGAGGTCGTTACCTGTGCGCTCGAGGAGGGATACTTCGAGTGGCCACGGGGGATCAGCAGCGAAGAACTCGCCGACGAGTTGGGAATCAACCGAACGACGGCGCTCGAACATCTTCGGAAGGCCCAGTCAAAGCTCTTGACGAGCGCCATCAAGGAGAATAACCACCTGCAGGGCCACGGTAAACCGTAGGCGTCGGTGACCGATGAGACGGCTGCGGCCCTGACCCGCCCTCATCGTCGGCCATGTCTTCTCTCCGTCCTTCCATCGAATGATCGTTTTGTCTGAGAACGATCGGATCGAGCCGCTAACGATACATGGAATAATCGTCATATTCGGCCTCCCCTAACTCAGGCGTCAAGTTGGCCGAGCCAGAATCGATGAGGACTTCAGACACCGTCACGCTGTCATTGAGACTTCATCGGCGAAATCGTCCGTCGTCCTTCATCCAAATCGCGGACGACGGGCGGATGAGCGCATCTGGCGACAGCAACGGAGAGGAGAGCTGTCGTACCTGCGAGGACGTGACGGCGACGCATACCGGTAATGCGGCGACGCGTTCGTCGTCCCCGCGCTCACGGATGGGAAGTCCCAGCGACTCCTCGTAGACCCCGGCGCTGGATCGAGGTGTTTGGCCTTCGGACGATTCGACGGTTGGACGAACATTCGATCGATGGACGCGAAACGATAGATAAGGAAGTGAACTCTCTTCACCTGTCCCATGAGGATCCCAGTTCCAACGAACAGGCTCGTTTCGCTCACGCTCGCCGGCGCGGTGTTGACCGGTATCGTCGCGCTCGCGCTGGCAGCCCCCGGGCTCGGACTCGGCGTCGATTCGCTGACCGACGACGAGAACCCGACGGTCGCAAGCGACGCGCCGACGGCAAACGAGGACTTCACACCGGCGGTCGGGACGCAAGGCGGCGGTGAACACGAGGACGACGAGTACGAGGAACACGAAGACGAGTACGAAGACGAATACGAGGAACACGAAGACGAGTACGAAGACGAATACGAGGAACACGAAGAGGAGGACGATTAGCAATGAGTTTGGTGGACGCCGTCACTGCCGCACGCACGCGACTCGGTGACGCCAGACTCGAGTTCCGGTGCTGTGACACCGACTTCGTCGTTCGGACGGCGGGCTACCGTGCCGACGTCGCGGCCGAGCGCGCCCGGGAAACCGCGCTATCGCTCGAGGTCGAACTCGACGCGTTCGATCCGGAAAGCGCAGTCGCGCGTCTCAACCGGACCGGACGCGTCGAGAACAAACACGTCGCTCGTCTGGTTCGGCGGGGCCTCGAATACGGCGAGCGCACTCGCGGCGTCTTCGACATCCGGCAGGGGTCGGTCGAACACGGCCTGAAGGCGTACCTGCGCGGCGACCGAGCATCGATTGCGCCGGCGTTCGAAACCGGGTCGGTGCGCGTCGACGGCGACCGCGTCGTCACCGAGACGGAACTCGACTTGAACGGCCTCGCGAAGGGGTACATCGTCGACCGTGCGACCGCCGTCGCGGCGGGGCCGGGCCGACGCGGCTTCGTCAGCGGCGGTGGCGATATGTCGCCGCCGACCGGCCCGGTCGCCGTCGAGAGCCCCTACGGGGATTCGCGCCCGCTCAAAGTCCTCGAGACCGACTGGAACGTCGCCACCTCCGGGAACTATCGCCGGGAGCGCGACGGCGTCGACCACGTCTACGATCCGACGACGGAGCGACTCGGTGCGCGCCACGAGTCGGTCACCGTCGTCGCACGGCGCGATTGCATGGAGGCCGACGCACTCGCGACGACGCTTGCTGCACTGCCACTGTCGGACGCGCTGGAGCGCGCAGCGGCGTGGCCGGCCCTCGAGGCGTTCGTGGTTCACGACGGCGTCTTTCGGACGACGGAGGGATTCGATGCACACGTCGCATAGCGGGACGATCACCGTTGTCGCGGTCGTACTCCTCGTCGCCACGGTTCCAGTGCTGTGGGGGATCGCTGACGTTCGCGAGGCGCAGGCGGTCGACCGCGAGCAGGCGGACCTCGTCGACTCGACGGTGCCGACGAGACAGGCACCGAACGATTACGACGGCGACGGGATTCGTGACGACGCGGACCAGTGCCCGACGCGACCGGAGACGACGAACGGCTTTCAGGACGGCGACGGTTGTCCGGACGTCGTCGAGACGACGGGGGCCTCGTAATGGAGATTATCTGGCATCTCGACCGGAGCGCGGCACTCGTCGCCTATCCCGCGCTGTATCTGGCGGTCCTGACGGGGATTCTCTACACCGCGCGGTCGTTCGGCCCGCTCTACCGGCTCGCCCGCAAAATCCACATCGAAGTGTCGGTGTTCGCGATGCTCGTGACGCTCCTTCACGGCGTCCTCGGCGTCCTCGACACTTGGTTCATCGTCACCGGATCGGCACCCCAGCCTGCGTACTCGACGACGTACCTGCTCGCCGGCGTCGTGGTCGGCGTCGGAGCGCTGCAGGTACTCGCCGTCGCGGCGCTTGGCTTTCTCGATGCGGAGCGGTTCGACCGTCCCTGGGGTCCGCGAATCGTCCACGCGTTCGCTTACGGTGGCTTCGCGTTCGCGACCGTCCACGCCGCGGCCGTCGGAACCGACGTCGCGGGGCTGATCCGACCAGTCTTCGGCCCGGCAATCTTGTTCCTCACCTCCGTCCTGCTGTTGCGCCTGCTGGCGGCACGGAAGTGGCTGTCGACGCCCGCGACAACGAAGCAGTAGCTAGTAGCTGTCCCACAGGTCGAACAGCCGATCGACGACTCGGTCGGTGAACGTCCGCCGGTGGATCGTGTAGAGATACTGCACGCGCTCCGGATCCCGCAGTTCGTATTCGACGCTGCGACCCTGCCGCTCCTTGGTCACGAGATCCGCGTCCTCGAGTTTCGAGAGGTGCCACGACACCGTCGACGGCGCCCGCTCGAGGCGATCGCTCAGGTCGGCGGTCGACAGCGCCCCGTCGACGGCGAGGTGGGCGACGATCCGGCGGGCGTACTCGCGTCGCAGTGCGTTCATGACGGCCTGATCGGTCTCGTCGAACTCCTCTGCCGGGTAATACCGGGTGTATTTCCCGTCGTCTGACTTCTCGAGCAACCCGTGGGTTTCCAGCCAGCGGAGGTGGTACTGCAGTGTTCCCTGCGCGTACTCGAGAGCCTCGAGGAGAGCCCGAAAGTGGATCCCGGGATTGTCACGGACGTGCTGGTAGATTCTCCGCCGCGATCGCAGTTCCAGCGCCGGGTCCGCGTCGGGATCGGAGTCCGTCATTGTCAATCCCAGCTCAGTGCGACGAAGAACGCGAGCAATCCGATCAGGATGAGTCCCGCGGAGCCGTGTTCTAACAACTCGACGGTCCGCACGGAGAAATACGGCAGGAGGTAGTACTCGAGGAAGACGACGAACCCGTAGACCGCGAACATGAGATAGCCAACGGCGACGACGGCCATGCGACGGTCGCGTTCCCGTCGCCACGCCAGCGCGCTGAGCAGTGCGAGCGCCGCGCCGAGAACGAAGATCCCGAAACTGATCGTCTGCTCGAGTTGCTGGGCCAGCGTCAGTGCAACGAACATCGTGACGAATCCCGAAATGAGCCCTGCCATTCAATACGATTCGGCAGAGGTGTCGGGAAAGCAAAAGGATTGTCGTCCAATCGTCGAATTGGACAGTTGGATCGGTCCCGGCGTCGGGTCGGGGGTCGGTTTGCTGTGGCGGCCGTCCTGTGGTGGATCGTATACGGAACGGTTTCGTGACGGTAACAAACTGGTGCGACAGAACGAGATTCCGTTGCCGTTCAGGCCAGATCCGAGAGGTCTCCCCTGCCGTAGCGACTTCCTCACCGTCGTTCCACGATGTGGGTCGCGACGTTCGAAACGTCGCCGATAGACCGCGTTCGAGGAGGGTTTGATTCGTTCGGGTCGCTCGGAGGGAAGCCGAGACCGACGGCGACGGAACGAGGGGCGACGGAGGTCCGACCGAACTGCGAGCGACCGGTACATAAATCACCATCACTGGTTGGGAGAACGCTTACTCGAACTGCTCCGGTCATGGTATTCGTACGATACCATATGGCACACAACCTAGGAGTGGACGTGGGTGGGACGTTCACTGACGTCATCGTCTTCGACGAGGACACCCACGAACTCACGACCGACAAGGTACTCTCGACGCCGTCGAACCCGTCGGAGGGGGTCATCGTGGGGGTCGAAGAGGCCGTCGAAAAGGCCGGAACGACCGTCGGCGACCTGAACCTGCTGTTCCACGGGACGACGGTCGTGACGAACATGCTACTCGAGGAGACGGGGTCTCGAGTGGGACTGCTTACCAGCGAGGGCCACGAGGACGTCCTGCACTTGGCACGTGCGTGGACGCCGGGTCCGCTCTACGGCTGGATGGACATGGAGAAACCGGCACCGCTGGCGGACCTCGTCGACACGCGCAGCGTCGGCGGGCGGATCGGTTCGCCGGAGGGGGACGAACAGGAGCCGATCGACGAGGCGGAGGTCCGAGCGGCGGTCCGGGAACTCGCCGATTCGGGCGTCGAGTCGCTGACCGTCGCCCTCCTGAACTCGTATCTGAACCCGGCCCACGAGCGACAGGTTCGAGACATCATTCGGGACGAGTGTCCCGACCTGCCGGTATCGATCTCCGCGGAGATCGTCCCGGAGTACGGCGAGTACGAGCGGACGCTGACGACGGTCATCAACGACTACGCCCGGCCGCAGGTAATCGACTACCTCGAGGACCTCGACGACTCGCTCGAGGTGGCCGGGTCGTCGGCGACGATGAACGTCGTCCGCTCCGACGGGGGGCTGATGAGTTCCGAGGCCGCGAAACACCGGCCGGTCGAACTCGCCCTGTCAGGGCCGTCGGGCGGCGTCGTCGGCGCGGCGACCATCGCCGAAAAGAAGGGCGTTCCCGACGTCCTCACTCTGGACATGGGCGGGACCTCGACTGACGTCTCCCTGGTCGAGGACGGCAAGCCCGAGACGACGCGGCAGACGAAGGTCGGCTACCGTGAGTTCAAGTCTCGGGCCGTGGACGTCAACACGGTCGGCGCGGGCGGGGGCTCCATCGCCCGCGTCCAGCTGTCGGGATCGCTTCAGGTCGGGCCCGAGAGCGCCGGTGCGGATCCGGGACCGGCCTGTTACGGACAGGGCGGCGAGGAGCCGACCGTGACCGACGCGAACGTCGTTCTCGGTCGGATTCCGTCGAACGTCCAGCTCGGCGGGACGATGGACCTCGACCGCGACGCGGCCCGGGACGCGATTCGAACGGTCGCGGACGAACGCGACAGCTCCGTCGAGGAGGCCGCACAGGCGATCCTCGACATCGTCAACGAGAACATGTACAGCGCGCTCCGCGTCGTCTCCGTCGAGCGCGGCTACGACCCGCGGGACTTCGGACTCGTCGCCTTCGGCGGTGCCGGCCCGATGCACGCCAACGCGCTGGCGGACGTGATGGACGCCTACCCGCTGATCGTCCCGCCGGGTCCGGGAGTCATGAGCGCCTTCGGCTTCCTGACCAGTGACGTCCAGAACGAGTTCTCCGAAACGTACCTGAAGACGGACCAAGACGTCGACGGTGCGGCGGTGTACGACGCGTATCAGGAACTGAAGCAGGAGGCCACCGACTGGCTCGTCTCCGAGGGCGTCGGCGAGGAGAACCACGCCTTCGAGTACTACGCCGACTGCCGGTACTACCGGCAAGACGTTCAGATGTCGATCCCGATCGACGTTTCGAACCTCCGGACCGACGAGGGCATCGCGGAGATCAAAGACGACTTCGAGACGCGCCACGAGCAGCGCTTCGGCTTCTCGCTCGACGCGCCGCTCGAGATCGCGAACCTCCGTGTCATCGGCAAAGGCACGATCCAGGGCGTCACGCTCGAGGAACGCGAGATCGGCGGCGAGGACCCGAGCGGGGCCGAGGTCGGTACGCAGGAGGTCTTCTTCGACGACGATTACCACGAGACGCCGATCTACGACCGGACGCAGTTGCGTCCCGGCAACGCTATCGCCGGCCCGGCGATCGTCACCGACGACGACTCGACGGTCGTCGTCCAGCCGGATCACACGGCGACGGTCGATCGGTACGCGAACCTCGAGATAACGCGAGGCGATTCACGATGAGCCAGCACGCAGCCGACGCCACCCCCGATTTCGTCGGCGATCACGACATCGACGCGACGACCCTCGACATCATCGAGAACACGCTCTCGAACACGCGCCACGAAATGGACCGCGTCCTCGAGACGACGGCGATCAGTCCGGTCATCAGGGAACAGTCCGATCAGTTCCCGCTGATCGCCGACCCGCAGGGACGGATGGTCATGGGACAGTTCGGCAGCGCCATCGACACGATCATCGAGAACGCCCCCTTCGGCTGGGACGAACTGAACGAGGGCGACGTCATCGCGACCAACGACCCGTACATGTGTGCCGGTGCGGTCTCACACACGCCGGACATGTTGTTGCTCCGGCCGATCTTCTACGAGGGCGACCTCGTCGGCTTCGGCAGCCAGTGGGGCAACCTGATGGACGTCGGGGGGAAGACTCCCGGCAGCATGCCCGTTCAGGCGGCGACCATCTTCGAAGAGGGGATGCGACTCCCGCCAGTCAAACTCTACAAGGGCGGCGAGTTCGACAGCGAACTCCTCGAGACGTTCGCGCACAACACGCGGCTTCCCGAGCACGCCGAGGCGGACATCAAGGCGCTCGCGGCCGGTACGGCCGTCGCCGAATCCCGCGTACAGGAACTCTGTGAACGGTTCGGGAAGGAGACCTACCTCGAGGGCTGTGACGCCATTCTCGACCGCACTCGCGACGGGATGATCGATCTCATCCGCGAGTTCGTGCCCGAAGGCGAACGCTACACCTTCGAGGACTACGTCGACGACGACGGGATGGGCAACGGGCCGATCAAACTCCACCTCGAGATCTACCGCGAGGGCGATACCGTCTACCTCGATTGGGAGGGGACCGACGACCAGGTTCCCGGAACGGTGAACTTCCTCCTGAACGAGAAGATGTTCAAGATGTTCACCGGTGTCTTTCTCATCATGGCGTTCGACCCGCTGCTGACGTTCAACGACGGGTACTACGATCTCTTCGAGGTCAACCTGCCCGAGGGGACCGTCGTTCAGCCGGAGTTCCCGGCCGCCCTGGGTAACCGGTTGCCCCTGATGGCCCGTCAGTTCGACGTCCTGCAGGCGACGTTCTCGAAGCTCATCGACGACTTCAGCGTCGCCGGCAGCTACGGAACCTCGCCGAATCTGGTCTACGCCGGCACCGACTCCGAGGGGAACGACTTCCAGATGCTCGAGATCCTCTACGGCGGCATCCCCGCTCGACCGGGCGGTGACGGCCTCGACGGTCACTCCTGGTGGCCGCTGTTCCGGACCGTCCCCGCCGAGTATCAGGAGGCCTACTACCCGCTCACGATCGACGAGTACAGCACGCGAACCGATACCGGCGGTGCCGGCCGGTACCGCGGCGGCCACGGAATAACGAAGGTCTACACCTTCGAGGAGGACGGCGCGATCACGTTTCAGGACGACCGGGCACACACCTATCCGTGGGGCGTCGACGGCGGGAAACACGCCCAGACCAGCGAGAAGAAGCTCGTCCGAACGGACGGCACCGAGGAGGAACTCCCCTCCAAGGTCGAGAACGTCGCCGTCTCGACCGGCGACAAGCTCGTCTTCCGGACCGCCGGCGGCGGCGGTCTCGGTGACCCCCTCGAGCGCGACCCGGAACTCGTCGCCGAAGAGGTCCGGCAGGGGCTCGTCTCGCCCGGCGACGCCCGCGAGGAGTACGGCGTCGTCCTCCAAGACGGAACCGTCGACGAGGCTGCGACCGACGAAGCTCGCGAGGACCGCCGCGAGACCCGCGGCGAGCCCGCGGAGTTCGATTACGGGCCGCTCCCGGACGACGAGGACCTCGCCGACCGGATCGCCGACGAGCGCCGCGAGTTCGAGGACCGACACGACTGAGAAACGCACGTCTATCATACCGCTATGAACTGGCTCGACGACACGGAGGACCGCTACGACGACCTGGAGTTCGGCGAGAGCGTCGGCATGGGGGACCGGCCGGCGCTGCTCGTCATCGACCTCATCAACGCCTTCACCGATCCGAGTTCGAACCTCGGGGCCGACGTCGACGACGTCCTCGAGCAGACAGGACGGCTGCTCGAGGCGTTCCGGGAGCGCGACCTGCCCCGATACTTCACCACCGTCGCGTTCGAGGAGTCGTACGGCGACGCGGGGATGTTCGTCGAGAAGGTCCCCGCACTCAAGGAACTCCGTCTCGGTACTGACCGCGTCGAGGTGGACGAGCGTATCGAACCGATCGACGACGAACGGGTCATCCTGAAGAAGTACGCAAGCGCCTTCTTCGGGACCGATCTCCAGTCGGAACTGACGACTAACCGCGTCGATACCCTCGTACTCGCCGGCGTTACGACCAGCGGCTGCGTCCGCGCGACGGCGGTTGACAGCCTCCAGCACGGCTATCGAACGATCGTTCCGGCAGACGCCGTGGGCGACAGAGCGGACGGCCCCCACAGGGCGAATCTCCTCGACATCGACGCGAAATACGGCGACGTCGTACCGACCGAGACCGTTCTCGAGGAGATTCCGACCTCGTCCGAGAAGTAAGAGCGGACGGACGCGCGACGAGGTGCGAACGGGAGACGGCACCGAGCGTAGTGGGATCGGGTACTACCCGTCACGCTGACCGGAACCCCCTGTCGCGTTCCTATCGCACCACACGACGGATGTAATCACGGTCTACCGCAGGGGATATACAAGTTTATTGTCCGATGACGCAAGACGATATGCATCGTGTCACTTAAACGGTCGAAACCGATCGATCGACTGTATCGCGAGGTCGCCGATTCCGACCTCGTGATCGTTCCCGACTCGCCGCTGGCGGACGCCCTCAACCGACGCCTCGAGCGGCCCCATTTCGGTCCCTTCGCGATCACGCCCCGGCGGCTCGCGACGGCGCGTCGCGAGACCGCGGAGGACCGGACCGCGTTCCTCGAGGTGATCGGCGAGACCGACCTCGGGTGGAAGGAAGTCGCGTACGCCGTCGGCAACGTTCTCCAGTGTTGGGAGTACCGGGGACGCGCCGACGCGATCCTCGAGTACGACGCGTTCGATACGCACGCGACCAGAACCGTCGTCGACGTCGTCGACTCGCTGCAGACGTCCTCGCGGCTGCTCGCGGACTACGAGATCGACGTCGGTGCGGACGGGTCGGTCGCGGTCGTCGGCGAGTCCCAACTGACGAACCTCGAGCGGTCGATCCTCCCCGACGAGTACGAGTCGATCGATCGGTTCACCGAGGACGCGTTCGCTCTCCCGCCGTTTCGGCTCTTCGAGTCGCCGGCGGCGATCGTCGACGCGATCCTCGATACCGTCACGCGGGACAACGCGGACGAGATCGGTATCGTCCTCGACGCGAGCAGCGCGTATTCCCCGCTCGTCGAATCGGCGCTCGAGACGGCGGAGATTCCGTACTACGGCGGCCCCGACTTCATGGACGATCGGGATCACCGCGCGTTCGTGCAGTTGCTGCGCCGCGTGACGGCCGGCTCCGATACCCGCGTTCGCGCCGTCAGGGCATTGCTTTCCTGTCTCGATGCAACGGTATCCGTCGAACACGACGAGAAGCGACTCGTCGACGTCGACGACCCCGAGGTCGAGTGGCTTCGCGAGTTCATCGGGCGAGCGGACGCGCTCACCTTCGAAGCGGCGTTGCACGCGTACGAGGAGCGGACGGAACGGACGCTGGAGGCGTTCCGCGACGAACTCGAGCGACTCGGCCTGCTCGCGGAACCGATCACGGCGGACGCGATCGATCGACTCATCTTCTACCTCGAGACCTACGAGGTGCCGATCGACCGGGACGACGAGGGGGTCCTGCTGGCGGACGCGAAGTCCGCCTCGTTCGTCGATCGGCCGGTCGTCTTCTATCTGGGACTCGACGAGGACTGGACCCGCGACTCGCCGAACCGGCCGTGGGTCGACCGCGACGAGGAGTACGGACGAAACGTCGACGGCTTCCAGTCGCTCCTCCAGAGCGGCGTCGAACGCCACTACCTCGTGCAGGACGCGGCCGGCGGCGCGCCCGTTACGCCGTGTCTGTACTTCGACGAACTGCTCGAGACCGAGTTCGACCGGTTCAGCGATCTCGAGTCGGTCCGTCATGCCCGGACGGCCCGACCGACCGGTGGCGGCTTCGACCGGGAGCCGCTGGCGACGGCCGTCGAATCCGAACGCCTCGAGACGATCAGTCAGTCGAGCCTGAACGCCTACGCGAACTCGCCGCGGGACTACGCGTTCGGTCGGCTCGTGGATTCGCCTGACAGGAACCGCTTCGTCGAGGGAACCCTCTTTCACGACTTCGCCGAAGTCGTCGCCACCCATCCCGGGTTCGTCGACGACGCGCGTCTCGAGGACGTCGTCGACCTCGTGATCGAGGAAACGCGGCCGTTTCATCGGTCGATCGACCTCGAGACACAGCGGACGCGGTATCGGATCGGTCTCGAGACGATCCGCGAGTACCTCGAGGGACACGCGCCGATCGAGACGGCGTTTCTGACGCCCTCGAGCGGCCGGGGAACGAATGCCGTCGCGGACTACTTCGATCGCCCCGTCGACTCGCCGGCGACCGAGCGGTGGTTCGACGACGAGTCGCTTCGGCTCAAGGGCAAGATCGACCTCGTCCGGTCGCCGACGCAGCTGGTCGATTTCAAGAGCGGGAGCCGAACGTCAGCGTCGCAGGTGACGGAACGCGCCTCGATCGAGGAGCCGAGCGACAGGCCGAACTTCCAGGCCGTGTGCTATCTCGCGTACTGGCGACGGCAACGGCCCGACGAGCGCCTCGAGTTTACGTTCTTTCACTTCCTCGAGACGCTCGACGACGTCGTCACCGGCGACGCGTCTCTCGAGGACTGCCTGACGACGGTGACGTACCGTCCCGTCGCGTTCGACGAGTTCGTCCAGTCCCGGACGGTCTTCGACGAGCTCCGAAACGATGCCGCCAACAAGTGCAACAAAACGTTCTCGAAGACCGACTACGAGACGTATCTGTCCGTCTTCGACACCCGCGACGTTCCGAGGACGCGGGACGCCGACGAGCTGGCCGACTCGCCGTTCGGCGAAGCGCTCCGCGAGCGCCTGCTCGACGCCGTCGGCGACTACAAGTACGTCAGGAAGGGCTGTACGCAAGCGTTCAGACACCTCTGTCGCTATCGGAAATCGGGGTACTTCGTCGAAGACCTCGACGCGTTCGAGCGCTTCGTCGACGAGCAACTCGAGGCGGTGAACCGCTATCGCCGCGGCGAGGACCGCTTCCCGGTCGACGGCCGCGCCGGCGAACCGAACTACCGCTACGTGGACAACCGCGAGATGCTGCTTACCGACCCCCGATCCGCTCGAGACGACACACGAACTCCGACGGGTGCCGGAGACGAGGGCGCGGAGGTGGGTCGGTGACGACACCGACCGAAGAGCGATCGGCGGGCGAGACGCCGTCGCCCAACGAGCGGCAGCGTGAACTCATCGAGGGAACTGACGGATTGTATCTCGTCGACGCCGGCGCCGGAACGGGCAAGACGTTCACGGTGACCCGGCGCTACGCGAACGTCGTCGCCCAGCCCGATGTCGAACCCGACGACGTCCTCCTGATCACGTTCACACGGAACGCGGCGACGGAGATGAAAGACCGGATCGTCGCCGAGTGCGACTACGACATGCGGGCGCTCAACGACGCGCCGATTCAGACGTTCCACAGCCTGTGTCACGACATTCTCGATCAACACGGCTTCCACGCGCCCACCTATCTCGGGATCGACGACGCGATCACCGGCTCGACGCGGATCCTCGAGAACGAGGCCATCGAGGAGGAGTACTTTCGGGAGTTCGTCGATCGGTTCGGCGACGACCGCGACGAGTACGCCGACCTCCTCCGGCCCCTCTCCGATCCGACGGACCTGCTCGAACTACTCAACACCCTCGCGTCGAAGGGGATCTTTCCGACCGCGGACGGCTGGTATCGCGACGGTCGGGAGGCGCTCGAGGGCGACTTCGAGGCGTTCAAAGCGGCGTTCGACGAGGCGAACCGGCCGCGAAACGGCGGCAGCAAGCAGTCGACGCTCCGATCGCGGCTCGGTCGCTACGGCCGGAACAAGTGTTACCTGCCGGATGCACCCGATCGGAGCGACCTCCGCGGCGAGTACGGCTCGAAGGCCGTCCCCGAGGGCGTCGCCGAACGGGTCTTCGACGAAGACCGCGACGGCCTCATCGAGTTCGTCCACGACGTCTACTTCGAGTATCTCGAGTTCGCGCTCGGGCGGAACTACCTGAACTTCTCGTTCCTCCAGCTGTTCGCGTTCGTCCTGTGCCGTGAGGACGACGACCTCCGCGAGGACCTCGCGTTCGAGTACGCGATGATCGACGAGTTCCAGGACTCGAGCGAGATCCAGTTCAAACTCGCCTTACTGTTGTCGGGAACTGACAACGTCTGCGTCGTCGGCGACTGGAAACAGAGCATCTACTCGTTCCAGTACGCGGCGATCGAGAACATCACCGAGTTCGAGTCACGGCTGAAGCGGTTCGCCGACGACCTGAACGACGGCACCGAGCGGGTCTCGTTCCCGCTCGAGCCCGTGACGACGATCGAACTCGACCGGAACTATCGCTCGACGCAGTCGATCCTGGACTTCTCCGAACGCGCGCTCGTGACGCCGGGTACCAGTACCGAATCGGTCGACCGGGAATCGGTCCTCGAGGACGTCGTCTCGCTGACCGCGAACACCGACCGCCATCACTCGCGGATCGAGGCCGTCCAGCACGCCGACGAACACGAGGCGATCCTCACGAAGATCCAGGAAATCGTCGGTAACGACGAGTACGCGGTCGACGCCGACGGCGAGTTGCGGCCGCCGACGTACGGCGATATCGCCGTTCTCACCCGAACCCGTGACTTCGGCCGTGAGCTGCTCTCGACGGCCGAGGCGTACGAGTTCCCGATGGCCTACGAGGGCGGGATCGAACTCTTCCGAACCGATCAGGCGAAGCTGCTGTTGGCGTGGCTGCGTATCCTCGAGGACGATGCGGACGCCGACCGGGGCTGGGCGGTCGTCCTCGAGCGGGCCGGCTACACGCTCGACGAGATCGAGTCCGTCCTCGATCGTGACGCCTCTCCCGACGAGATGGCGGCGTTTCGCGCTAAACTGGCCGCTCTCGAGACCCACGCGGCGGTCGCTCGCAGCGTGTTCGATCGGTACGGCTACGACGGGGCGACGGCGGACATCGTCCTCACGACGATCCAGTCGGTTCACAGCGCGACGACGACGACGACGCGTGGCGACCTGATTCGCCACATCGAACGCGGGATCGAGGATGGCGCCACCGAGGACGTGCGGGCCGCCGCCGGCGACGATTCGGTCACCGTCCAGACGATCCACTCGGTCAAGGGCCTCGAGTATCCGATCGTGATCCTCGGGAACATGAACAGCGGGACGTTCCCGCCCGATGGCGGCACCGAGGGCACGATCGCGTACTCCGAGA
Source organism: Natrinema saccharevitans (assembly GCF_001953745.1). Taxonomy (NCBI): domain Archaea; kingdom Methanobacteriati; phylum Methanobacteriota; class Halobacteria; order Halobacteriales; family Natrialbaceae; genus Natrinema; species Natrinema saccharevitans. The sequence goes on from NZ_LWLN01000002.1 coordinate 124,141, forward strand.
CGACGGGGCTCCGCCAGCGGAAGTGTTACGCCGACGCCCACGGTGTCCCCCACGTCTACGACAACTGGCGAACCGACGTCCTCCGCAAGTGCCGACCGACCGACCACGACGAGGAACGGCGGCTCCTCTACGTGGCGATGACGCGGGCGGAAGATCACCTCCTGTTCGCCGGGGGCGACGAACCGAACACCTTCCTCGAGGAGTTGCCGGTCGAGGTCGCCTCGGTCGAGCCGGCCGTTTCGGCGGTCGACGTCGACGAGGAGCGTCACACGCGACTCGAGGCCGACGTTCCCGATCCGGCGGGGCCGGAGGGGTACTCGCCGCACTCGCTGATGGACGACAGCGTCTTCGAGGACGGTCCGAGTGGGAGAGGAACGGAGTTCGGCTCGCGGGTTCACGCGTTCGCCGAAGACTACGCACACGACAAGGACGTGACGCCCGCCAGTGCCGACGAAGAACACGTGGAAGCGTTCCTCGACGGGCTCTCGGGCGAACTGCGCGTCGAGGAGCGGGCGTACCTCCCGCTCGCGGTCGACGGCGAACGGGTCACGCTCTCCGGCGTTATCGACCTGGTTCACGTAACCGACGACGCCGTCGAGATCGTCGACTTCAAAACGGATCGCAGTCGGCACGCCGAATCCGAGTATCGAATCCAGCTCAGCGTCTACTACCACGTTCTCCGAGAGTGGTTCAGTGATCGTCCCGTCGCTGCGTCGCTCTTCTATACGGACGCGGACGCTCGAGTCCCGATCGACCCGCTGTCGAAAGCGAAACTCGTTGCGATAGCTGAGAGACGATCGTAACAGACAACGGGCGATCCACCCCCTTCCAAGCGGGGTGAAGCCGGTCGGTTACGTCACGAGCGAGGATGCTTCGGTCGACGGCGAACTACTCCTGTGGTACCGTCTGGCTGTGATCGCTGTGGAGGTTTTCCGGGACGTCCGCGACAGGGACTTCGATCTCGTTGGTTCGCATAAACGGCGGCGTCCACGGATCGTTGTACTGGAGTAACGCCGACTCGCCGTCCATCTCGAGATCGCGTCGCGTGAGGTCCTCGCGGAGCCGCTCCCGTTCCCGACGGACGCGCTCGTCCGTCGCGTACCACGAGAACCGGCGAACTGCGACCGTCCGCGGCGGTTCGACGACGAGTCGAACGTCGGCATCGGTCGGCGTCGGCGCGGTTTCGAACGTGTACGTCTGCGGAAGGTAGAACGCCATCGTCACGTCGCCACCGTCGGACCCCGTTCGCACGGGCGCGGTCATCGGGATCGAGGTCCCGCGGACCGTCACCGGCGCGGTCATCGCCACCTCCTCGCTGCGCGCGTTCGCGCCCGAGATGTAGCGAAAGAGGCGTCCGAACGCCGTCCGCGCGTCCCTCGCCGTCGTTTCGGCGAGAACCGTCCTGGGATAGCGACGGATCTCAACGCCGTCGAAGCGGCCCAGCGTCTCCGACGGGACGCGTTCGGTCGTTCGATCGACGTACACGCCCCACCCGATCCACAAGACGAGCAGGCCGCCGATACCGAGTAGTGCCTTTCGTGCCGATTGCATAGGGCCCGTACACCGTCCCGGTCAATAGTCCCACGGGGTCGCTTCGAGGGATTTCACATCGGTCGTCGATCGCGCAGACTGCCTCGAAGTGACGCCGTGTACCCGACGCGGGGCGACGACGGTTCGCCTGCTACGTATAAGTCACGAGACGTCGTCGCTCATTGCGTGGGCAGCGACAGTCCGGACCCGATCGAACTCGATTCCCTGACGAAATACTACGGCGACGTTCGGGGCGTCGAATCCCTCTCGTTCACCGTCGAGCGCGGGGAGAGCTTCGGCTTTCTCGGTCCGAACGGCGCGGGTAAGTCGACGGCGATCCGCGTCCTCCTCGGCCTGTTGAAGCCCACTGAGGGCACGGCGTCGTTGATGGGGCGCGACGTTACGGACCGAAACGAACTGCGCGATGCGAAACGACACCTCGGCTACCTCCCGAGCGACGTCGCCTTTTACGATCGCGTGACGGGTGCGGACGTCCTCGACCACTTCGGTCGGCTGCGTGGCGACGTACGACGCGAGGAACTCCTCGAGCGCTTTCCCGTTCCCCTCGATCGGAACGTGAAGGCCTACTCGAGCGGCAACAGGCAAAAGCTCGCCATCGTCGCGGCGTTCATGCACGAACCCGACCTGGCGATCATGGACGAGCCGACGGCCGGACTGGATCCGCTCGTTCAGAACGAGTTCTACGAACTGCTCGCGGAGCGGCGGGACGCGGGCCGGACGAGCTTCTTCTCCTCGCACATTCTGAGCGAGGTCCGTCGCGTCTGCGATCGCGTCGGCATCATCAGGAACGGTCGCTTGATCGAACTCGACACGGTCGAGAACATCCTCGCGGAAGGCGGGACGATCGCGACCGTTCGATTGGCCGAGGAGCCGCCGGCGGCGGCGCTCGAGTTCGAGGGAGTCGCACGCGTCGACCGACGGGACGGCGAGTACAGGCTCGTTCTCGCACGAGAGTTCGACGCCTTGATCGATCGGTTGCACGAGTACACCGTCCTCGAGATGGAGGTCCGTGAGGCGTCCATCGAGGACGTGTTCATGCACTTTTACGGAGGCGGTGACGAAGGGGGAGCCGATTTCGAAGCGACCGAGGGCGATACCGAACCGTGATTCGACCACGCGCGATGGACCCACCTCTCAGCGCCTGCGGACCCACCAGATCGCCGCGAGTACGAACACGAGCGCGACGGCAGCGAACGGCCCAGCGGCGTCGACGTCGGTGTCCTCGTCGTCGACGATCGTGACGGGGACCGGAACCGGTTCCGCACTCGTGCGGCCGTCGGTGTCAGTGTCGTGCGAAAGCGTGATCGTGACGCTGGTGGTCGTCTCGACCGCGTCCGGCGACGATTCGAGAGCGAACCGCGCCGTTTTCGAGTCGCCCGGCTCGAGCGTTCCGACGTACGCCGTCGGCGAGTCGCTCGACAGCGGTGGCTGGGCCTCGACCGTGGCGACGACGCCGGTTACTGTCGCCTCGCCCTCGTTCGCGATTCGAACCTCGTAGGTCCCCGTGCTATCGACGGGGATTCCGTCGTCGACGGGAGTCACATCGAACGACCGGGACTCGGTGACCGCGATCCCGAGTAGCGTCGGACCGCCGGTTCGAACGGTTTTGTCCTCCTCGTCGTCGTTCAGTTCGTCGGCGTCGTCGCGGTCGGCCCCGTCGGCAGCGGACTCGGCGTCGACGCGGTACTGAACGCTGGCAAACAGCGGATACGTCCCCGGATCGACCCGTGCGGCCGCGACCTCGACGTCGACGGTCTCGGTGTCACCGGACCCGAGTTCGGCGATAGCGATCGACCGGGTCGTCTGCGGCGCGGTTGACGGGCCGAACGTCACGGCACCGTCCGCTGTCCGCACCGTCACGACGACATCAGTCGCCTGTCGGTCGCCGTCGTTGGTTACCTCGAGCGCGATCGGCGTCGCATCGCCGGCTCGAACTGACTGGTTCTCTGCGACGGCAACGGTGACGTTTCCGTCAGGACCCTGTACGAGCTGCGGGTCCGTCGCTGGCGGCGCGGCTGCCGGCGGTGCGGACGTGTCGTTCTCGGCGAACGATTGCGCCGCGGTCCCGTTTTCGGCCGCCGTGTCGGTCGGCCGTTCGCTCTCGTTTTCCATCGGTCCGGCGACCGGGCCGGTCGTGTTCGTGTCGTCCTGTGGAAACACGTCCCGTTTCGGTGTGGCCGCTTCGGAGGTGAACGTCGCCGTAGCTGCGACGAGTCCGGTCGCCAGCAGTCCGGCGAGCAAGAGAGAACACGCCGCGATGGCCGTTTGTCGCCGCTGTCGACTCGGTGACCCCTCCCGGCCCTCCATGTCGCTTCGAGACGGACGAACGGCGATAAATCACGTCGCCCGTTCCACGTCCGAACCGTCGGTTACCGAACTGTTCCCGTGACAACTGGTCGTTACCTCGAACGGACGCAGTGTAGTTATAAGGCGACGTCTCCCGTCGGAAACCGGCGACGGTTCGATATCCGATGCTCGAGATCACTTCGTTCGAAGCCGGTCGTCGACTTCGGGGCACCCTGTTGCTCGCCGGTGCGATGGTTGCGCTGATCGCCCTCACCGTCGCACTCTTTCCGTCGATTCGGGACAGCGGTGCCGATCTCGACGCGTATCTCGAGTCGCTGCCGCCCGAAGCGACGCGCGCGTTCGTCGGGAACGTGACGACGCTGACCACGATCGAAGGCTACCTCGTTTCCCAGCTCTACCAGTTCGGGTGGGTGTTGCTGCTCGCGGTCTACTACGCGTACGCCGCGGCCTCGACGGTCGCGGGGGAGGTCGAACGCGGAACGGTAGGACTGACGCTGTCGGTACCGGTGACGCGGACGCGGGTGGTAGTCGGCAAGTTCCTGTCGCTCGTCCCGGGCGTCGTCCTCGTGAACGCGACCACGTTCATCGCGGTCGTTCTCGGCGTCGAATTCGTCGGCGAATCGATCGACGTCGGCCGCCTGTTTGCCGTCCACGCGTATTCGATCGTCTATCTGCTCGCCTGCGCCGGCGTCGGGCTCGTAGCCTCCGTCGCGTTCGATTCCGTGCGACGCGCACAGACCGTCGGTGCCGGGTCGGTCTTCGGTCTGTTCTTGCTCGATACGTTCACGTTCGATACCGACTACGAGTGGCTGGGGGACGTCGCGTTCTCCAGGCACTTCGATCCCGGTGCGATTCTCGTCGACGGCGACCTCTCGTGGTCCGATCTCTCCGTCCTCCTGGTCGCCGTCGTCGTCCTCGTCGTCGTCAGCGGCGAGTACTTCGAACGGCGCGACCTCACCGGGTGACTCGCGGCGTCCGAGAAAGGTATTGTGATCCGACTCGAGAAGGTCAGGCGTGGCGACCTCCTCGACCGAGGCGACGCGTGGAAGATTCACGGAGACCGCACTATCGCTCGTGGGAGAAAAGCGCTATTTGTGATAGTGCGTGGCAGAGCGGTGTATGGAACCGCAGGCAGAGCGCTGGTGTCACGTGTTGGTCGGCGTGTCATTGCTTCTCCTGACAGTCGGTATCGGATACGATTTCGTTTTCGGAACGAAGTTAGCGGACTTCCTGGTGATAATCGCCGGACTCTTCGTCGGGTGGGTGGCGTTTCTCTACTGCTTGGGGAACGCTTCGTTCTGGGAATAGTCCGCCCAACCATCAGGGAACACCCCCAAATAACGATTTTGGGCGTAGAACCCGTCTACCTGTCGGTGTGTACCGGTTCACAAGAGGTAGCGAATACATCACTTGAACGCCCGGGTTCGATGGGTGCCGTCAAACACAGCCTGCTGATGGGTGAGTTAGGGGCTCCGGCATTTCGAGTCAACAATCCGATACAATTCGTTCCTGTGGCTCAGAATTACCCCAGTATTCAGAAACACATCAGATATAGCACATAGTCTATATTCACGACATTACTCTGAATGAGATTATTTCCTAGCAAGGATTTATCCCGCACCAAGCTAACAATCTCATATGAACGAATGTCCAAAACCTCACAATTCGAGTTTCAGGACGCTATTCGCCCGGATAACGAGCGAGTAGACGAAGAGTACACAGCGCCAATAGAGTACGAGAACCATCCGAACGAAGAATCCTATGGGCCCATCCAGTTACGCGGGATCGAAGTTGAGTACTCAACTGCAGTCGAGTCTGTCGAAACGTTACACAGCAAGAAGCACTTAGCTGACCAACTCCATCAGCGGAACCGATCCAAGTGGGCTGACCTCGATCATCCTAACGATGGGTCAACGCTTTACAGCGTAGCCGTGCTTGAGGTCGCGGAGACGGCTCTTGCTGAAGAAAACCTCGAACTTCTCCCGTGATCAATACTCAACCGACAGTTCAAGGTCGCATTTCTTGAAAAATGTCAGTTTGTGTCGAATCAAAGTCAGTACTACAGGCATTTGCAAAATAGTCCTGCGGTCTGTGAAGCGCTTGGGTATGATACACCACAGGCCCTTCCGAGTTACAGCACCGTCAGCAATCTTCACTCGGAGATTCCGCCGGAAGTCTTCGACGAGGAGCAGGAGTTCGAAGCAGCGTTCGAGAACGCGGCTGTGCGCGCGGCGTACGCAGCGTATCGAAACGGTCTCGTTCCTCCGGAATCAGTTCGAGAAGCGTACGGGCTGAACGCGTTAATCCCGACATTCTCGGAGAAGACGCTTACGCGGGCTGATGAGCGTGAAGCACTCCGTAACTGGGTTCGATTATTGAAGCGAGAGACACTTGATCCGCTAACGTTCGGACGGGACGACCCACAGTTCACCGTGTTTGATTTCATCAGCTTGCTTGCGGCCTCGGCACGTGACGGCGCTGGTCTGGAAACTGCAGCCGACGTCGCCTTGTGGGATTACGATTACGAACAAGTCCCGAAGGGAACTGCCCTCCCGAAATACATCGCAAACGAGTTGCCCAATCCGACGTGGTTCGATTCGTACACCGATACTGCTGTGCCGACTGTCGATGAACAGTTCGCCGCGGTCCATCAGCAGACGCTGAGCTTGGCAAACGACATGGGGTTCTTTACCGATCCGGTTCCGATTGCATCAGATATTCTTGAAATCGAGTGGATTGGTGGTGAGGCACCGACCATTAGCCGGTACGGGAAACGGATGAACGATGTTACGGAAGAGTGGACGTTCTCGATCGTCAGTATCATCAACAACGAGAATCGGTTCACCCTGGGAGTCAGGTTCCTCGAAGAGAAGTCCGAGTACCAAAGTAGTGTGAGAGACATTCTGTCAGGACCAACTCAACTCTTGGACGTCGAGATGATGCTAGCAGATGCAGGGATGGTTCCCGGGGAACTCCTTGGCGTTGCCCGGTGCGCCGCTGATGGGGACTGGATAATTAGCGCACCTGATAGACCCCCAGTCAAGACGTTGAAAGGACTTACTCCGGAAGGATACGTCGGGTACACTGAGGGGGTGAAGGCAGGGGTAGTCCCGAAACCGAATTTGGTGGTGTATCCGAAAGAGGCGACAAACCCGGAAGTAGTTGAGGTTACCGCTACCGAGATCGAAAACCCGGAGATCGATGAGGAGACGATCAAGACTTACCAAAACCCCGAGGAAGCGGAGTTGCAGACACGCACCCTGAATGACTGGGAGCGGGATTCTGACGCGGACGATTCCTCAGGTTCCTCACTCACGAGCGCGTTTCCTCTCCCGTCATTCCGGGGAAAATCTCGAATCCTGCAGCAATGAAGGGCGTTGGGGTAATGGACACGCACGTTGCGTTTTTGACGGGGCGGGCACTACCAGCTCGGTCAGCAGACGGGGTTCGTGCCGATTACTTCCAGCGATGGGCGATTGAGGAGTCGATCAACCAGATTTCGAACGACTTTATGCCCGTATTAGGCGGGTCCAACCCGAAGATTCGTCGGTACGGCATCAACATCGCTGTACTCTTCCAGAACTGGCACACCATGATCAATCGGGCTCGGTCGCCAGAACTCGGGTATCGGCTGGACGGAACCCACACGGAACTACTCAAAGCGATTCAGGATGTGGCCTTCTCTTGACGTTCTCACCACCCTGAAGCGGCATGACGAGACGCGTTGCATCTCGTTGCACCCGAAAACGCGAAGCGTTTTCCAGGACGAGGATTCTCACATTGGGATATTGTAGTTTATGACGTGACTTGTTCTCGAGGCTCGAGTTCGCCAGTTCCAGGTTGTGATAGCTCGAAAGACGGTGGTGTTGAGGGACCGTAACTCGATGTCAGGGGTAATCGCGTCGCGGACATTCGAGTTGATACCATCCGCACCGACGAGAATATCAGGCTGGATCCGTGTCCCGTCTTCGAATTGGGCGACCGGTGACTTCGTGTCCTCAACCGCTGCACAGACCTTGCCTGTCTTGATTGGGGAGTCAAGTTCGTCAAGAAGTATTTGTTGAAGATCACCGCGGTGGATGGCGACGTAGCCGTAGTCGAAGTGCGTTCGTTCGACATCGTCGAGATCAAATCGCTTCAGAGTGCGGCCACTCGCCGAGAGGATCCGAGTGTCGTCGAGTGAGACTCCAACTGATAAAATTCGGTCTGCGATACCAAGGCGTTCGAACACCAGTAACGCGTTCGTCTGGAGGAGAATACCGGCACCGACTGGGCGGTATTCGGACGCTGCTTCGTACACTGTCGGCGAGAACCCTCGTCGTTCAAGCGCGAGCGCGGTCGTCAGGTACCCACCCCTAAAGGGGTTGGCTTGTCAGTGGACTCCCGCTCTGGCCACGAGACGTGGCAGACGTAAACTCGCCATTCGCGTTCAACATCCCTGACTTCAGGGCCACCCGACAGTTGGCCCGTCCAGCACCAGACTTGAGCCAGTACTGGACAAGACGCCACCCGATATTCCGAGCGGCGTTGTAATCCGCGTGCAGTTGCTTCCCGCACTTCAGGCACTCGAACTCGTCACCATCACGGTTGTCTTCATGGGTGAACCCACATTTGCCGTGACTACATCGCTGACTCGTGTATGCTGGTTGTACTGTATCAACTAGAATGCCGTCTTCTTCGGCTTTGTACTCGGTGTACTCCAGTATCGTGCGGAATGCCCACTGCTGGAATTTCAAGGCGTTCGAGATACGCTTACGGATGTTCTCCAAGTTCTCGAACGCGGTTGCAGGACAGTCGTGGCGGCGAGATTCCCGCACGATGGCTTTCGAGACACGGTGCAGGTAGTCTTCGCTCCATCGGGCGAACGTGTCCCCGAGACTCTGGATGGTGAGGTGTGCCGAGCGAGTGCCTGTTTGTTGGAGGCGGCCCCTCCGCCGTTCGTACTCGTCGCGTTTGTGGTTGAGGTAGTCGGCGTTGCCGAGGAATGCACCTGTACTGGTGACGGCGAGGTAGCCGTCTACGTTGAGGTCAACGCCGAGAACCGCTCCGTTCTCGACTGTTGACGCATCCGTCGCAGGCTCTTTCTCTACGGCGATGTGAAGGTAGTACTCGCCGTCACGCTTGTGAAGTGTGGCTTCTTTGCGTTCCCACTCGTTACACTCCCAATACTCCTCGAACGGTGTTCCTTCGCTGTCCTCTGGCGTGATGTATTCGGCTCGGATGCGGCCATCGACAGTGGCGATCGTGCAGTGGTCGTCGTTGTACGTGATGGTACGCGTGCCGTACACGACGACTGTGCCACGGAACGTGGGTTCACTTGCGTTGCCGCCGTCGAAGAGACGGTTCTGGCAGTTTGAGAGCGGGTCAGCAGCGAGACTCCGAGCTGATTGGACGTGGTCCGAGTGGAGGCCGGTGTTTTCGCGTACGTCGTCGTAGGTGGCAGCGTTGAGGTCTTGCTTGTCGGTGACGATTTCAGTCGGGTCGTTGGCCCATCCGTAGTCCGCTACGTATTGTGCAGCGTAGCGGAACTACTCGAACGTCTCGTCAAGGACGGTTTGAGCGTCCTTTGGCACGTTGAGCTTGACTTGGATGTTCCGAACGACTGCCACACCCCATATATATATATATATATATATATATATATATATATATATATATTATTACTTGAATATGGAGGCCGTGTTGGGAGTCGCCCTTGCTCTCGTCGGCGGATTGTGGGCTGGAGTGTACGCGCTTCTTCCCACGGCTAAAGCCGTGGGTTTCCGCGCTGCATCTGTATGAAGAGCGACAGACGGGCGGTCACGGTCGGATACTACGAAATACCCCGAGATGGAACTATCGCGGATATCGCAGCCGTTCTGGACTGCTCTCAGGGTACGGCGGGTGAACTAGTGCGGAAGGCAGAAGCAGCCGTGATTCACGACTACATGGGGACGGAGAGATAGCACGATACTGGACCGATCGTCCGTTCGGGTTCGCACCGTCATCCGGAAACAGCGAGCAACCGGAGAGGGCTACCTGAGACGGGCCGCTCCGGAAGCGGCTTCGACAGCGATCTCGATGCGCGTCTCGGCGACGGCAGTCACTTCGCCGTCGACGGAAGCGTGGTGGGGAATGCCGATCCCCTTCGACGGCGACGTCGCAACGGCCGTACCGGCCTCAACGCGATCACCGGGTTCGACAGCGGGTATCCCGGGACTGACTGTCCCTTCGAAGTCCGGATTCGTGAGAAGTGGGATGCGAACAATGTCCGGTTCGATCGTCGCCGTCGGTTCGGTCTCCATCGGTCCGGCCGTCCAGTCACGCGATTCGAGAACGTCAATCCGGCCGTCGCCGAGCGTGTTGTCCGCGACAGTCGATTCGTCCAGCACCAACAGCCCGTTCGTTGACTTATCGACCACGAACTCGTCCGGCGGCGTCTCAGTCTCGAAGCACCAGCCGGGGCCGCCCGAGACGAGTACTGCGTCCGACGGAAGCTCGTCCGGCGGGCGACCTGCGGCCGACAGGAGCGCACTCGCAGACGTCCCGATCGGAACCTTGAGGAATCGATGCTTCGGGACAGCCCCGTCAACGTGGACGTATGTGTGCGTAACCGGGGTCCCGTCAGTCAACGCCCGGTAGATGTTAGCCATCGTTTCGGTGTTCTGGACGAGCCAGCCGTGATCGGTCGGGAGGTCGCTGCCAACCACGGTGTCGGCGACGACGTTAAGAAGGACGCTTTCCATCCCGTACTGGTATTGAGCGTCCGTGTATGCGAACACGACACCGGATTCGCTCTCGATGTCAAGCGGCAGATCATCCGGCGGAACCACCGTCCCGTTGGTCTCGGCTTCCAGTTCGGTCATGTATTCGTCCCGGTCCGTCCACTTGGCGCTGACCACCACGGCTTCGAACGTGTCCTCGAGTAAGGCGTCGAAGAGCGCCGCGAACTCAGTCGCACGTGACTTCCCGAGCCACTTGTCAACGAAGAAGTTCGGTTCGCTTTCCTGGTGATTCACCAGCAAATAGTCCGTCGAAGCCACCTGCTCCCACTTCGCGTAGGACGGGAACCCGGCGCCGCCCGCACCCGCGATACCGGCGTTTCGAATGCGTTCGACACCGTCGCCTCGCATTGACGGCCAGTCAGACAACCGGTCGGGCTGAAGCACCTCTTGTGTCATGACGATCAGTACTACACGTCGATCGTGAGTACGAATTCTGCCGCATTAGAGAGGCTATTTTTATACCGTTCGTTGAGATACTGTGACAACATCGCAAACAGAGACAACGGACACTGTATTTCGCGCGAGCAGACTCACCATATCCCGTCAGCTACTGCCTCCACCACTCACGCGCTGCAAACCTCATGGCTCTCGGCAACTGAGCAGCATGTCTCTCCGACCGTGGGCGTGGACGCCATCCTCGTTTCAGGTTGCCTGTGGTGACCACACGTTCACTCGGCAAACCATTCGCAGCACGTCCAACACAATCACAGCGCCAGCTAGAATACCGAGATACGAGGGAAGGGGCATCACAGACACCAGGATGCCGAACACCAAGGCAGCAATGCCGACGCGAAGAACGGTGTTTCCTACCGCGTCCTGCACTACATCGTCTGGAACGGTCGAAGTCTCGTCGTAGCCCGCGATGAGGCCCGTCCACCCGCGAAATTTGATCAGTCCTCCCGCGACTATCAGGAGGCCATCGACTGCGAGCCACTCCAACGCATCGGCGGACAATTCCATCATCATTCATCACCCCGGTCGAAGAGCATCTCGACGATGGTGATTGTGTCGACGAGTCCGGTACTACTGTCCTGACCCAGAGACCCGCCGCGTAGCGACGCAGCCAGACGGTCCTCCAGACCTGGTCAGCCCAGCGTACGACCGCAGAGGCGTGTTCGTGCGATTCACGGCCGCGGTAGTGTCGTCAGGAAGGGCACTGACTTCCGTGTCCATGAGCAGGTCGGCGGTTGAGTGGTGTTGCTGTTGCATCGTCCACAGGCAGACAGTTTCCGGTATCGTTCAGTAGGCGCTCTGCCTCACCCATGGTGGAGTTTAAATACAATAGCCGTAGCTGTTTAACTACGCACACTCTAGGCTAGTGTATGCGATATCTCACGGTCCTAGTCAAACCAAAGGGAGAGGGCGCTTTCCATCCACTTGGGGAGAAACTGACAGATGAACCTTCCATCAAGCGAAGGGCCATTCATCGTGTCGAACTTCTTGGCGATGATACCGTGTTGCTATTTGCTGAAGCAAGCGGTAGCCAAGAACGGTACAAGCAAATTATGGAGACATCTCCTGCCGTTCTCGAATATCTTACCGCCGGAGAAGATCAATGGATGGCTGTCAGTCAGTTTGAACCGACAGAAGAGGTCCGCCGAGCACTAGAACTCCAGCGAGAATCACTCTTGGTAGTTGATACACCTATCCGTTTCACTTCCGAGGATTACCTGAAGATAACGTACCTAGGGACTGATGAGACATTCAGAAAACTGTCTAAATATGTTGAAGAGAGGGAATCGATAACGTTTGATATTCTCGACATGGGTGATTTTGAGACTGGCGAATCATCGTTTAACAGGCTGATCACCCCTCGGCAAGAAGAAGTGCTTGAAGCAGCAGTTGAGCTAGGATATTATAGTGAGCCTCGCCAAGCATCACTTGAGGACATTGGCGCAGTTGTCGGAATCTCTCCTGGAACGGTTGGTGAGCACCTTCGAAAAGTCGAAGCACGCGTGTTTAGCGAAATCGTTCACTGAGTGGCCTTAAATATCCCTGTCGGAGAGCAGCAACCGATCCGCGATGTCAGCCGGATCGAACCCGTGTTGCTCAACTAGACTTCACGCGAGACACAGTGCCTGCTCAGTATCGTCGGTAATCGTTCCCGCCGGCTGACTCCATGTCCCGTACCCGACCATCTCGTTGAGTTCTCCGTACTCCGCGGTGATTCCCGACGCTAATTCGAACTCGACCGGTCGTCCGAGCGCATCCCCACACGCAAGCCCGAGCAGAACATCGCGGGCATCATTCGAATCCATACCTCACCCAACGAATACGTTCAAGAAAAATGTAATGTCGCGGTCACTTGCTAGCTTCGTATCCGTCCAGAGATTCTCCAGAACGGCACGTCTGTCCGTGAATGCAGCTATTCGTCTTGGAACATTCCTACGTTAAATTCAGTTTCCCACCGCGGGCGTTCTGGCCCCGGCATCTCATCAGCACGATCGCGCAGTTCAGCCATCGTCGTCCAAGAATGACACTGGCTCATCGCCTCAAACCGTTTGAAGAAGTTCAGGTGGACCCAGCTATATTCGGCGGGCGACTCATCAATATCGCTTTGACGCTCTTTGATGAGGTCGGTGAGTTCTCTCTCGGTGATCTCAATGCCTTCCTCTTGTGCTACTGTGAGCAGTGATGCAATTTCCTCTTTCTTCTTCTCGGCGACTCGCTGCTTACTCTCAATATGATCAAAGTCAGCATAGTATACCGCCAGAGCAGCTTGGATGATATCTTCTCGTGTCTCTAGGCTATCGCGGGTGAGACCAGTATAGTCGCGTGGGAACGCGACTGTCTTATTTACGAAGAGTGCTCTGACAACACCGAGTTCCGGGCTCTCACCACCGCTTTCCTTCTCATAGACGCCAGCGATGTAATCTGCCGCCTCACTGAGGAGGTTGATCTTGATATCGAATTCGGGGACAACCGCGGTATCCAAGTCGATCGTATCCCCGAGAACGATTGATTCCGCGTTCGTTGGCATGTTGAGGCAGTTCGCGAACTCCCGCAGACGTCGTCCGTACGCGTCGCGGTAGCTGCCAAGAATCAGGTAGCTACTATCGACTTGCTCGAACCGGGGAAGCTCTTCGTTCATATACCGGACGACTTCGTGATAGTCCCCCTGCGGTGGAGAGCTAATACCTTCGAAAATACGGTTGACAGCCCGGTAAATGGCGTGTGAATTGCGTGGAATCCGTGGGCCGCTCATGTTCCTGGCTACAGAAGTATGTGGCTTAAACGTTCATACACAAGTTGGGATAATCGATATTATCCCAACTTGCCTATTCCGAACAGTTACATGAGTAGAGACGGAATAGACACCCATGAGCAATACGGCGGGGGGTCAACGAAATCCGGTCGGCGACGAGGCAGACCCATTCGGTGGTGACGACGTCCTGCCAATCGAGAAACAGCGACGGGCACACCGATTCCTCACGCAAGAAACCCGCTACCACATCATCCAAGCCGTGCTTGGGCATCCAAAGTACCTGGCGACGCTCGACGAACTTGAATATCTGGTGCCCAAGAATCGCTCCACGATCCGGGAGCATCTTGACCGGCTTGCAGAGAAGCAGGTAATGGCGAAGTACAAATACCGTGGAGATGAGGCCGGACAGAATGATCCACGGGAGTTCTGGGGAGTTACCAGTTACGGGATCACCCTCTTAGATGAGTACAGCTACCTCCGGTACGTCCCGGTTCTGCGCGCCTTACAGGAAAATCTCTATCTCACCGAAAAAATCGAACGGCATCAGGATGCGCTGCGACCAAACCTGCCAGAAGACGTTAGTGACCCCCTCAAAATCCCGGAAATAGACGACGAAACAGAGGCAATCATCGAAGACGCGCTCGCTGCCCGAGAACACGGTAGCGGCCGACTCTTCGATGCACCCCCTATTGAGCCGGTTGAAGATGTCGAGACCGAAGACGGTGCAGACCGCCCTCTCGACGAACTCTTCTAGCTCTTTGTCTACTGTCGAATTATTGCTCGCCAGAAATGCCTTAGCAGAACACTGCGGGGTCGATCCGAACCTATGCGTCAGCCAAACGTCTGACAAAATCGTATGGGGGGGTTGCGGAAATCCAAGGAGAAAGCCCCGTGCTTTAGCGCGGGGGTAAATCCGACACAACCCTTCGCAGTCCACTGTCGGCTGGCATAGCAGGATATTCCACGCTTCCCAAGCCATACTTTCAAGTAGAGGTAAAATCCTTAGCCGTTGGTAGTTTTCAATCCCTTTTGATCGGTACCGGAGATAGACGTGCCACTCACTACAGTACGGTTTTTCCGGTGCTGCCTCGAAAGAAGTGGTGACTACCACCGCTCAAACTGGGCGGATTTGAAGGCCGAGATATTTTGTTAGCAATCGTTGTAGGTCAGGTATGGCAAACGACAACCAAGGTCCGACACTGAGGCAGAATCGGCAACTAATGAGACGGAACGTGAAGGTGAGCGGGTGATGAGTCGGACAGACGGCGCGGAGATCATCCGTGAAGTCGCCGATGGTGTCGAGAACGGGACAATCGACGGCGAAGGAGAGGACGGCTTCACGGTGGCGGCGCCAGAGCAATTCGAACTGGAAGTCGAATACGAGGTAACCGACGGCGAGGCTGAGTTCGAAGTCGAACTCGAATGGCAGATGGAAGACGGCGAACCGGTATCAGCAGACGAATGATACGGTCGCCGGCCTTTATTTCAGCCAATATTGTGGGAATCTTACCCGTTCAATACTCGGACGGTGGAGTGGCCTCCGAACCTAACAAGAACCGAATTAAGATGTAGCGGTTCCTGTCTGCTGCACCACCGACTGGGTAAGGAGTCTGTACGATGGCTTACACGCCCTCGAGTGATGCCCGATCTGGGAGTGAATCGCCGCCAGTTTTGCAGGTTCGGCGGTAGAAATGTTGGTCGATAATCACGTCGCCGGACCGTCGGAAAGAGTGTGTGGATGGTGAAGCATCTACAGCGTACAGACCGCCCGGGTCGACACGCACGGTGGATTAATAGCTCTCTCACCCGAATACACGGCCGTGACAGTATCCGGCGCCGGCTTTCACTCGTTGACCACCGAAGTCCACGACCATTACCCGACGGTCGAGGGCACCATCCCCAACTGGCTCTCTGGAACGCTGGTTCGCAACGGGCCCGCCTGTTTCGAGGCAGGCGATCGCCGCGTCAACCACTGGTTTGACGGGCTGGCAATGCTCCGGCGCTATGCGTTTACCGACGGCCGGCTCCGCTACTCGAACCGATTTCTCCGTACCGATGCCTACGAGGAGGCGATGGACGGGCGGCTGATCGGCCAGTTTGGCACCGACACGCGTGGCTGGCGTCGTCTCCTCGAGACGGTAACTTCTCTGGGAGTCCCCGAACCGACAGACAACGCGAACGTCCACGTCGCCCGCATCGACGGCGAGTACGTCGCGCTCACGGAGGCCCCGCGCCGGGTCGCCTTTGATCCCGAGACGCTCGAGACACGTGGGCACTTTCGATTCCACGACGACCTACCCGAGCACATCACGGCTGCGCATCTCGTCGACGACCCTCATCGGGACGAACTGGTCGGCTTCGCCACGCAGTTCGGTCGGACGCCACAGTATCATCTCTATCGTCTCCCACAGAAGAGTCGGACGCGAGAGGTTATCGCCTCCATCGACGCGAACGGGCCGGCGTACATCCACGACTGCAGCGTCACCACTGACCACGTCATCATCGTGGAGTCGCCGCTCGTCCTCTCGGTACTCCGGGCACTGAATCCGTTAACCGAGGGTGCGATCGACATGCTCGACTGGCAACCGGAACGCGACACGCGCGTACTCGTCGTCGACCGCGATACCGGTGACCTCGTGGCCGACCCAACGCTCGATCCGGCCTTCACCTTCCATCACGTCAACGCCTACGTCGACGGCGGAACGATTGTCCTCGACCTCGTGGAGTTCCCGGACGCCGACATCGTCGACACGATGGCGCTGTCCGAACTCGACGGTGACGGTTTTCCTGCCGTGCCCGACGCTCACCTAATGCGGTACCGTATCGATCCCGATGCGAACACGGTCAGTCGAACGCGACGCTACGATGGCGCGATGGAGATGCCACGCGTCGCTCGTTCGGTCGTCGGTCGACATCACCGCTACGCGTACGGCCAAGCGACCGATCGCACAGGGGCGAACGGACTGGTCAAAGTGGACTGTGAGACGGGCACCGCCAGGGAGTGGTGGGAGCGGTCGGTCTACGTCGAAGAACCAGTTCCCGTCCAGCATCCCGATGCCGACGCCGAGGATGCGGGAGTCGTACTCGCGACGGCGCTAGACACCCAACGTGAGCGGACGATGCTTATGATTTTTGATGCAGCGACGCTCGCTGTCCAGGCGCGGGCAGTTCTCCCACACCCGGAACCCTTCGGCTTCCACGGCCGGTTCTTCCAGGGCGTGTAGCTAAAACGACGATCGGTCTCTGAGGATGGGCACCTGTTGGGTCTTGTGCCCAGCAAACATCTCCTGCCGATAGGTTACTCATTCAAATCTCCCATATCGTCTTCCAACTCTGCGAGTTCTGCATCGAGTTTCTCGTCAGTGCGACCCTCACCGATTTGTTTCTCTGGTTCTTCGGGGGTAGCGTCCGCATCGCGGTGGTGACCGAACATCCGATCGACTTGGTTGAGACTAGAGATGTACCGTCGGATGTCTTCCCGTTCGCTCAGCGCATAGTAGTACCCATCGTCCGTTTTCCCGATGTAGCCGTCGTCGTAGAGTCGTTTGAGTGTGGTTGTCGCGGTTCCGCGGGGAATGTTGAGGGTTTCCTTGAGGTCCTGCGGGGAGTATCCCCACTTGGGATTTTGGTACAGGTACGCTACGATGTCTGACTTTGTGGTTCCTGGCCGAAGGTTGAGATCGGGGTCGTGGTCTTCGAGGAGCACTGGCATGTAGTACCCAAATGTAGTCGATTGTGTCATGAGTGTGTTTCGGTCAGCTCGCACGTGCAACGATCAGTAGTTTCACGAGATCAGACATCTGAAGAAGAGGGTTGCAACAGAGCCGAATCACTGGACATACTGCCCAGTCAGGGAGTAGTCTGTCAAGATGGGTCTACGGACGGCGACGCTATCCGATCACGCCGCTGCCCGCCGCCATCGGCCGGATCGACGTCGTCCTTCCGTCGGGACCTACACCGTCTCCTCAGTTGCAGAGAGATCGTCGCGAATCGTAGCCATCACATCATCCCCTCAGACCCAGTGTCGGCAGCAGTTCCCCCACTTCGTCCGGTTCGCCGAGCGTCAGTTCCGCATCGGCCACCTCCGACGAGTTCCCCTGCTCGAACTGCTCGAGCGGGACAGTCGTACGCCTGCGCGCGGTATTTTTTGTTCCACGTCGCCCGTCGAGAGATTCCGAACACGTCCATCACCGCTTTCCGGTCACAGCCACGCACCAGAGCTCGGCGCACGCGCTCATCATAGGCCCGTTGCAACAGCGTCCGCGGATCGTCCGGAATACGACCACGCACCGAGTTCGTGATCTGCTCGACCAGTCTCCACTCACCGGTGACGGCATCCTGATCGACCAGTGGGTGGTCACGTGACGCTACCTCGTAATCGAACCCCATCAAACGATAGACGTGTTCTCGAACCGCTGACGGCGACAACAAAATCGCCATTCGGTCCTGTACCGTCCGCATCGAACACGGCCCCACGTCGTGCAACACCTTCAAAATCAAGTAATCGACCGGCTGCAACACACGCTCATCAGCCGCACTGAACTCGATCGGGACGATATCACTCGTCGGTTTCTTGTGAATCTCTCCTTCGAGACGGAGACGGCGGGACGCACGCTCACCTTGAACGCCGCGCGTGCGGAGTGGACGATCGTCGAGAAACGGGTCGCGGGCGAGTACCGGCCGACGTGGGACGACCTCCGCGACGCCTAACTCAGTCAGCCGTCATCTCCATCAGGTCGGTCAGGTCCATGTCGGGATCGGCATGCAACATCTCCATGACCTCGAAGATGCTGAGGTCCGGGGTGTCGCCCGCCTGCCCGAGGTCATCGAGCGAGTTCGCGAGCATGTACCCCTCGTATCCCTTCTCCTTGACCTCGCGGATGATGTCGTGGTACATGTCGACACCGCCGGGGTACGGCGTGAAAACCGTCGGTTTGTCCGGAATGTTCTCGTTCATGTACCACGAGTCGACGGTGGTGTACAGCGTCTGCTCGGCGAGGTCCATGTTGTGCTCGGTCCAGTCCTCCTCGGCGGCCCGCGTCGGCTCGATATACCGCGTCCCCTCCTCACGCAGGTCGGCGATGGTGCCGGAGATCCACTCGACGTGGTGTTCAATGGGGACTGGCATGTTGCTGAGTACCGACGGGCTCTGCGGGCCGGTGACCGTGAACATGTTGGGGAACCCGTGGACGCCCAGGCCGAGGTAGGTGTTCGGCCCGTCGGCCCACTTCTCATCGAGTGTCACACCGTTGCGGCCCTCGATGTCCATCTGCAGCAGCGTGCCGGTCATCGCGTCGAATCCCGTGGCGAAGATGACCATGTCGAACTCGTGGACCTGGCCGTCACCGGTCTGGATGCCCTTGGGCGTGAACCGCTCGATGGGGGTCTCTGTGACGTCGACGAGGCTCACGTAGTCCTCGTTGAAGGTGGCGTAGTAGTCGGTGTGCAGCGGCGGGCGCTTGGTCCCGTAGTAGTGGTCGGTTGGGACGAGCTTCTCGGCGGTCTCGGGGTCGTCGACGGCTTCGCGGATCTTCTCGCGGAGGTATTGGGAAATCTTCTCGTTGGTGTCGCGGTTGATGAGCAGGTCCTCGAAGGCGGCGAGAAACCGCCAGCCCCCCTCCTTCCAGCGGGGCTCGAGGATCTCCTCGACCTCCTCCATGGTGAGGTCCTCGGCCGTCTGTCGGATGGAATCGAACGGGAAGCCCGCCCTGTCGTCGTGGGCGTCGGCCATGATCTCCTCGTAGTTGCGCTGGATTTCCGCCCACGTCTCGTCGTCGAGCGGGCTGTTCCGCGCCGGGACGGCGTAGTTCGGCGTCCGCTGGAATACCGTCAGGTGTTCGATGTCCTCCTTGCCGACCTCCGGGATGACCTGGATGCCGCTTGCCCCGGTGCCGATGACCGCGACCCGCTTGTCGTCGAAGTCAACGCCGTCGTGGGGCCACTTCCCGGTGTGGTAGGTCTCGCCCTCGTAGGCGTCGATGTCATCGAAGTCCGGGACGTACGGCGTCGAGAGACAGCCGACGGCGGTGATGAAGAACTGCGAGCTGACGGTCTCACCGTCGTCGGTCTCAATCACCCATGTGCCTGTCTCCTCCTCGAAGGTCGCCGACGTGACCTCGGTTTCGAACTCGATGTCCTTCCGCAGGTCGAGGTTGTCGGCGACGAACCGGAGGTACTCCAAGACCTCCGGCTGCTCGGGGTAACGCTCCGACCACTGCCACTCCTCCATGATCCCCTCATTGAAGGAGTAACAGTAGATGTGGCTCTCGCTGTCGCAGCGGGCGCCGGGGTATCGGTTCCAATACCACGTCCCACCGACATCGTCGGCCTTCTCGATCACTTTCACGGACAGTCCCAGCTCGTCGCGCAGACGATGGAGCTGGTACAGCCCGGAGAAGCCCGCCCCCACGACGACGGCGTCGTAGTCTGTTCCCTCGGTCGCAGTCTGTGAATTAGTATTGGACACTGTCACTTATGCGCTAACAATGAACAAACAGTTAAATGTTACTCGACTGACGGTCATCCCCGACACTGCTGGCAGTGGTCGGTCGATCGGGCAACGCCGATCGATTTACAGTCCCGACATACCGGGTTTCCACAATCAGCGCACTCGAATCCTCGACCGTCCCCTCGCGGAGGCGGCTCCTGTTGACGAGGTGCACCCGGACACGAAAGGGCTCGGGCTGTCGGTCCACGGCTTCCCTAACGTGTTTACGATTACTGGTTCACGGGGTCGTCAGTACTGAGTCACATGCCCGTTTCTGATACCAATCCGTGGTTGACGCAGTGGGTTAGTCTCCACTACTGTGTACTGACACACTTAGCCACGACAGCGTTGACAGTGGTCGGAATTCGTCGCGATTCCAAGTGATTTACACTCAAGACAGGTTACTTTGCCGCAATCTGCACATTTGAAGCCGTCAGTGCTTTCCGTAATTGCACCGCCGTTTTCGAGAACAGTACTACTACAGATGTGGCAGGATACTACCATATTCTGACACCATTATGGATTCATATATATCTTATCCTGACACTCGCCTAGTGAACGCGTGACTCTGACAGTGACCGTGAATCGAACTAGTTGCCATCAACAGTTCTCCTGCGACTCGACGCTGGTATCTATCAAGCGAGGGCACAGCGGCGATTAGTGTATTATCTGATAGATCAACACGTTTATTGTGGGGTATGTTGACAATCGACGATGATGTCCTCAAAGAAACCGACAGAAGTGACGGCTGCGGACGAACCACACCCGGAAATTTCGGGACTCCTGCAGCAAATGGGTGCGGCCCCGGCACCTACGTTTAACTCGCTCTCACCCGAGGGAGCGAGGGAACTGTTCAATACGATGTTCCCAAGGCCTGAGGAGCCAGAACCGGTTAGAGACACGATAGATCTGGCAATCGGTGATGAGGGAATTCCGATCCGCGTATACATTCCAGAAGGGGAGGGTCCCTACCCAACGCTCCTGTATCTCCACGGTGGCGGCTGGGTCGTTGGCAATATCGACCTATACGATGCTACCTGTCGGGCGATTACCAACGAAGCCGACTGCATGGTCGTTTCGGTTGACTACCGACTCGCACCCGAATACGAATTCCCGACGCCGCTGGAAGACTGTTACACTGCCGCAGAGTGGGTATTCGAGACCGCAGAGGCGATGCAGATCGATACGGACAATGTTGCAATCGGTGGCGACAGCGCCGGCGGAAACCTGGCGGCAGCTGTTACACTGCTCGCTCGCGAACGGGATGGGCCCACGTTTGACCAGCAGCTACTCATTTACCCGGTCACAGACCACGAATTCGACACCACATCCTATCAGGAAAATGCAGAGGGATATCTCCTCACGAAAGCCGACATGGAGTGGTTCTGGGATCACTATCTCAGAGATGATCTCGACGGGATGAATCCATACGCATCGCCATTGAAAGCCGAGAGCCTCGAGGGTCTCCCCTCTGCAACCGTCACCACCTGTGGGTTCGATCCGCTCTGTGACGAAGGTGCTGCCTATGCCGCTCGCCTCGAAAACGCCGGCATTGACGTCACGCATTACCACTATGACGATGCGATCCATGGTATCGCACAAATGCTAGTTGAACCGATGGATCTGACCCGAGGACGTGAACTCATCGACGACGTTGCAACTGATCTGCAGCGAGTGTTCGATTGAGTCACTGTCGACGACGAGCAATCTTTGGCCATTCGGCTGTTCCAGCTATTTTAGGTGTTAGAAACCATGTCACTGTCTAGTTCTCACCTCCTCGACCGGCGTCTTTCCATCGAGAGCTTGATACGGTCTCTGACGGTTGTCGTAATGCACGAATTGTTCAAGCCACTCTCGGACGCTCGCTCGACTGCCCACCCATGAATTATGGAAGCGGTCGGTCCGCATCGTGAGGGTGTAAACCCACTGTTCGATGTGGTTTCGTGCAGTATCGTTGATCCGACCCCTTAGTTCTATTCGAGCGACGGGAGTCCGATAGACAAATTGATCGACGAGAAACGCAGCATCGGAGAGATCGTGTCTCTCACGGCGTTTCTGGAGGAACGCAGCTGCTGGATCAGTGCCGCGGCGACCAAATAACGCGACATCGAGAATCAAGTTTGAGTCGAGGTCTATTGTAGCATATAACCAAGACCACCCGCTGTTGATCTCGACGGCGGTATCGACCTCTTATCCTCTAAAACATGGACAGAGCTGCTGATCTACAATGATTTGTCTAAATTCCCGTGACAGGACATCAGTAGCAGTCACACTCTCCACAGAAAAGGAACCATAGCAATCAAAACCACTGTATTCCCCTTCTCTGCCTATGGGCAGTTGGCTCTGTTGAAACCCTATTCTTCAGATAGATTCTCGACTGGAACAGCTGTTCGCTGAATCCTGCGAACTTATCGAAACCCATTTTTTGACAGAGATCCATCTACTATTGCATGCAAAATTTATTAGTTGGAAAATTAATCGGAACCAAGATGTGGAACAATAGGTGGTACGTCTATGTAGGTTCACCCGTTTTTGCGTTTCTCGGTGCCCTACTTTACTGGTTCTTTGGCGTTCACTTAGTTTCATCACCATTAGCGGAAACCGTATTAATGATTCTATCTCCAGGGGTTACAGTCATAATTGGTTGTGCGATACTCGCTGTAATTGATGAGATGTGATTCAAACATCTGATGTTCTGATATGTATTTCATCTGTACTGAGCGATTGGGGGTGCAAAACTATCAATTTATGAGGGATTCAACAGAACCGCTCTTTTCACTGATGACGCAGCGACTCAGCTATTCTGACAAAACACACAATGGGGTTCCTTCACAAAAGAACGGCGCCTTTATGTAACTATATTAATATATTGGGTATGCCCTCCCGACGTGATGTTCTTGCAAGCGCAGTAGCAGGTGCTGCTGGATTGGCAGGTTGTCAGGCATCCGCCTTCGAGAGTTCCGGTTCCGTGAGTGGATATGTTCAACTAAAGAGTATTGAAAGTTGGCCAGCGGACGGTGCCAACGAGACCGTACTGGATGTTTCCTTTGATGATCGTGGAGAAAAAGTGGACGGCTATGTTTCCGAACAGTGGAGAGATTACATTGATGACCCCGACCAACCGACGATCTCGGAGACATTTCACGACGAATTACACCAGACATACGATCAGGTTTGGTATGTGATCGGTGTCTGTAGTGAGCAATGGGAAACTGGTGCTTCCACGGGTTGTCATAACGATTTCACGGACCGTGGAAATTTCAATCAAGCACAGGTCTACGACCGGGTGGAAGCGTCCTATTTGGAAGAAAAGAAACACATAGAAATCCATGATGTCATTGGTATAAGACAAGATCATCTGCGGAATAACCACCATAACCAACTCGTTGGCTCTGGTGAATCGCCAGACAGCATCGAGTTGAACCGTCACAACTAGGGAGTTGAAGCGGGAAACGGCGGATGGTTCATGTCCAAAATTTCCCGCTTCACTTGGAAAGTGGTGACGTTGGCTAAAAGTGCTGTTGGTGGCCGAGGAGAATCCGCCGCCCCGCAGGGTGGCGGCGGATTCGCCGACTAGGCCGTCGTTTCGCTCCATTGTCTGCGGATTTACTTGGAGAAATCCTACCGCGAAGCGCTTGATCTCCTGAGCGAGATGTCACAAATACTTGGGACGCTCTTGCGTAGTTCATTGTTGATTTCAGAGTGTTGCTCGAATAGCGTGTTTGAGTGCGTCTCGTCCCGGTTTTCGATATAGTTCTCGGCGAAGCTGGAACGCTCTGAGATACTGTGTCAGCTTATCTTTCGAGATACCTCGATGCGGCGAGAGCCACCGTCGCGTCAGCGACGCGTGGCTCTCGCAGGTATTGACGTGGACCTCTTCGTCGGCGTATTCACCGTCACCGTGGACGACGTATTCACGGGTGAATGCGTCGTCTTCTTCGAGTGGCTCGTACGCTCGAAAGCCGTCAGTATAGACAGTCAACGACTCCTCTTGGCGGTCTGCCAAGAGGAGTCGAATCGTCGATTCGTCGGCGGCTTTCGCTGGGATTACGTACCGCTGTCCAGTGCCGCGATCAGCGAGAATGAACACGGGTGGCTTGTCGCCGTTGTATGAACCTCGCCCACGCGTGGACAGGCCACGCGAGCGCGACTCCTGGTCGCGCTTGCGGCCTTTCTTCCCGGCAGAAACGTACACTTCATCGATTTCGACCGGGCCGACAAGATCGAGAGAGGGCGCATCGAGCGCTCTGGCGAAGCGCTCGATGCGCCGGTGCATCGTTTTGTGTGTGACCTCGATTTCGCACTGGAGTTGTCGGAGACTCGTGTTAAACCGGAGAAACGCGTAGATCGAGAACAGCCACCGGCGGAGTGCAACCTTCGAGTGAGCGAAAATCGTGCCTGTCTTGTCGTTGAACGTGCGGTCGCAATCCTTACAGAGATACCGTTGGAACTCTCTGTAGCTGCCGTTTCTGACTGTTCGGTCAGAACGGCAGCGGGGACAGGTAACACCGTCACACCAGCGAACCTGCTGCAACAGGTCCGCTGCGACCGATTCCGACCCAAACACATCGAGTGGAATCATTCGTGTCGGGCACCGCTGACGCGGTGCCCTTGTCCTCTTTGACTTCACAGCGACCGTTCAGCAGTATCAACAATCTCCTACGGATGAGCGTACTTGGGAAGATCGGCCTTCTCAAGGCCGATCTCCCTGACCACTCGACGCTAGTGAAGGCGTTTGACAGGATTAAGATGGCGGTCTGGCGAGTGCTGCTGCGCCTGTCGGCGCAGCTGCACGAACCATCTGGTCATGCAGCGATGGACGCGACGTTTTTCGACCGCGAAAACGCCAGCAAACACTATTGCGGGCGGACGAGTTACCGCGTGCAGACGCTCAAAACAGCTGCTCTCGTCGATACAGAGTCACAAGCTGTCCTCGACGTTCACTGTACGACCGAGAAACGTCACGACACCCAGTTCGGCTGGCAACTCGCCCGCCGCAACGCGGGCGAGTTGCACAGCCTCGCCGCCGACAAAGGTTACGATTGGCAGCAATTACGCGATAAGCTGAGGAAAGAAGGCATGAGACCGCTAATCAAGCATCGTGAGTTCCGTCCCATCGATCACGCGCATAACGCGCGGATCGATGGAACTCTCTACGGTCAGAGAGCGTTGTCTGAAACTGTCTTCTCGGTGATCAAGCGCACGCTCGGCGACGCCGTGCGTGCGCGACCCTGGTATCGAGAGCTCCGTGAAATCGTGCTGATGTGTACCGTCTACAACATCAAGCGTGCTGTGAGCTAGACAAATCCAACGCCGTATGGCGATTCACCACGGCCCATCCAACGGAATCGCGGTACGGGCTCGATTCGATGACGCTCGAGGACTCATGACTCGATCCGAGCAACCGGGACAGAAACCAACTCCCACAGGGAAACAACGACCGCATTCTGCCGGCGTGTGAAACTAATCACTGCCACTCCTGTACCAAACTTCGTCGAAGCCGTGAACAGGAGCTTCGATCGACTGGACGGGTTCAGTGTTCGTTCCCCACAGTCGATTTTCTCTGCATCTTCGTCGGCACCTAAATGCTCCGCCGTCCGTGCATGGGCGCGCTCACTGATGCAGCCACTACTCGTTCGTGCCGGACCGTCATATCTAAATAATGATTAACACGGTCACACAACAATTGATCCGTGTTATCACCATCCCCACAAATCGTTTACTTGAGCCGCTTATAGAGACTACATCGACTTTGAAGCAATCACATACTACGCAATGATAACATGACAAAGGCAGGAGACGTGCTGTTGTTCGGTGCGCTTGCACTCGTCTGGGGAACAGCGTTCACGGCGATCGAGATCGGGCTCGAAACGCTCCCACCGCTCCTCTTCGCAGCGGCCCGGTTAGATATCGCTGCGGTCATTTTTATCGGAGCGGTGCTACTCGGTCGGCTTCGGTGGCGCCCCCGGACGAAAGCGGACCTCGCCCTCATTCTCTCGAACGGCATCCTCGTCATCGGAGCGCACTTCGCGTTCTCGTTCATCGGCCAGAGATACGTCACGAGCGGTGTCGCTGCGATCGTCCTCAGTTTCACACCGATCATCACGCCGATCATCGCCATCCGCGTCCTCTCGACGGAACGGATCTACGCCACGGATGTCATCGGGCTCTGTACTGGGCTCGCCGGCGTAATCGCGATTGCGGTTGCTAGTGGATCCTTTGACGGACAACTCCTCGGCATGGGGCTTCTCTTGGCGTCCGCAGTCGTCTTCGCACTCGGCTCCGTACTGACGGAACGCTGGTCGGCGGGCCTCCCGACGACGGCACTCCACGCGTGGTCGATGGTTACCGGTGCAGTGTTCCTCCACGCGACGGCGTACGCCTATTCTGGAGCAACGCTTCGAACCGTGACGTGGACGGCGTCAGCGGCCGCTGCGCTCACATACCTCGGGATTTTCGCGACGGCAGGTGGATTCCTCCTGTATTTCACGTTGTTGAACAGGCTCGGCGCAACGAACGTTAGCCTCATCAACTATGCATCGCCCGTCGTCGCGACGGTCTTCGGTGCGGCCCTGCTCGGGGAGCAAATCACGACGGCGACCGTCGCTGGATTCGCGCTCATCGTCGTCGGGTTCGTGCTTTGCAATATCCGGCCGCTCTGGCGGCTGACCCACTCTATTTGGAACACGGACGAACGCGATCGGTTGCTCGAGCGGGATGAAGTCCGTATCCAAGGAAACGTGTATAAAACGGAAACTGACTCACGGAACTCACTGCAACCGGGAGATTAACTGCCGTTCAGTAGTCCGCTCGGGACCGACTTCGCGCCCGCTCCGAACGCGCTCAACGGTCGGCCGAAGCGTACGTGACGTCCCTCTCGTGAACGCCTCACGGTGTGTCTTGGGTCCGGTCACGGTCCGACGTTCGACAGGTTCACAGACCAGTTCTCGGCCGGGCCGTATCGGCCCACACGAACAGAGCGCGTGGTAGTACAACGGTTTCTCAGCCCTTCCACGTTCTGCCCGTCGCACGCTGGAGACGGTCATGGACGATATTACGGAACTACCGATCCTCGCGTCACTGATCGTTTCCATCGTCGGTGGGACAGTGATCACAATCCTCTCCTATTTGGGGATTCCCGCGAGTCTCGCGGTAAGTACGATGTCGACGATCATCGGGCTCGGATGGGGTCGAGCGAGTCGAGCGGCGACACTGGCGGAGTTCGCGATCCCAGCTCCCGAGCGTCCAGAAGTAGATGTCGGGACAGGGGCATTGGTCACCTCCCGCGCCGAGGAGGCTCCTGCTGGCCCGACCATCGGGACATTGCTCGCCAGGAGGAGCCGGCAGAGAAACCAGCGGAAGTCCCGGACGCACCGGATGTCGGCGCGGAAGGGCCGGCGGATCTCGACGAGCGGAGTCTCTTCGATCCGGGCGCGGCCAAGCGCATCGTAACGATGTGGGTGTTGACGCCGGCGCTGGCGATTGCCACCTCGTACCCGGTGTTCGCGTTCCTGCTGTGAGTGGCACGCTCCGAGACAACGCCCTCCACGTGGGACGGAGCCGGTCCCAGTGCGATGTCGAACGAGTCTAAACGGATGTCAGCTATCAAAAAAATAGCTCACCTGACGATCTACGATTTGTAATTGCGACTGCTGATTTGATCACCAGCGTGATATTTTCGTGATGGGGTAATTGCCTGTGTTATCCTCCGGAAAAAGCGTAAATACAGTAAGTACAAAACGGTAAGAAGTGTTGGTAGTAATCCACCGAGTGCATAGATAATAAAGAGCGCAGATAGCTTTAATATCCAGACAAGATATTTAGTCAGATTTGGACCAAGAATAGAAGCTACTGTCGTTCGGTCGACTTCATCATCTCCAGCGACATCACTAATATTTCGAGACTCGACTCCCGCAAAGACGATAAGAAACCAAGACACAAACATCCCTACTGTTGAGGGGGTGATTTGTTGGGGAGTACTGAGAAAGACAGGAAATAAAATTAGCACCGCCCAAGTTATTGCAACGTATGAAGAGTCAATAACCGGATAGCGTTTTGAATAGTCATAGGTGTATATAAATATAAGTGGCAGTTGAGCAACAAGAACTGCAATTAAGACATATGATATTGATGACTGTTTGATCGCAAAGAAGAGAGTGAGAGTTTGGTATATAGAAACAGCAGTGAGGCTCGTATAGAACAGCGGTTTATTAAACTGTTCAACAAGCGCTGTCCTGTATGTGTTGTTGATGCGGTCTTCTGGACTGGTTTGTCTCCTGTCCTCTACATAGATAAAGTATACAGCCAGTGCAGGAAGAAGGAGTCCAATACCAATAGTTGAAAACGGAATACCAACTGCCAAAATAGTAATGACCAGCATCAAGACAGCACCAATGCAGAGCCAGAGATTAAGCAAGAGTGCAACATGAGTGGTCCGAGTATTCATAACATTCGTCCTGATATACTAGAACGATTTATATTTTCGGATAACACGCCAAACCGATCAAAATAACAGATAGATACTACATCAAATTATATGATCAATTATCTGAAACAGGCGAATCTAAAAAAGCCGATACTGACTCGTCATGCTGATCGGAATAGGGGAGTGTAATCCGTATCCGCGTACCTCCATTGCTTATATTGCTACATTCGAAAACGCCGTCTGCTTTTTCAATCAGGTGCTTCACTATCCAGAGTCCGATTCCGCTAAGATGATCCAGTTGACTTTCTCCTTCTCGTCTCAGGACATCAAGTTCATTTTCAGGTATGCCTTCTCCATTATCTTCTACGAATAATGCTACAGACTCGTTCCCCATTTCAGTCCGGAGGATAATACGAATCTGGTCATCCGGCCCATGATGTTCAACCGCGTTTTCAATCAATTCTTGCACCGCAAAAGCAAATTTCGAATGACACATCACTTCAGTATCGTCAATAGAGACGTCAACAACAGCATTAGAAGGGATACTTGCCTTTTCAATACCGTCCTCAACCATCTTTGGAAGACTGGCAACCACTGTCTCATCTTCACCGAATACACTATCAATAAGCCTGATTTTATGAGCCTTATTCACGATGTCTTCAGACGCACTAATAATATTGGACAATTCTGTCGCAGTCTCATCTGAAAGGTCATTTTGCAGATTCTCTGATTGACCTAGAATAACTTGCATCGAAGTGCGGATATCATGTCTAAATAATCTGATCAAGACATTTTTGACCAATTCAAGTTCCTCTTCCCGCTTTTTTAGTTTGGTTATTTCAGCTGCGACAACTAATTTGCCAACTAGTCCTCGACCGTACACAAACGACTGCGTTTGGGTTGTATAATATTTAGATTCTCTTCCTTCTGTTCGGGAAAATGTCTCTTTAATCTCCCCTGTGTTGGAGGTCATGGGGAGAATATCTTCAATTTGTTCTCGGGCACTTCGATCCACGTCAAAGACTGTAGCAGCAGCGCTGTTCCCATCAATAACTTCATTTTCTGAGTTGAGAATGAAAACCGCTTCATCGATCATATTAAAGGCCTGATCTCGAGCTACAGGCGAGAATTGTATGAACCCATGCTGGATCACAGAATGAGAAAAATAAACTCCTGCAATGCCGTACATAAGTGATGTTAAGTCATAATATGACGGGAAATAATCGATTATTGTCAATGTAGTGGCAACTAGCACCCCTATAAAAAAGATTACGAGGATAGCTGCTCGACGGCGGCGCTTTCCAGTGGCATGAATAGCTTCTGCGAAGAAAAGCGAAGTACTGGCCACTGTCATCAAATATCCGTAACCTTGGACAATAGTAAAAAACAGAATCCCTTGTGGAAAGCCAATCTGAAGAATTCCTTGGTCAGTAACAGTGTATTCAGCAGTATAGATAATTCCGCCTGGATTGACCCAACTAAGCGCGAAAAGTATGATTGCAGGCACAAAAAAGAGAAAGGCAATCCTGTTCGATACCGGCTGCTTGTATGTGAACTCATAGGCAAACAGAAAAAATGCCCCTGCTGTGGCAGGAACAACTGTCCAGAATATATTTGCGATTGCATACGTGAGTTGTTCAGATGTAACAAAATTCATTGTAGCGTAAAGAAACGCCCATGCAGCCGCAAAAACCATAAAAATGATAAACCACTGAATTGCTGGTTTTCTCCGGTCACTGAACACTATGTAGGCACTGTATAGTGCTGGAAGGGCACTCAAGTATAGCAAAAGTATTGCACTTGTATAAGTTAGCAAAGTTATCATCCAGTCTTATAGTGAGCTAGTTCGCTCCTTGTTAAAAAATACTCTTATTTAGGTGTATAGAGCTACCTTAATTATAGAGACTGAACAAGATATGTGGAAGCAATAGCTATTGCATTAGCCAAATGAAGGGTTCGAAAGCTCAATTACCAAATGTAATATATTGATAGAAGAACCATATTCTTTCATAATTATTTATTCGAATGGGTATAGAAATCAGGAATAATAGTCAGTATACGATTGAGAGTTCTAAGTCACTGCTGTGTTGAATAGATGCTGAGTCACGGTTACAGTGGTTCACACAGCGATTCTATGTTGATAATGGCAAACATCAAAACGATCTCACGGAACTGCCGATACCAGCCTAGCGCTCTCACGGCGTCGCCGGGAGCGCCCGCTGCCACGCCGATTCGAGGGCGAGGACGCCGAACGGGGCGCCGAACCCAGCGGCGACCGCCGCGACGGAGGGAGCGTAGTAGGCGAGGCCCGCCACGACGGCGATGCCACAGGCTCCGACTGCGGCCGCCACCCCGGCCACGCGTCGGTCGAGTGGGCCGAACTCCGGCGTCTCGACCGGAAGTTCGAACACCTCGACGGCCCGGCCATACTCCCGGAGGTGTGCGACACTGAGTTCGTACTCTCCCGCGGACGGCATGAGCGAGAACGTTCGGGTGTCGCAGACGCGGTCGACAAACTTTCCCTCGCACAGTTCGGCGTCCCGAAGATCATCGACGGGGGTCGCCCACTGGACCGCCCCGGTGAAGTCATCGTATGCGACTACCGCATCGTCGCGGCGCTGGTACGCCAGTGTACCGTGAGTGAGGGTATACTCAACGGCCTTCAGCCCGCCGATACCGGCCGGCAGGAGGCCGAAACAGACCACCGTGGCAGCGACCGACCCTGTCGATCCGCCGGTGAGCCCAACCCACGCGAGGAGGTACACCGGGCCGCTGCCGACTGCGGACTTCGCGCCCCGCCAGAGCGCGGCGCCGCGGACGGCGCGCCGGTCAGGACGGACCTCAGCCGTCGGCGACGCGTCCGGAGCCGCCACAGGCGGGAGCGTCCCCATCCCCTTGTCGGTGTTGGGCGACTGCCCGCCGCGGTAGCCCCACCACTCCGCGAATAGCTTCACCGTGACGAACGCGACCAGCGCGCCGGTCGGACCACCGGCGGCCGCGAACCAGAGTACCACCACGGCTACCCCAGCCTCGTTCTTCGCGCTTCCGATCACGTCCCGGGGGGTACTCGTCTCGTGGCGCCTCTTCCGGAAGTACTCGCGGTTGATGACGCCGACTTGAGAGACGATCAGGGAGAGGGCGCTCGCCGCCACAATCGGATCGGCGAGCGTCGCCGGCACGTCGATGAAACGGCTCAGTACGAAGAGGAACATCCCGACGAGCGCCACGGCAGCCCCGACCGCTCGCAAGACGAACGGGAAGTTCCGGAGGTAGATCGGCGGGAGCGGGTCGACGACCGTGACGTTCCCACGCCGGCGGTTGAGGTCGCTCGGTCCGACGGAGACCCCGCCCCACTCGTCGGGCTTGAGCAGGTTACCCTCCTTTGGGCGCTCCAGTTCGTCGTAGTTCGGCGGGCGGCGCGCGAACAATGCCTTCAACCCGGCGAACGGGACAGCGACGACCAGTTCCATCGCGTAGACGACCGCGAACCTCTGTGCGCTCCACCCGAGGTGGAACACGCCGACCAGCGGGACGACGTTCGTCGCGACAGTCACCAGAAACACGGCAGACGAATCGTTTGATGCTGGCTCCATCGATTCATCATCTATATTTAGTGAATAAAAGTTGTTGGTGTGGGGCCGACGGCCGTGTTTAATCGCCATAATTCTTGGGAGTAGAGGCACTAAATCAGAGGAGTTAGCCCGAGAAACTTCAGTTGTTCATGACCCAGATCTCCCGCTTCACCGGGGAGGTTGTGCCGATTATCGTATAATTGATAGTTTCCCAGTCCGTTCGAATTGCTGTATTAAATAGATTCTGAGTCACGGTTACAGCATTTCTATGTTGATAATGGCAAACGTCAAAACGATTTCACGGAACTACCGATACCAGCCGAGCGCTCGCACGGCGTCGCCGAGCGAGCGCTTCGTTGTCGAGTAAGATGTTTCGGCCATCCATCGCTGGGAGTAGCCGTTTGCTCGGTTGAGCGCGTTGTTTGCGGCTGCGTTCGCTGACGAGTCGCGGTAGTGAACAAGGTACTTAATGTCGTGTGCGGCGATTTCGCACTCGGTGAGCCAGTCTTGGAAGCCGTTGTCGGCGCCGACGGACTGCAGGTCGTCCGCATTTCGGCGGACGACCTGCGATCCGGTCTTCGTATCGTGCTTCCACCGCGTTGTGATGTGAACATCAAGAACAGCCAGCGATTCCACATCAGTCAATGTCGTCACTTTTAGTGTCTGTACCGTCCGTCCTGACCGCTTGCGGAAGTACGACGACGCACGTCGGCGGTCGAAGAACGTGCTGTCAAGAGCGGCGTGACCAGACTGCGGGTGCTGCTGCGCGGAAACGCGCAGCAGCGCCCGCCACACCCACATTTTCAGTCGATCAAACGACTTGTAGAGCGTGGTATGATCGGGGAGATCGCCCCCATCAAGATTGAGAGCGTCACGTACCTCGGTCATGGATTTCAGCCTATTCGGCGTTTCACGGTAGCTGTGGCCCTCTTCGAGCCGAAAACAGTGGAGTACAACGTGGGCCCAGCGGGCGAACCCGCCGCTGGCGGACTCGCCCGCGTACTTTCCTGTTTAGCTATAGTAGCTCTTGAAAGTCAATGCACACCCGATCGCAGGACAGCGTTGTGATCGGTGTGTAAATCGTTTCAAGAGCTACTATAGGTCACGGCACTGCTCAGTGAAGCGGAGGATATCGATTTCCATGCCAGGTTCGATCCCCCCCCCCGGCCTCATCCTCCTAAACCGGTGAAATCGGGAGCTAAGATCGCTATTCAACACAGCACAAGTCACCAATATCAATCCCATTGTCAACAACGCAGTACACTACTGACGTTTGTGTTGCTGGAGTTGCGTGGTCAAAAAGTAACGATTCAAGAAGGTCTCAAAATAGTCGGGAATTCTTCTTGAACCAGTGTAACACAAGCATGTCAAACTTTATTATAGTGCTTAATTTAATTATTTGTTTTAGTAAACGGCTATAAAGAAATTCAAATAGCTTTAATAGATGCTACGTATTACATATTGACTGTGAACGACGTATCTCTTTCAAACAAACACCGAAGTTTAGTGGATAATTTTCCGAACGGTGTCTTGGCCCTGTTTGACGCTAACCTCTACTATCGGATAGTCGGCCCGGAAACACTCCCATTTTCGGGTCAAAAAGCAGCAGATATAGCTGGCAAGCAAATTTATGATCTTTTTCCTGAAGAGACGGCAGCTAAACTCGAACCGAAACTCGAAGCCACAATCGATGGCGAACCACGTTCATTTGATATTGAACATGAGGAGTTGACTCACCACATCGAGACGAAATCGGTTAGTATCGGGGGTGAACCGTATGGCGTCTTGGTAAGCCAAGACGTGACTGATGTCCGGCAGAATGCGGAGAGAATCGAGCAACAGAACGAGCGTCTAGATCAGTTCGCGAGTATGGTCTCACATGATCTTCGAAATCCGCTTTCGATTGCCTATGGAGAACTTGAACTATATCGCGAAACGATGGAGGAGGCTCATTTGGATGAAGTTGAAAACGCACTAGGTAGAATAGAGAATCTGATCGTCGATCTTACGGCACTTGCTCAGAATTCTACCTCAGATGAGTATCGACCTGTCTCGTTGACCGCCGTTGCTGAGGACGCATGGGAATTGATCGATACACGAACAGCTAGCCTTGAGACGAACGAGAATGTAATCGTCGGTGATCAAAGCCAACTCCAAGCGCTTTTCGAGAACTTATTCCGAAACGCAGTCGGTCACGGCGGAGAGAGCGTTACTGTCCGGGTCACTCCCTTAGACAACGGCTTCTACGTTGAGGATACGGGAGATGGTATTCCACCCGAGAAACGAGATCAGATATTCGAACACGGATTCACGACAGGGTACGGCGGTAGTGGAGTCGGGTTGACGATCGTCAAGCGCATTGCTTCGGACCACGGTCTGGAGGTTTCCGTCTCTGAGAGTCCTGAAGGCGGTGCCCGGTTCGAGTTCCACGCTGTTCAATAATTAGTGGTGGCTCTGTTGAAACCCTATTCTTCAGATAGATTCTCGACTGGAACAGCTGTTCGCTGAATCCTGCGTACTGAGCGGCTGTTTCACGCGAGAAACCATCTGAAGAAGATGGTTTCAACAGGGCCAAATTAGCTTATATTGTAACCGGTGACAGTCATCACTTCTCGACGCTGGCAACCATGTGATACTGCGTGATTTCGAAGCCGAGTTTCTCGTAGAAGGCAATGGCTCGCTCGTTGTCCACATGGGGATCGAGACTGAACTCTTCACAGCCAGCTGCCCGGGCCCACGTTCGAAGTCGGTCAAAGAGGTTCTCGGCCAATCCCGTTCTGCGGTAGGGCTCGCGAACATAGATGTCACAGATAAATAGCCGGTCGGGACGGTCAAACACACTCGGGGCGTCGTCGATCTCGGCTGCGATGTACCCGGTAAACTCTCCCTCCATCTCGGCTAACGAGGAAGCATCGGTGGGCCCGTCAACGGCAATCCACTTCCGGTAACCGTCCATCGCGACGCGGTCAAGCCGGAATGGGAGTTCCTCGGCGACCAGATCCACATCGTCGGCAAGCGCGAACTGGTCACTGATCGTTTCGAGTTCACGGTTGTACGGCAGCCAGAGGTCCTCGATGAAGCGACGGACTGCAGCCTCTTCAGCGGAGAGTTCCACGATGTCCATAGCTGTCCGGATTCGTACCAAACACTTTCGTCTGTCGCTCTTGGGAGAGTGATAGTAAAGGGAGCATTCTAGTTGTTTTACCGACACCTTCAGACTTGGTTGGTAAGTTCTTCACCTGTACTGAGCGATTGGGGGTGCAAAACTATCAATTTATGAGGGATTCAACAGAGCCTTAGGGGGTCGCAGAGCAGACTCACAGCATCTCGTTTCGACAATGTATCTCACTTCTTGCGCACTAATTGGGCCTATTTTCTCCCTGACTCAATTAGTGTTAGAAGGATTGCGGCTACCCTCGAGCGAATCGGCCTAAGGCTCAATCAGCAGTATACTCGAGTTCAGTCGGCGGCTTCACAACGACCTCGGTTTTCGGTTCGTCTTCGGCTTCCTGGATCGCGTGATCGACGGACGCTTTGTTTGAGGGGAGATCACGCTCCCGTTCGGCTACCATCAGCACGAACGAGCGTCGGAGGTCAGGAACCTTCTTCCGGTACTTGCGGAGCTGGGAGAGTAATCGTTCACGGCTACTGTAGTTACCCGCGAGTTTGGCTTCGATGAGGTAATTACGGTCCTCGTGATCGTGAGAGACGAGGAGATCCACACTGCTGCGGCCGAAAGACGCCTCCTGCTGGATTGCGTAGGGAAGGTCCGCAAGTTCGTAGTGCAGCGCCTGGTAGAGTTCCGAGCAGATCCAGCGTTCTCTGACGGCTCGACTATCTTTGTATCCAGCACAGGGAGAAACTGAGAGGTTCTGCAGTGTCTGTCGGATGCAGGTCGTTGCTCGTTCTGGCCCGTTCGATTCGAACTCGCTCCGGAGGAAGGCAACGAGATCCTCGTACGTGAGGTCGCCGTCATCGATCGAGCGTTTCAGCGAGTTACGGAGACGATCGACGAACGCGTCTTTATCGCCGTCGTATTCAGTGACCTGTGGGCAGTGAGTGCGGCGCAGGGAACGGAGTTCGGCGACTGTGAGTCCGCGGAGAAGCTGTTTGAGTGGGCCGGCTCGAGGCATCTGGTATGTGGATGGCTGTGGTTGGAAAAAGTAGGTGTCGGAATATAAGAGAGGGCGGTGTGAGACATGGTCTCTTAGATGATTGTATAGTACGCAGAACGCGCACCGCGCTGAAAGAAGATTGATACCAACGGAGACCTTGCCGTGTCTCTAGAAGAGAGAACGCGGATTCGTCACTGCCGATTTTGTTCGCGTCTTCAGTGTCGATGGTGAACTGCATAACTGCCCATCGTGTACTAGTTATCGGGAACTCACGGACGCACCAGACGACCACGGGAGTTGAACATCGAGATTGACGAGGTTGACAGCCGGCTACCACGCCCTCTCGAGCGTTCACAGCTGTCGTTCTCGCGATGGATCGAGAACACGGTGCAGGCAAGAGCTGTTGCTTCGAGATTATCTAGTACAGAAACGCCGGCCAGAAACCGGCGTCGGAGCCCCCATCTTTCCCCTGGTGATGGTCACAGGTGGGTTCGGGGTGGATGCAAGGGGATCCGAGATCGATGGACAATATGGCTATTGAGTCTGACCGATCTCGTCCTTGGCGAGACGGCTCGGATGTCTCGGGTCGGATTCAGCAGCGGCGGAATCCGTGCCTGCTCTCGCCGATAGCAACTTTGAAGCAACCCTATATTAAACTACTGGGCGATAGTATTGGGAAATAATTGAATTTAGTTTCTTTTGTGGGTGCGATTCCGAACCCAATTCAGCATCAGGTCCCATCCGTAACCGCGTTTGCCTCGCTCACAAGCGGGACCTCGACTTCGTCGAGAACGAGTCCGAACGCCTTCCGGCGTTGTCCGCCGGGGGAAGGGACCATCGTCGTCTCGAGGGCCCCGATCGCCTCGAGTCGGTTGAGGCGCCGGTACACGGTCGGACGAGAGGCACCCGTCTCGTCGGCGACCTCGCGGGCAGGTACGGGTTCGTTGCCCACTACCGCAAGGATCTCGGTCGTGTATTCTTCGGCCAACACTGCGAGGAGGGCGTCGATATCGATCGATCGCTCCGTATCGCTCGAGGCGGTCCCGATCGCGGGACCGGATCGTGACTCGGATTCGGTATCGGACATCAGGTACGTCGTTCGTACCAGTTGGACGGTTGTGTAGTGTCTCGCTACTATTCGGCACTCCCAGTCGGTAACACCCTCTAGCTATGCAGAGGCGGGTGGATATCGCGTTCGCACTCGACACGGTCGCTCGCTTCGATCGTGAGCCCGTCGCTGCCGAACTCGAGTCGCACTCGATCGACTACGACGCGGTATCGCCGTCGGTGGTGCCCGTCCGCCCGAACGCTCATCGCACTCCGGACGAGCCCCGCGTCCTCGAGACTGTCCAGCCGCCGGTAGACGGTCGCACGGGAACTGTCCAAGCGCGCTGCCAACTCCGTTGCGGAGAGCGGCTCCCCGTCGAGTTCGTCCAGCAACCGCCGGGCGTGGTCGTCGCTCAGGAGTTCGAGCGTCGCATCCGCGTCTATCGCCGCCTCGTCGTTCTCGGACGGATCCGTCCATCGTCCGTTCGGTAGTCCCTCGTGCTGGGTGAGATTTGCCTGCGACATCGATAGTCGTTGATTCGACGGGATGGTCCCTGTACGATGGTGCTACTAGTCGCGACGGACTCATCGCGCGACTCTAGCTATCAGCAGAGACGCGCGTCCGACCGTGTTCCGGTGTGCAGTATCCGGGCAGCATGGGGGTCGCCGTTCGTCTCACGCACGTGACCGCGGTCCGCTCGTGCCGGGATATTAGTACGGTGACGGATTACCGACCTGTAGGATGGGAAACGAGATGCGCGTAGCAGAGCCCCGGGTCCTGATGGTCGACGACGAGAAGAAGGTGGCCGACGCGTACGCCCTCCGTCTCGAGGACGTCGCCGACGTGACCGTCGTATACGGTGGCGAGGAGGCGCTCGCCGCCGTCGACGATCATCCGGTGCCCGATGTCGTCCTGCTCGATCGACATATGCCCGGCCTCTCGGGGGACGAGGTACTCGATCGCCTTCGGGATCGGGATCTCAGAACGCGGGTCGTCATGGTGACGGCGATCGACCCCGGACTGGACATCGTCGATATGCCGTTCGACGACTACCTCTCGAAGCCCGTCGAGCGCGAAGACCTCCGGGCGGTCATCGACCAGCAGTGTCAGGTCCTCGCGTACGAACTCCTCGGCGAGTACTTCCGGCTGGAGTCGACGCGAGCGGTCATCGACGCCGAACTCACCGCCGACGAGATCGAAAGCGACGAGCGACTCGACGAAATCGAGGCGCGTCGGGCCGCGATCGAGGAGCGGGTTCTCGGACTCCTTCCCGACGCCGAGGCGTTGCTGGCCGAGTTCTCGGGTATCGACCGCGGCCGGTACTGACTCGAGCTACGTTCCGTCGGTCGTACTCGGTCCTCCCTCGTCGATACCCGTCTCCGAAGTCCCTGCGTTCGCCGCCGAGTCGGCGTCGAAAAAGGCCTCAACGAGTTTCTGCTCCGCCCGTCGGAGGTGATACAGCATCGTCGAGCCGGCGATGTCGAGCGTCTCCGCCACCTCTGCCGAACTGCTCCCGCGTGGCGACGTGAAGTAGTCCGACAGGTGGGCAGTCCGAAGCACCGTCCGTTGCCTGTCGGTCAGGCGCTCGTCGAGGGTCTCCTGAAACCCCCCGGTCGACCCGGGCGTCCGAGTCGTCTCCCGTTTGGCGACGAGTTGCGTCTCCGAAACGACGGCGTCGACGGCCTCGAGCAGCCGTCGGACGTCGCCGTCGGACGGGACTTCGGCGACGAGTCGAGCCGACTCGGCACCGTACTCGCCGCCTTCGATCGTCGCACCCCACGCCGCGAGCGCGGTGACCGGTGTGTCGCCGGTGACGGTTGCCTGGAGGAGCGGCTCCGTTTCGGCCCGTATCTGTCGCACGTCGGCGACGGCTGCGCGGTCCGTCAGTACGTCGTCGACGCCCTCGATCGGGCCGTCGGCAGTGAGATAGCAGACGACGGCGCCGTCGCCGCGAGGGACCGCCCCCTCCACGGACAGGACGCGGTCGGCCTCGCGGGCGGCATCGACGAACGGCACCGTCTCGTCGCGGACTTCGACGGTCACCTCGGTACCCGTATCGGCGACCAGCAGGTCCTCCTGCTGTCCGGCCTTGATCGCGAACCCCGCGAGGCTTCCCAGCGTCTCGAGGGCGACTCGCTCCTGGTCGCTGAATCCGTCTTCCCGGCCGGAGTATACCGTTACGACGCCGTAGACGGTCCCCTGGTATGCAAGCGGGATCGCCAGACACGACTGGAGTCCGTGACCGAACGCCGCGCGACGGATACCGCGGGGAACGGTATCGTCTTCGGCGATCCTCTCGTGACGTTGCGTCTCGCCGGACGCGACGGCGGCTTGACCGGGGACGGTGCGCTCGTCCTCGAGGCTCTCGTCGATCCGCTCGCGCAGGTCGGCTGCGTCGCCCGCCGCGGCGAGTACCCGGAGACGCTCCTCGGAGAACGACCGGTCGCCGACCCACGCGAACCTGTAGAGGTCGGTCCCGCCCAACTGCTCGCAGACCGTCCGGGCGATGTCCGACCGGTCCGACGTGCCGATCACCTGCTGCAACACGGTCGCGACCAACGAGTTGATCCGCTGGATCCGGTCGAGTCGCTGGTCGACCCGATCGACGGTCTGCTCGAGTTCCTTGCGGGGCGTGCGGTCCCGAACGTAGACGAGCGCACCCCCGTCGACGTGGACGTCGACCGCGAGCCACCGGTCGATCAGCGGGTAGTACTCCTCGAAGGACGCGGGCGTCGGTGACGAGCCGTCGAAGGCCTCCCGTAGCGTCCCGACGGCCGACTTCGGGAAACTCTCACCGATCGCCGTCCCGCGTAGCGCGGACGGATCGGTCTCCAGTACCGTCGCAGCGGCGTCGTTGACGTCGACGACGTGACCGTCCGCCGTCGTTTCGATGATCCCGATGGGTGCCCGTCGTAATCGATCGTCCATCGTGTCCGAATCGCTGCCACCCGCCGCCGTCTCGTCATCAGATCGGTCAGTCATCGTCTGTGATCGGGCGAAACTCGAACTTCGCACCACCGCGTGATCCTTCGGCGACCGAGACGGTCCAGTCGTGCGCGTGGGCGATCCGCTCGACGATCGTCAATCCGAGACCGGTTCCGCCCCCTGCGTCGGTCGACGAGTACCCGGGCTCGAACACTCGCTCACGCTCGGCAGCTGGAATCCCGGGTCCGTCGTCGACGACGGAGAACCCACGGTCGGCGCTTTCGACCCGGACATGGACCGGTTCGTCACGGGCCGATTCGGTCGCGTCGGGGCCGTCTGTCGAACTGTGCTCAGTATCTCGACGAGCGGCCGAGTCAGGGCTCGTCGAACCGTGTTCGACGGCGTTCCGGAACAGGTTCTCGAACAGCCGCTGGAGCCGGTCGGGATCGGCATCGAGCCGCGGGAGGTCCTCGGCGACCTCGAGCGACGCGGCCTCCGTCTCGACGGTCGCCCAGGCGTCCGATGCGACGGCAGCGATCGCGACGTTCTCGGAAGCATCGATCGCGCGGTCCCCGCGGGCCAGCGTGAGCGCGTCTCGAATGATCCGCTCCATCCGGTCGTGGGCCTCTTCGACCTGATCGAAGTGGTCCGTCTCGCCGGTCTCCCGCGCCGCCCGGAGGTGTGCCTTCGCGACGTCGAGCGGGTTCCGCAGGTCGTGCGTGATGACGCTCGCGACGCGGTCGAACTCGACGGGATCGGCGCTCGTCGGTTTCAGTTCGGTTATCAGGACGTACCCGTCAACCGCGTCCCCGCCGTCCGCTCCGTCGCTGGTATCGTCGTCGCTCGAGCGACCGGCGCTGCGAAGCCGGAGCGATCGGCGTTCAGCGTCGTCCGTGCGGACGCCGATCTCCATATCGATCGCGTTCCCGGCGGCGAGCTGATCGCAGGCGGTCGCGATCGTCGAGTCGTCGACTGCGCGGTTCCGACGCAGCCAGTCGCCGACGCTCGTTCCGGTCGACGCCGCGTCGAAGGTCGCATCGAACGCATCGTTCGTCGCTGCGATCTCCGGCGTTCCGGCCGAAGCGTCGTACCCCATGACCGGCACCGGAACGGCATCGATCGTGATGGTCTCGGACTCGTCCGTCCGATCGTCATCGCGGCGGTCCGTCATCTTGCGGTAGCGAGGAAACCCCGCTCCTTGGGGCGGGGAGGAATCGCGTTCGTTCGTGTCTCAACTCGCCCTGCTACGGCTCCCCGGTGTCCAACGCTTCCGCGCCTTCGAGCATCAGCCCCTTCCAGGTGTAGCCGCGCTTGTCTTTGATTTCTTTCAACCGCTCGTACTGTTCGTCGTCTACTTCGAATCGGATTGATTTGCTCACACATGATTATCGTATCCGTGCAGTTTATGTGCATCGATTGCGTAGACTGTCCTGTCGAATGGCCACTGAAACGACCGCCACGAAAACGCTCGAAGCCACACTTGCTCCGCCCACCACGGACAAAGAGCAACGGCTCGAGCGGACCGTGGCGACCTACCGCCGTGCGCTCTCGGCCGCCTTCGAGAGCGGTGCGGACACGCAGTCGGCGGTCAACGATGTCGTCACCGGCTACTCGCTCACGTCCTACGCGAAAGACGCGCTCAAGAACTACGTCCCGCAACTCCGACGGACGTACAACGCCTCGGAAATTGAGGACGGTCACCCAGTTCGGTTCACGAGCCGTGGCTTCCGGATCGATCATTCCGGCGATCGTATGCACGAGTTCTGTTGGCGCGTTCCTCAGGCCGGGCGTGGTAACGCGTTCTGGATTCCACTTCGGATCAACCCCGAACAGGAATCGCTCTGGTTCGACCTGCTCGACGAAAGCGTGAGCGTCGGCGAGTTCCGACTGCAGCAACACCGAACGAGCTGGGTGCTGCACGTCACTGTCGAGTACGAGATCGTCGAACCTGAGACGCCAGACGACCCGACTCGAATCGGGTTCGATATCGGTGAGTCCAAGCTTCTGACGGGCTGTGCCTGTCAGAACGATACTCCGACCCAACCGTATATCTACGACGGCGGTCGTGCAAGAGCACTCCGCAAAGAGATGCACACGACACTGAAGCGCCTCCAAGACCGTGACGCCGACTGGCGCGTGGACGAACGGTTCGACCACTTCCAGAACGCCTTGACGGATATCATCGAAAAGGCATCTCGCGAAGCCGTCAAATACGCTGAGTCCTTCGAGGACCCGGTAATCGTACTCGAGGACTTGTCGTACATCCGTGAGAACTTGGACTACGGCAAGTACATGAACCGGCGACTCCACGCGTGGGCCTTTGCCCGACTCATCGACCGTATCGAAGACAAGGCTCTCGAAGTCGGTATTCCGGTCGAGTTCGTGAACCCGGGCTACACGTCCCAGACGTGCCACGCGTGTGGTCACATCGGTCGTCGAGGGTCGCAAGCCGAGTTCAAGTGTACGAACGCGGAGTGTTGGGTGACGGAGTATCAAGCGGATATCAACGCGGCCGCGAATATCGCCGGTCGCTTTGATCCGTGGGGAGAGAGCGTTCCTTGGAAACCGGAGCGCGATGACTCGCCACGGAATGGGAGCCGTTGTGACACGGCCACAGGACACCGCATGCCGAGTCGGCAATCCCGACAGACGACGCTTGCGGCCTTCGAGTCCTGAAACCTCCCTCAACGCGAGGCTTCCCTTGTAGGAAGCCCCGCCGTTTACGGCGGGCGAGGATGTCACACGTTCATCGTTGCGACCCTGACCCATAGACGAACACTCTAGTAATAGCGAAAACCCCGTTGAAACATGTTTCGACCGTCCGACACGACGACCGACGGCCGGCGTCCTGCGAACGGTGTTTCTCGGCGTGACACACGGCGGCGACCGTTTTCTCTCCCGTCTTCGAAGCCGCGGCTATGA
The DNA here is from genome assembly GCF_001953745.1 of Natrinema saccharevitans. Classification (NCBI taxonomy): domain Archaea; kingdom Methanobacteriati; phylum Methanobacteriota; class Halobacteria; order Halobacteriales; family Natrialbaceae; genus Natrinema; species Natrinema saccharevitans. Next base: position 167,462 of record NZ_LWLN01000002.1, read on the forward strand.
CGGCGATCACCGCCGACGGAGTATCGAAGCGGTACGGAACGGTCACGGCACTGGATCGCGTCTCCCTCTCGGTCGAGGAAGGTGAAATATTCGGGTTCCTCGGCCCGAACGGCGCCGGCAAGTCGACGTTTATCAACGTCCTGCTGGACTTCGTCCGGCCGACCGACGGTTCGGTCGAACTGTTCGGTCACGACTGCCAGGGCGAAGGGGTCGCGGCGCGCGAGCGCGTCGGCGTCCTCCCAGACGGCTACTCGGTGTTCGACCGACTCACCGGTCGCCAACACCTCGAGTACGCCGTCCGGTCGAAGGCCGCCGCCGACGATCCCGCCGAGATCCTCGACCGCGTCGGGATTTCGGAGGCGGCCGACCGCCCGGCCAGCGACTACTCCACGGGGATGAAACAGCGCCTCATACTGGGCATGTCACTGGTCGGCGACCCCGACCTCCTCCTCCTCGACGAGCCGACGACGGGGCTCGACCCGAACGGGGCCGCCGAGATCCGATCGATCCTGCGCGAGGAGCGCGACCGCGGCGCTGCGATCTTCTTCTCGAGTCACATCCTCGAGCAGGTCGAGGCGATCTGTGACCGCGTCGGTATCCTGCAGGACGGCGAACTGGTCGCCGTCGACACGATCGACGGGCTCCGCCAATCGATCGGCGGCGGTACCAAGCTCCTGATCGACGTCGACGAACTGGACGACGCGACGACCGAGACAGTCCGCAGCGTCGACGGGGTCGAGACGGCGACGGCCAGCGACGGGACGACGCTCGAGGTCACGTGTACGAACGACGCGAAGATGGACGTCGTGGTCGAACTCCAGCGCCTCGGTGCGGACGTGGTGAACTTCCGAACCGAGGAAGCCTCTCTGGAGGAAATGTTCGCCGCATACACGCGGGGCGGCAGAGCATGAACTGGCGGGTCATCGCCCGGACGGACGCCGCGCTCGCTTCGACGCCGCGCTCGACTCGTCTGGTACTGGGGCTGCCGGCCGTCACGATCCTCGCGGCCGCGTACCTCTATCCGGTGTTCGGATCCGAGCCGATCACGACCGCTCGCTTCGCCGGGTTCGTGGACGGCTGGCTCGCGACCGTCGTTCCCCTGACCGGCGTCTTGCTGGGCCACGACGCGGTCGTCAGCGAGCGCGAGTCCGGCTCGCTGTTGCTCTCGCTGTCGCTGCCACACGGACGCGACGACTTCGTTCTCGGGAAAGTCATGAGCCGCGTCGGGCTGGTGAGCGGCGCCATCCTCGCCGCGATGGTCGTCGGTGCCGGACTCGTCGTCTACCCGTTCGGCCGACTCGAGGCCGTGCGGTTCTGTGGCTTCGTCGCGACGACCGTCGCGTTCGGCGCGATCTGGACCAACCTCGGGATCGCCGCATCGCTCTCGACCGCGACCAAACAGCGCGCGTTCGTGGTCGCGTTCGGGCTGTTCTTCCTGCTCGTCCTGGTCTGGGACGGTATCGCCGACGGACTCCGGTACGGGCTCGCTCGAGCCGGGCTCGTCGATGGGAGCCTTCCCGACCCCGTCCGGTTCGTCGTCGACCTCGATCCCGGTGCCGTCTTCCAGCGGGTCACCGCGGGCTTTTTCGATCCGAGTGCGACCGTCGACGGCCCGTGGTACCTCGGCGAGTGGGCCGCACTGGCCGTCTTCCTCCTCTGGCTGATCGGCCCCGTGATGGTGACGTACAGCCGCTTTGCCGGGAGTGACCTCTCATGAGTTGGCGGGATATCGCACGCAAGGACGTTCACGATGCCAGCCGCTCTCGGACACTGTGGCTGCTGCTCGGGTTGCTATCGGTCCTGTCAGGCGGCTATGCCATCGCGTACGCCTCGGCGGGCGACGGGACGTTCGCGGGGTTCGTCACGGGTTCGGTCGGACTCGTCGACGGCTTCCTGCCGATACTCGGCATCTTGCTGGGCTATCGGTCGATCTCCGACGACCGGACCGACGGGAGCCTCTTGCTCTCGCTGTCGCTGCCGCAGTCCCGCAGGGAGGTGCTCGTGGGAACGGCGGTCGGTCGGACGGTCACGTTGCTGGTACCGACGCTGTTCGGGCTGTCGATCGCCGGACTGTACGCGGCGCTGCGGTACGGGACAACGGGCGCGATCGCGTATCCGTGGTTCCTGTTTGCGACCGCCCTCTACGGCGCGTCGTTCGTCGCGGTCGCCGTCGCGCTCTCGGCGTCGGTCACGGCGGATCGCCGGATCACCTACGGCGCGGTCGGGGGCTACCTGCTGTTGGTCGGTCTCTGGCGTCCCCTTAGCTCGTTCGCCGTGGCGTTTCTCCACCGCTTCGACACCAGTCTCGGGACGCCCGACTGGGCACTGTTCCTCCAGTTAGCTGAACCCGGTGAAGCGTACGCTCGCCTCCTCCACGCCGGGTTCGATATCGAGCGGGCGAATCGGTACGTCGGGGACGGCGTGCCGGCGTTCGTCGACTGGTGGGTCGCGCTGGTGATCCTCGTCGGTTGGATTACGGTACCGCTGCTGATCGGCTCCCGTCAACTCGAGAGCGGAGATCTGTGATCCGTCGGTTCGTTTCTCCGCTGCTCCCTGGGGCCGCCGACGGACTGTCGCTCCGTCGTTGGACCGAGACCACTGCGTTCATTACATCCTGCTGTCAACACTGTACGAGAGCAACCGATGTCGCTCGTCGGGACGTCCGCGGCCGTCGCCCTCGACGTCACAGCGGTCGCGCTGCTTGGCTGGACGACGTGGCTGGCCGTCCAGTCACGCGACCGACCCAGCGCGGCCCCGTTCATCGCCATACTGGCGATCCTCACGATCCTCGGGTCCCTGTCCGTCCTGGCGGAACTGCCGGGAACGTCGGCAGTTCCGTTGCTGCCGGCGGTCGTCGACCTCGGCCAGTTCGGCGTCGCGATCATCGTTCCGGGCGTCTGGGTCGTGTACGCGCTCAGCTACACCGGTCGGGGGACCGGTCTCACCCGGTGGCGTCTCGCCATGTTCCTCGTGATGGCGGCCCCGATCGCCCTGAGCGCTCTCGTCGTCGCCGTTCGGCCCCCGACCACCGTCGGCGAGCAACTGCTCGCATCGTTTATCGGGACGGAGATCATGCTGTTGCTGGGGCTGTTCACGTACGGTACCTATCTCCTGATCGGACACGGGTGGAACCACGCCCGTATCTCGAGGGGGCAGACCGCGATCGTGATCACGGCGGTCGCAGCACCGTATCTCGCCGGCGGGATGGGGAGTAGCGACCCCGTCGCGGACGGCGTCACCGTCGGTCTCCTCGTCTCCGGCGGGCTGTTCGCAGTCGCAGTACGGCAGTATCCGGTGATGACCGGCTTTCCCAAGGCCGATTACGTCGCCCGAACACGCGTCGTCGAGGCGCTGCAAGAGGCCGTTATCGTACTCGACTGGGAAAATCACGTCCTCGACGCGAACGCGACGACCGCGGAGTTGTTCGGTCGGCCCCCGCAATCGATGATCGGTGATCCGATCAATTCGATCGTCTCCGGTCTCGAGGGCAGCGACCTCTCGGCGGGCGCTACAGGAACGATTCCGCTCCGAACGACGAAGGGACACCGACGGTTCCAGTTCAGCGTCTCAGCGGTCGGCGACGCCGAAAGCGATCCCGGTGGCGAGGCCGACCCAGTCGCTAGAATCGTGCTGTTACGTGACGTGACCGACCGCCAGACGCGCGAACAGCGACTCTCGGTACTCAACCGCGTTCTCCGACACAACGTCCGGAACGAACTGGATGTCGTCCTCGCATACGCCGACCGTATCGACGACGAGGACGTGCGGGACGGGATCCGCGACAGCGCGACCGACCTCGTCGAACTCAGCAGCAAGGCACGGGAGGCCGAGGACGTGATGACCGCCAGTGCGGGTTCGCCTGAGCCGGTCGACCTCGCAGCCGTCGCGCGGGAAGTCGTCGAGCAGTACCGAACCGCCGAACGCCCGTGTGAGGTCTCGCTGTCCAGTCCGGACGAGTTACTCGTCTCGTCGCACCGGTCCGTCGTCCGACGCGTGCTGTCGGAACTCGTCGATAACGCGATCACGCACGCGGACCACTCGCCCCGAATCGAGATCACGGTCCGATCGAGTCCCGACGGTGCCGCCGAACTCGTCGTCGCGGACGACGGACCGGGGATCCCGACTCGAGAGCGAAAAATACTGGATAACGGAACGGAGACGCAACTCGAACACGGGAGCGGTATCGGGCTCTGGTTCGTCAACTGGGCCGTCACGCAACTGGGCGGGGACCTCTCCTTCCGTGAGAACGAGCCGACGGGGAGCGTCGTGACCGTTCGTCTCCACGACACCGAATATACGTCGCGACCGGGCTGAAAAGGAGAGTGTCGGCGGACGGATGGCGTGTTAACTGGCAGTGACTAACTCCGGCATTGCGGAGCGACAGGGGTCGGGCGAGCGGGATCGCCTTCCTCAACGGACTGTCGTCTGGTCACCTCGTTCGGCTTTGGCGTCACTGATGATCTTGTACACGTGCAGCGGAACGATGACGATACCCAGCAACAGGTAATTCAGCGTGAGGAAGTTGATCACCGCTAGCTTCGTCCGGCCGACGTAGTAGTACGCGGCCGGCGAGAGGACGAACGCTAACAGGATTGCCACGGGCGTGGACTTGTCTGCGAGCGGTTGTGCCTGTCGGCTGTCGTCGTCAGCGGGGGACCTATTCGTCGCCATGGCTGTCAGAGGAATCGGTCGAGCGGCGCCGATGGAGCGCGTATCCGAGTGCGGTCGTGACCGCAACGATGCTCGCTATCCTCGTCTTGCTCACCTCCATGTCCGAACGATGGGACGGGAAACAAATAGACCCCGAGCCAGTGTCTCAACGCCGGAAACACCGGTGGGTTTCCGAAGTATAAGACTAACAACATGTATAGGGCAGGTGAAATAGATCACGTCCGTAGTATCGGCTGAAAGTAGGAAGTACTGGCGCAACTACGATTCATTCTGTGGTGACTCTTCCTGCCTTCCAAGGAGCCAGTAAAGCGCCAACCCCAATACAGCTTCGAGTGGCCCAATGAAAACTGCGCCAAGAAGAAACAGAAAATACGCCGCGAGACCATGGTTGGAACGGCTGGTATCCATCCCGTTCTCGTATTCCGTTGATTCCACAAAAAGTTCTTCGCTCAGTTCGCAGACGTAGTTACCGCAAGGACGGTGTCCGAGAATTGGAACAGAGTCGGGACAGGAGAGCGTGAATCGCGGTAAGTACAGCTACTTCAGTTATCACTCAGTCCAGTAACTAAGACGATGAGGAGAAAGAGTGGAAGAGCAAATACGAGGATAATTGCGAAGAGAGAGATAGCGGTGAATAACGGCCCTGAGTTTCCAGAACCCGTCTGAAGGAAAATCAGGATGACAAACCACAGTGTCAGAGTCTGAAAGAAATCCATCACGTCCATGTTATTAACGCATTCAAATGAATGAATTATTAAATCGGTTTTGATACGTTGGCACCTGTAGTTGCTGTTCAGTACAGGGCGTGTATTCAGCACCCCGGGCCGCACAGCATAAAGAACTGAATTGTGAACGTTGAGACGATAGCACTCGCAACGAACACGACTCCGCCTGTGATGAGAGACCATTTCTGTGTGTATAAATAATGGGCAGCAACAGTGGGGATGAGGGCAAGAGTGAATGCTGGGAGGATGTGCATAAAGAGCAAGTCTGGCGCGTACACGTCCAGTCCCGAGGAATCGATGATGACCATCCACACAAACTGTGCAATGAGGGTGAGCGCAACCGCAACAAGACTTAGGAGACCAAACCTGAGGTCTCGAACTCCAATACTACTATTGGCGGCCATACGAGGATTTTTATCAGTGATTCACATGAATATTTTGACTGTATTGTGACTTCAATAGATGATGCACATTGCGTGCTGACTACGCACCTGTAGTTGCTGTTCAGTATAGGAAACAGACTTACCAGTGCCGGGCGTGTCCCGAGGTGTGCAACGTCGCCAAGTTCTTCTCGGCGCGACCGCTGTGGTATCCGGCTTCACTGGCTGTATAGGCTCGTTCACGTCTGCCGGCTCCCTCAGAGAAGTGAACGTCGAACTTCGGAATGCGGACGATAGAGCACGGACGTTCCACCTTACGCTCGAAACCGAAGCTGGTGTGCTGGACTGGGAATCACACCACATCGACGCGGACGTTGACAAGCGAGTGACGATGACGCCGAACGAAGAAGTCTCTCCCGTCGCGTTACACGGAGCCGTCGAGGATTTCGCAGGGAGTGTGGACATTCTAGGCGTTGACGACCTCGACGAGGACTACTGTCTTCGGTTCCATTTCTGGTCTGCACATCCCAGCGACGAGCGCCCGCAGATGGGGCAGGTCGCTGACATCGAATGCTGACTATGAACACGTTCTGCCGATAGATACGCAGACGTAGTTCCTCCAGACACGATGTCCGAGAAGAACGGTAGAGTCGGTCAGGAGATCGTGAGCCAATGGTAAGTACAGGTAGGACAGTTATCAAGCCAGCACCGGTCACTCTGATTGTTGTCAATAACGGTGTGCTGTATTGAGAGGATGAATTTAGCAGAAGTATCGTCTATTGGGTTCTCTGAGTGTGAGGCCCCATATCTGCCAGTACCACAGCACTGATTTCAGTCTGCGAGGATTTTCAAAATCACATATAGATGTACAATGCCAGTCGAACGTTCATTCGATGAGGACGAATTTAACCTTCCACTGAACTTCTCGACTCACGAGCGGTGCACAACGTGTGCGGAGTTCAGAGACAAGTTCAATCAATGTGTGGAATTCGAATCTATTGGGATGTGGGGTGGTCCAAGAATCGAAACAAAACAAGGCGAAACGATCGCTGAAGGTCACGAAAGCGTCCGGATGATACTCAACGCGGTGCTTGGAGAAGAATCAGACGACATAACGTCTTGTCGTATGTACGACTGTGACTCCGAAGCAACGCATACGGTTGAGATTGAGTTTACTGACCCTGAGGAATGGTTCACAACTTACTATTGTACTGATTGCGCAGACAAGGATAACTCCAATATCCAATCGGTATACGAGAATCTCTCTACCAAATTCTGTGATTATCGCCGGTGCTATAATTTGGTCCATGAATCACGGGACTACTGTCCGTCGCATCAGTACGAGTAGTAGCGCCAGACATTCAAAGCATTCATAATGAAACTTTGTTTTCATTTCCAAGTAACCGATAGATGCCTATATTTCGCACGAGTACCGAAACTCCCCTCGCAAGTGGCAGAACCCTGGCGATCCGTTTGCAGTCCTGCATAACGGCCTTTTCACCGAGGACAGTGTCTAACAAATGGGTTTCAGCAGAGCCGAACGCTTTGCGACAGCGCACGAGGAACGACGGCGACGGCGGATACAGTCGCTGGTGCGGAGACGGGACTGTTTCGGAGCGAGAGACACCGCAACCGGGTTCTTGCTTCCGTGGCCACAGGGACTGTCCATGGAGGCGTCGAACTACGATATCGAGGGGCTCGACCTCTCGGCCGACCGGTACACCGTCGAACAGAACCTGATACGAAATAAGTACACGGCCCTCGATGACCGCGGTAATACGGTTCTCGAGGGGAAGCAAAAGACGTTCAAACTCAAAGAGGAATTCCCGTTCGTCGACGCGGACGGCGAAGACGTGTTCACGGTGAAGGCACAGCAGATCCGAGACTACGAGGGCCAGTACGTTCTCACGGACGCTCGGAGCGGCGATGACGTCGTCGTCCTCGACCACGAGTACTCGCTCCTCGAGCAGGTCACGGGAGCGAGCTGGACGATCCGCGACCCCGAGACCGACGCCGAACTGGCGGCGATCACATCTCGAAAGTTCGTCGGACTGTTCCGAACGGGGCTCTTGGGGAACGTGATTCCGCACCGCTACGAAATCACCGACGCCGACGGCGGGCACGTGGGTTCGATCTCGGGTCACCTCTCGATGAAAGACCGGTACGACGTCGAGATCGACGACGCCAGTTCCGTCCCGCGGGCTCCGGTCGTGGCCGCCGCGATGGTCATCGATGCGATCGAGGGACACTGATCCCGAACCATGGACGGACACGCTCCCTCGAGTGGCACCACTCGCTGCCGAGATGGTGGCCAGAAACGGACGTCTCGAGACGGCACCGACACCAGACGAGCGGTTCTCGCTTCGAGCGCAACGACACTGCTGGCGGTAACGGCTGGCTGTACGACCGTGATGGACTTCGTCGGGGATCGGTTGCTCGAACAGGTCAACGTGTTCAACGAAACCGATCGGCGAGTCACCGGTTCCATTGCGGTCGTCGATCCCGCCGGTGAGACGGCCCTCGACGAGACGTTCGATCTCGCTCCGTCGGATTCGGGAGACGACGAAGGGGCGGCCTCCGGAGACGACGAACAGTCCGTCGCAGTGTACGACGACGTGTGGGGCGAGGCCGGATCGTACGAAGCGAACGTCGAACTGACCGGGACGGACATAGACGGGCAATCGCAGGCGAGCGAAATGGTGACGATCGACGATTCCGACGAGCAGTTGCTCGGCGTCGCACTCGGCTCCGAGGCGGTGGACGAACCGATCGGCTTCCGCGTCGGCGAGAGCCTCTCGGATCTGGCCTGACGGGAGACGGTCTCTCATACCTTCCACCCGATCCACCCCTTTCATCCGGACAGCCTCGAGACCGAGGACGCCCGAATGTGGCTGCTGAGAGACGAGCCGGTTTCCGACGTTGGGACCGAAATCGGTAATCGCGACGTCACCTCCGAAACGGTCCGCTCGGCACCGGTCTTACGGCGGCAGGCGTCGAACGCGACGCCCTCGCCGACGCGCTCGAGGGCGAGCAGACGGCGGTGGTCGACGTCTCGGTGACGGATGAAAGCGGCGAGACGACCGAGTTCAAGCCGAGTCCACGGACAAGCCCCTCCCTCAAAGCGCCGAAGGCGCTTCGGGTGGGGTAGTTGACCGCGAGCGCTATCAGCCATAGTCGAGATCCGTCCACGACCCGCGGGTCGGCGCTGTGACGATACTAAAACTGTTTCGCAGACTTACGGGCTCAACAACTGGGTTGTCACCTATACAACTACTCACGACACTCGTCCGAACAACACATGAAATTGCGACTGGAGAACATCGGCAAACAGTACGCGAAAGACGTATGGGGCGTCCGAGAGATCGATCTCGAACTCGAGGCGGGGATTCACGGCCTGCTCGGGCCGAACGGCGCGGGGAAATCGACGCTGATGCGAATTCTCACGACCGTTTCGAAGCCGACGACCGGGACCGCCCACTGGAACGGCACTGACATCGTCGAGACGCCGTCGGTCGTCAGAGACGGACTTGGCTATTTGCCCCAGAGTTTCGGCGTCTACCCGGACCTCACCGCCGAAGAGTTTCTCGAGTACATCGCCGCGCTGCGGGGACTCGACGGGGAAACTGCCGATGCCAGGATCGACGAGCTGCTCGCGCTAACGAACCTCGAACACGTTCGAGGCGACAAGCTTCGAACGTTCTCCGGCGGGATGCGACAGCGCGTCGGCATCGCCCAGGCGTTGGTGAACGACCCGGAGTTGCTGATCGTCGACGAACCGACGGTCGGCCTCGACCCCGAAGAACGGGTCCGGTTTCGAAACGTCATCTCGTCGACCGCGAACGACCGCGTCGTGGTCCTCTCGACGCACATCGTGCCGGACGTCGAGGCGACGGCGAACACGGTCGCACTCCTCGACGACGGTACGTTGGTGACACACACGGATCCGGAGACGCTCGTGGAGGCCACCGACGGGAAGGTCTACGAGTATCTCGTCCCCCGAGACGACCTCGAACGGGTCCGGGAACGATATCAGGTCTCGAGTACGGTCCAGCAAGCGGACGGCGTCAGCGTCAGAGTGATTGCCGACGAGCGACCGGCTCCCGACGCGACGCCGGTGACGCCGACGCTTGAGGACGCGTATCTCCACCGGATCGAACGGGGCGGTGTGTAGTATGAGCATCGGACGCCGATCCTGGCGGCGGATCTATCACGTCGCGCGTGCGGACTTTCTCCAGCGAATCCGCTCCCGGAAGGTACTCGTCGTCCTGGCCGTGGTCGCATACTTCGGGTATCTGGTCACTGTCGGAAGCGTTGAAATCTTCTATCAGGACTCGAGCGGCGACCAGCTGGTCCAGTATACCGGCGAACCGACATCGGCGTACGTCGGTCTCACCGCTGGCGTGACCGGTGCAACGATCCTCTTTTTGGCCGGGTACGTCCTTCTGAGTGGATCACTCGAGCGTGATCGACGAACCGACGTCGATCGAGTCGTCGCGAGTACGGGGATTTCCACGCGAGAATTCCTCCTCGGAAAGTGGCTCAGCCACGTCGGATACGCCGGCGTCGTACTCGGGACGCTTGGGGTCGCAGCGGTCATCAACCACCTCGTTCAGGGAACGGGAGCGACGGAGCCAATCTGGATTCTCGGACCGATATTTCTGCTCGGCGGTCCGGTCGGCTGTTTGGTCGCCGGCGTCACGCTACTGTTCCAGTCGACCGATCGATTCAGTGGAACGGTCGGAAACGTGACGTACTTCTTCACAGCGACGATCGCGATGACGGCCGTCCTAGCCACATCCAATGAATATGCACGAACCGAAATCCCCCTCTGGCTTCGACTGGGCGATACGGTCGGCATGCTCGTCACCGCCGATCTGACCTACGACGCGTTGCTCTCGGTCTGGCCAGGCTATGACGGCATCGGGATCGCGAACTTCGGTACAGGAGCGTCCAGCGCGGAGATCGTCCGGTTCCACTGGGACGGCGGCGCGTGGCCGCACTGGTTCTACGCAAACCGCGCCGGGTTGATCCTGCTCGGACTCGGACTGACGGCCGTCGCAGTCGTCCCGTACGATCGGTTCGAGTCCGAGAGTTCCTCGTCCGGCGAAGGAATCGTCGCCCGGGTCAGCCGTTTCCTTTCTGTTCTCCGGTCAGATTCGAGCGGAGAAGTTGTCGTCCAGAACGTCGAAAGCATCTCTCTGACACCCGTGACGGACCGGACCGCCGGTGGAATCGGACGGCTCGTTCGGCAGGAACTGCGGCTGCTGATTCGCGGCCAGCCGTGGTGGTGGTACGCCGGTGCAGCCGTGATCGGCATTATCGGACTCACCGGGTCTGTTGCCACCGAGGCGATCGTCTCGATCGCGGCGGTGTGGCCGATCTTCCTGTGGTCATCGATGGGAAGTCGGCCGATGCGACACCGGATGACGCCGTTTATCGTTTCGTCGAAACAACCTTACGGGCAGTTCGTTGCGGAGTGGATCGCCGGCGCACTCGTCGCGACGGCGTTTTTCGGCGTCTCTCTCTGGCCGACGGTGGCCGAAACGGAAGCAAGTGGTGCCGTCGTCCTCGTCAGTGCCATCCTCTTTGCTCCTTCCCTCGCACAGGCGTTGGGGTATTGGTCAGGAACGAGGCGACCGTTCGAACTCGTGTACTTACTGCTCTGGTACGCCGGTCCGCTCAACCAAGTTCCGACGCTTGATTTCGCCGGTGCCACGTCGGAGACGATCGGAACGACGACACCGCTGCTGTTTGGCGGGATCGGTCTGGTGGCGCTCGTAGCCACGTTCATATACCGGCGTCGTCAGATGTAGGTCGTTGGAGACAGAATACCAACTGCTGACAGCGTTCGAGATTCGACCAGTGAGAGCCTGCTCGAATACGGGGCTGCGACAGCTGATGTTTGCGTCGATAATTTCTACTAACGATACCTGTAGTTGTCTCTGGTGAGAAAGAAAACCGCCTTCCTGACGCGGCACTCTGCAGGCGTCACGCCCGAAGGAGATTGATTTGGAGGTTGTTGAGCGTGAGTGGACGCCGTGTCAACTGCTGGATTAGATATTCGGCATCATTTGTCCGAGCTATCGCTTTCAAACACTGTTCGAGAGTTAGAATGGTTCGGTACCCAGCGATCGCGGGAGGCCGTTCATGATTGAGTTCACAATGTGATCTACAGCCCGCCACTGATGCGTTATCGAACTGTGTGTCGTGGGTGGAGCAAAACATCTCCAACTGTACTCCGTCGTCCTGGGCTCCGATTTCGATACGAAAAACATGGCAATCGGAACGCCGCTGAACGTGTTTTTCACGATAAGATTCGCTGTACTTTCTCGTTCCCAAACTGCTTCTGTCACGCAAACCCGTAACAACTGAATCCTGGCTCCAAACCTTCGCCGTCTGGTACAATGCTACAAACTAAACACGATCTACAGATTGGCCTTCAGATTTATATGTCCTCATCCGATAATTGTTTGAGCATGTGTACCCCTCGCCGCGAGAATACTACTTCCCTACGAAATGTTGGGACCAAAGATATGATTTCAATTCTTTACGTTGACGATCAAGCTAACGCCGCCGAGATGGCTGCCAAACTTCTCGAGAAGGAGCATGAGCAGTTCGCTGTTGTGACGGAACCCAGTGCCAGCGAGGGACTCGAGCGACTTTCCCAAGCGGAGTTCGACTGCGTCGTCAGCGAGTACCAGATGCCCGATATGGACGGGCTGGCATTTCTGCAGGCTGTACGCGAAGAGTATCCGGATCTGCCGTTCATTCTGTTTACCGGAAGTGAGGAAATCGCGGGTGAGGCTATCTCGGCCGGTGTCACCGATTATCTTCAAAAGAAGTCCGACGCTGACCAGTTTTCCGTCCTGGCCAATCGCATCGAAAACGCGGTCGACCGGACCAGAACGGACCACCGCCTCGAGGAAAGTCAGCGACGCTTCCGGACGTTGCTCAGCAACGTTCCGGGAATGGCCTACCGTTGTCGAAACGAACGTGGCTGGCCGATGCTCTTCGTCAGCGATGACTGTGTCGAACTCACGGGATATGAGCGATCGGTTCTCGTCGACGGCGACTGCAGTTACGGTCGAGACGTGATGCATCCAGACGACCGCGACCGAGTCTGGAACACCGTCCAAGACGCTCTGGAGGCCCGGGAGCCGTTCCGCGTCGAATATCGCATCCGGACCGCCGATGGCGCGAAGAAGTGGGTCCGTGAGCAGGGCCAGGGCGTGTTCGAAGACGGCGAAACCGTCGCTGTTGAGGGGGTCGTCACGGATATAACGGAGCGAACGGACGTTCAAGAACGACTCGAGTATCAGTCGTCGCTGCTGGAAGCCCAGATGGAGACCACGATCGACGGGCTCCTCGTCGTCGACGAGGACCGTACTGTTACGGCCTACAACGACCGGTTCGTCGAGATGTGGGAGGTTCCCGACGAGTTGGTCGAGACGGAATCGGACGAAGCGCTGTTGGACTGGGTCATCGAGCACAAGCTTGCGGAGCAGGAACCGTTCATGGAGTTAGTCGAGGAGCTCTACGAACGCCCCGAGGAAACGAGTCGCGACGAGGTCCGGCTCACGGACGGCCGGGTCTTCGACCGCTATTCGGCTCCGGTTATCGGCGACGAGGGAACCCACTACGGCCGGTTGTGGATGTTCCGAGATATCACTGAGCGCAAAAAGCGCGAGCGGGAACTCGAAAAACAGGAGTTCCTGTTCAGTCGGATCCAAGCAATTGCCGACGTCGGCATCTGGGAGTACGACCCACGAACGGACGATCTCACGTGGTCCGACGGTGTCCGCCGCATTCACGGGGTTGCTGATGACTACGAGCCGGCCTTAGCGGACGGAATCGACTTTTATCACCCCGACGACCGCGACGAGATTTCCGCTGCAGTCACCCGTACGATCGAGGACGGAGCGCAGTACGACCTCGAATTGCGTATCGTCCGCCCCGACGGCACAGTCCGGAACGTCCGTACACAGGGGGAAGTTAGCACGGCCGAGAACGGGGAGACGGAACTCGTTCGTGGCGTCTTTCAGGACATCACTGACCGAAAGCGACGCGAAGCGGAACTCGAAGAGGAGCGGGAAAAATACGCGACGCTGGTCGAACAGAGCCACGACGGCATCGCGATATTCCAGAACAGGAAGTGCGTCTTCGTCAACTCTCGACTGTCGGATATTACCGGCTACGAAACGGACGAACTCCAGGGGATGGCGCTCACCGAGATAATCGCGCCGAAGGACCACCAACTCGTCCGGGAGCGGTACGAACGACGACTCGATCCCACTGTCGACCCGCCGCCGTCGCGATATACCCTGGCCTTTGAGACCAAGGATGGACGCAAGCGAGTCGCTGAAGCAAGTTTCGCCGCCATCCAGTACGAGAATGCGCCGGCCGATCTCGTGTCAATTCGAGACGTAACCGAACGACAGCAGTACGAAGACGAGTTGGAACGTCTCAATGAGGAACTCGAGGTGCTGAATCGGGTCGTTCGCCACGACATCCGCAACGACATGGCGGTCATGCTCGGGTGGGGCGAACTGCTCGAAGATCACGTCACCGACGCGGGCGAAGAACACCTCGAGAACATTCTCACGAGCGGTGAACATATCGTCGAGCTCACGGAGATCGCCCGCGACTACGTCGAGACGCTGACGAACGACGGGGAGGTAGACGTCAAGCCGACGCGATTACAGCAGGTACTAACGAACGAAATCGCCCTTCGTCGAGATGCACACCCGGACGCGGAGCTCAGCATCGACGGACAGATTCCGGATGTCACCGTTCGCGCGAACGAGATGCTTTCCTCGGTGTTTCGGAACCTCTTGAACAACGCCGTCCAGCACAACGACAAGGACACGCCGATAGTCGAGATTGCCGTCGACGAACGGGAAGACGACGTGTACGTGGCGGTCGCCGATAACGGACCGGGGGTTCCTGAGACCCAGCGCGAGCGGATATTCGGGAAAGGCGAGATGAGTCTCGAAAGCAGTGGCACGGGTATCGGACTCTATCTGGTGCAGACGCTTGTCGACCAGTACGGCGGTGCTGTCCGGGTCGAGGACAACGAACCGGAGGGTGCAGTGTTCGGCGTCACGCTTCCGAAAGCGGACTGAGGCCGGCGGTACGTTCGCATCGATATTGGATTCAGCCCAGCCGAGAGACTGCTGGGAACGCCTTCGGAGGGACTGGCTCGCTGATCGAGCGAATATCCCAGCGGAACGCTGCCACGTTTGCGACCGAACTCGCTCTGCAGTCTGTCCCTCGCCGAGAACTATGATCCGTAGTCGGTGGTTCGGACGTTGGCAGTTTTCCGTGATCGAACAACTTTGAGAAACAGGATATCGTCTCCTTTTTATAAAATATTATAGGTTTGACAGCGGTCCGATTCCACGGTTTTCGTATCGAAGCCCAACCCACCGAACCGATGGTGCGCAGTCTGGAGATGGATTGCACACCGACGAGAAACACGGCAGCATCGAACTCGTGATTCGCAGTATGGTCGTGGATCTGTCGTTCCGTCAGCGCGGTCGTAGTCGTCGAATACAGCCGAATACATCGGATGTCGTTCGGATCCGGAGCGATAGTAGCGCCCAGCCGATAGCGATCGCCATCGAGTTGCAGCATCGTCCCCTCGAGCGTGACGTGTTCCGGGTTCCCCTCCGCTGTCGGCTGTCGATCACACGTGTGAGTCCAGCCGTGGACTGCCTCGCGACTTCGTTCGACACCAAATAATCAACATCTCGAGTAGTATCTGAAAGCGAGAGGTGGACAAACTGGAGCCGAATCTCGAGTGTCAACTACTGACGCGGTGTCCGCTCGCGTGAGACACCGTTCAACTTTCAGCTCGATCCAGTCGTTCACTCCATTGGGACGGTCGGTTTTGCCATGGCTAAAACCGGACCGACTCACTGTGATCTGGGGGTTGCCCGTCGGCTGGTGGTGTGCGTGACCATCGAGTGGCGGGTGTCTGCGATTCCAGTAGGACCGCGCTGTGGCTAGCCCACCGTCAGCCGCCGCCCAGTATTTACGATCATATGAATGTAAATCATAGATGGAACGACCGCTCGAGCATCGTCGCGTGGTCGGTTCGGAGCGGTCACACGACCGTCGTGTGCGGCTCTCGTTTCGGGAGAGCAGAATGGGGCAATTTCGGCAACGAGATGCTCTCAGGTATCGGTATCTGGAACGTGATCGCCGATATCCGGCTCACGACATTTCGTCACACTCGAAACCGAACGTAGCGCCCGGATGGCGCGTACGTAGCGGTGGCGTCACCAGTTACTGCCGGGACAGCATCCGGCAGAACCCGATGGCTCGAGTCCACGTTGGCTCTGCCAGCCGCGGTCGGTTCGCGATCCCGGTCAGGATCGAACGGCGAAACTCGAAATACCGTTCAACAGAGCCGAAATATTTCTATGGGTTCGGTGGAATGGTGAGGATGATGACGGGCTCATCAAACCGATCGGTCGAACGGGCGTTCAGGATCGTCGACGAACTCGCGGAAAACGGCGGCGGGCGGGTCTCGGAACTCGCGGATCGCCTCGAGATGCCGGTCAGCACCGTCCACAACTATCTACAGGCGCTCGTCGAGACGGGCTACGTTACGGTCGAGAACAAGGAGTATTCGACGACGACCCGGTTTCTCGAAGTCGGTCACCGACAGCGCCATCGCTTAGAAGTGTTTCAGGCCGTCAGCGACGAACTCCAGGACATCGCAACCGAGACCGGCGAACACGTGACGCTGCTGGTCGAGGAAAACGACCAGTGCGTGATCGTCGCGGTCCAGGAGGGTCCCGACGCCGTGAATCTGTTCGCGTATCCCGGTGCGCGCATGCCGTTGCACGCGGCGGCTCCCGGGAAAGCGATTCTGGCACACATGCCCGAGGACCGCGTCCGGGGGATCATCGACCGGCAGGGCCTCGTGGAGATGACGAACCGGACCATCACCGACCCCGACGTCCTCTTCGACCAGCTCGCGGAGATCCGCGAGCAGGGGTACGCCGTCGACGAGGGCGAACGCATCGCCGGCATGGTCTGTATCTCCGCGCCGGTGCTGGACAAAAGCGACGAGATCCGTGGAGCGATCTGTGTCTGTGGCCCACAGAGTCGGATCGACGAGGGACGCCGCGAGGAAATCGCCGACGTCGTCAAGCGATCGGCGAACGTGACGCAGGTCAATCTAGATTACGTCTAACCCGGCTCCGGTCGACCGCCGTCAGCCGTCGCCGACCGGCTCCCGCGCCTGTCATCCCGTGTCCGCCGTCTCCGGATCACAGCCGGGCCAGCGACACCCCTGCCCACGATTCGATCCCTCTAGCGGCCGACGAACTCGGGCTCGCCGTCGTCGAAGAAGGCATCCAGACCGCGCTCGTAGTCCTCCGTTCGGGTCGCGTCTGCGATGCCGTCAGTCTCCGCCGCGAGCTGTTGCTCGAGCGAGCGCTCGTAGCTGTCGGTCAGCAGTCGGGTCGTCGTCCCGAACGCCGCGGTCGGCCCTGCCGCCAGCTCGGCGGCGAGTTCGGCCAGCCGGTCGTCGAACTCGTCGCCGGGGACGACCTCGTTTGCCAGTCCCAGCTCGCGGGCCTCCGCAGGGCTGATGGGATCGTCTTTCAGGACGAGTTCCTTGGCGGCTCGCAGCCCGACTAGCCGCGGCAGGAAAAAGGTCGCGCCGCCGTCGCCGGTCAGGCCGATTCCGGGATACGCGAATTTGAGCGTCGCGTCCTCGCCGAGGACGAGCAGGTCCGGAAACAGCGTCAGGCTAAAGCCGATCCCGGCGGCGATGCCGTTGACGCCGCCGACGACCGGCGTCTTCGTCCGGTGGAACTGGACGATCGCTTCGTGAGCCCGTCCGGCCAGCTCCCGGATGTGGGCCGCGTCGGACTCGTCACCGGAGAGCGCGCCGAGGTCCGCGCCGGAGCCGAAGAAATCGCCCGCGTGCGTGAGGACGATACACCGCGTGTCGGGGTCCTCACCGAGGGTCGCCGCCGCCGACACCAGTTCGTTGGCCATCTCGAGTGTGAGCGCGTTTCGCCCGGCGGTACTCTCGAGCGTCACCGCTGCGACGCCGTCGTCGTGATCGATCGAGAGGTTGTCGTATGCAACCATCGGATCGGTATTTGACGTAATCTCGCTTAACGGTTCCTGCTTTGTCGGTTCGAGAACGGGGCTCGGCCCCACCTATAGTAGCCGCTGAACGTCATTGCACACCTGATCGCACGACGGCGCTGCGATCAGTGTGTGAATCGTTTCAGCGGCTACTATAGATCGCGTCGGTCAGGTCGAGCGGCTCGTCGGCAAACAGTGCGGGGTTCATCTCCGCGAGATCGTCGGCCACGAGCGGCTCGAAGCCCAACTGATCGATCACGTCGGCTTCGAGGTCGATCCCGGGCGCGACCTCCGTGAGCTCGAGGCCCTCGGGGGAGAGTTCGAAGACCGCGCGCTCGGTCACGTAGACGATCGGCTGGTCGATTTCGACGGCGTACTCGCCGCTGAACGTGATCTGCTCGACCGAGTCGACGAACTTCGAACTCGAGCCGTCGCTCTCGATCGAGAGGTCACCGTCGCCGGCCTCGATTTCGAGGCCGTCGGTCGTCAGCGTGCCACAGAAGACGACCTTCTCGGCGTTTTGCGTGATGTTGATGAAGCCGCCACAGCCGGGTAGCTGCGAGCCGAACCGGCTGACGTTGATATTGCCCATCGCGTCGACCTGTGCCATCCCCAGAAAGCCCATGTCGAGGCCACCGCCGTCGTAGAAGTCGAACTGCTGGGTCGAGGAGACCAGCGCCTCGTGATTGGCGGCGGTCCCGAAGCTGATGCCGCCGGAGGCAGCGCCGCCGACCGGTCCCGACTCGACGGTCTGGGTGATCTCGTCTGCGATGTCGCCTTCGGCTGCGACCACCGGGACGAGTTCCGGCACGCCCACGCCGAGGTTGATGACCGAATCCGGCTCGAGTTCCATCGCCGCCCGGCGGGCGATGATCGTCCGCTCGTCGAGTGCAAGCGGCTCGCTGTCGTCGTCGGTCGGCTGCTTGATCTCGCCGCTGTAGGCGGGGTTGTAGTCTTCCGCGTACGTCTGCTGGTGGTGACTCGGCGGCGCTTCGACGACGGAATCGACCAGCACGCCGGGGACGGCCACGTCGCGGGCGGTGAGCGTGCCCGACTCCGTGACGCGCTCGACCTGGGCGATCACGGTGCCGCCGGAGTTGTGGGCGGCCTGGGCCATCGCCAGCACGTTCGAGTCGAGGGCTTCCCGCTCCATGGTGATGTTTCCGTTCTCGTCGGCCGTCGTCCCCCGGATGATCGCCACGTCGATCGGCACCGACTGATAGAAGAGATACTCCTCGCCGTCGACGGTCATGACCTCGACGATGTCCTCGTCGGTGACGTCGTTGGCCTTCGCGCCGTCCTGACGCGGATCGACGAACGTTCCCAGCCCGACGTGGCTGAGCGTGCCGGGTTTGCCCGCGGCGGTATCGCGAAGCAGGTGATCCATCACGCCGAAGGGGAGGTTGTAGGCCTCGATCTCGTCGTTGACGACCTTCTCCATCAGGTCGGGCGTAAAGCCCCAGTGGCTCGCGATCGTGCGCTCGAGCATCCCCTCTTGGACCAGATGCGAGAGCCCACGCCCCTGCCGGTCGCCTTCCGCGGCGGGATGATAGAGGGTGAGATCGCGCGGATGGCTCGTTTCGGCGTACCGCTCGCCGAGTGCCTCGAGAACGTATTCGGGAATCCCGACGGCGACGAAGCCGCCGACGCCGACCGTATCGCCGTCGTCGATACGTTCGACTGCTGCCTCTCTGGACTGTCGAATCGTCATACCTCACTCTCGCGGGAGCCGCTACTTTTAGTTACCTATCTCAGCGCCACGCCGCCGTAACAAGCGCTCGCACCGGTATCGACGACGTTCCCACAGCTGAATCGTACGCTTTACTATCCCGCCCCCGAATCAGTGTGTATGGAGCTAACAGACAGTCAGCAGCTGATACGGGACACCGTCCGTGAGTTCGTCGAGACGGAAGTCGTCGAGACGGTCGACGAGCACGACGCGGCCCAGACGTTTCCGGAAGACGTCTGGGACGGGCTCGCGGAACTCGACCTGACCGGGCTCACGGTCCCCGAGGAGTACGGCGGGTTCGACGCCGACGAAGTGACCTACAGCATCGTCAACGAAGAAGTGGCGCGGGGACATCTGGCGGTTGCGACGGCGCTGTCGGTCCACTGTCTGGCCACCTCGTGTATTCGCCAGTTCGGCACCGAAGAACACAAAGAAGAGTGGCTGCCGAAGATGGTCGACGGTCGCCCCGTCGGCGCGTTCGCGCTCTCGGAACCCGACGCCGGCTCGAACCCGGCCGAGATGAGCACCGAAGCCCGCCTCGAGGACGGCGAATACGTCATCAACGGGAAGAAACAGTGGATCACGAACGGCAAACGTGCGGGCGTCGTCATCCTGTTTGCGAAGACCGACCGCGACGATCCCGACACCGTGACCCAGTTCTTGGTGCCCAAGGACACGCCGGGACTCGAGATCGGCAAGAAAGAGGACAAGCTCGGGCTGCGTGCCAGCGACACCACGACGCTGCTCTTCGACGACGTGCGGATCCCCGAAGAGAACCGCCTGACTGAGGTCGGCGACGGGCTCAAGGCCGCGTTCTCGATCCTGACCGGCGGCCGAATCGCGATCGCCAGCCAGGCCGTCGGCGTCGCCCAGGCGGCTCTCGACGCCGCCGTAAGCTACGCCAACGAACGCGAACAGTTCGGCGAACCGATCAGCAACCATCAGGCGATCGCCCACAAGCTCGCGGACATGCAGACGAACGTTCAGGCCGCACGCCTGCTGACACGTGACGCCGCCCGGAAAAACGACGGTGGCCTCGATCCGCAGGCAGCGAGCATGGCGAAGTACTTCGCCAGCGAGACGGCGGTCGACGTCGCCAACGAGGCGGTGCAGGTCCACGGCGGCTACGGCTACACCAAGGACTTCGACGTCGAGCGCTACTACCGCGACGCCAAGATCACCACGATCTACGAGGGGACCTCCGAAATACAGAAGGAGGTTATCTCGCGGCACTTAACCGAGTGACGCGACGCGTTACTCGTATTCGTAGAAACCGCGGCCGGTCTTCTTGCCGAGTTCTCCCGCTTCGACCTTGCGCTTGAGGAGATAGGCCGACTTGTACCGATCACCTGACTCCTCGCGGAGCGTCTCGGAGGCGTGGAGACAGACGTCGAGGCCGATGTGGTCGGCCAGCGTCAGCGGTCCCATCGGGACGTTCGTCTCGGTTCCATTCCCGCGTCGATGTCGTCCTTCGAAGCGACGCCCTCGTCGTAGGCCCGGATCCCCTCGTTGATCCAGGGCATCAGGATCCGGTTGGTGACAAAGCCCGGCTTGTCGTCGGACTCCCAGGTCGTCTTCCCGAGGTCCTCGGCGAACTCCAGTTCGACGTCGCGCATGACGACGTCGTAGCCTGCCGTTGCGGCGACCTGTGCGATACCACTTCCCATCGTGCCAGCGCCGACGACGCCGACACGGTCGATCGTCTCTATAGTAGCTCTTGAAAATCAATGCACACCCGATCGCAGGACAGCGTTGTGATCGGTGTG
This sequence comes from Natrinema saccharevitans, assembly GCF_001953745.1. Lineage (NCBI taxonomy): Archaea > Methanobacteriati > Methanobacteriota > Halobacteria > Halobacteriales > Natrialbaceae > Natrinema > Natrinema saccharevitans. The sequence goes on from NZ_LWLN01000002.1 coordinate 188,844, forward strand.
TAACTCGTTTCAAGAGCTACTATAGGTCTGCACCCATCATTCCGTGGTGGTCGGACTGTCGTAGTGAACCGCCTCGGGGGCAAGCCTCGAGGCGATCGCCTTGACTGCCTGTAAATGTCTCGACTCTCGTCAGTGGCGGAACCGACGGTCGTCGTCCGACACAGCTATACCGCACGAACTGAGACGTAGTGGTGATAACTAATGTCACAGGTACAACTCGCCGGCACAGGCATGACGACGTTTGGGTCACATCCCGATCGGACGGGCAGGGACATGTTCGCAGACGCCGGGCTCGCCGCCCTCGAGGACGCCGGCGTTCCGGCTGCGGACGTCGACGAACTCTTCTACGGCAACTTCGTCGGCACCCTCTCGGAAGGACAGGGCCACCAGGGGCCGCTCATGGCGGAGGCGTTCGGGACGACCGCTCCCTCGCGCCGAATCGAAAGCGCGTGTGCCTCGAGCGGGCTCGCGGTCCATGATGCCGTGCGTGCGATCCGCAGCGGCGAGTCGGACGTCGTCGTTGCCGGCGGTATGGAGCGGATGACGAACATGGGGACGGCTGGGGCGACGAAGGGGCTGGCCAGCGCGGCCGACGACCTCTATGAAGTCCGGGCGGGTGTCACCTTCCCCGGCGCGTACGCGCTGATGGCACGGGCCTATTTCGACGAGTGCGGCGGCACTCACGAGGATCTGGCCCATATCGCGGTCAAAAATCACGACAACGCGCTCGTCAACGACCACGCCCATCTCCAGGAGGAGATTACGGTCGCGGACGCACTCGATGCGCCCGAAATCGCATCCCCGTTTACGCTGTACGACGCCTGTCCGATCAGCGACGGGGCGGCCGCGATCGTCTTGGCCTCTCCCGAATACGCCGCGGAACACGACCTCGAGGCCGACGTGGCGATTACGGGCGCCGGCCACGGCGGCGATACGATGGCGCTGCACGATCGCCAGTCGCTGTCGAAGACGCCCGCGACCCGCGACGCTGCAGTGGATGCCTACGACGACGCCGGCATCGAACCCAGCGACATCTCCGTCGCGGAGGTCCACGACTGCTTTACGATCGCCGAAGTCCTCGCCCTCGAGGCGCTCGGCCTCTACAGTCACGGCGAGGCGATCGGGGCGGCTCGCCGCGGCGAGACGCGCCGTGACGGCGAGTTGCCGGTGAACCTCTCCGGCGGCCTGAAAGCGAAGGGGCATCCGGTCGGCGCAACCGGCGCCGCTCAAGTGGCTGCCGTCGCGACGCTGCTCGACGGCACCCATCCGCGGGCCGACGCCGTCGACGACGCCGCGGTCGGCGTCGCCCAGAACGCTGGTGGAACCGTCGCCAGTGCGACCGTGCACGTTCTGGAGGTGACGGAGTGATGACTGACGTGACCAACGGCGAGTACGACGCGTTCCTCGAGGCGCTTGCAGCGGGCGAGGGGTACTACCGCACCTGCGAGAACGACCACGGCCTGCTGCCGCCACGGCGTGCCTGCCCGCACTGTGGCGATCGCAATCTCACGGAGCGGGACCTCCCGTCGGCCGGCGACATCGTCACGCACACGACCGTGTCCGTTCCGACGCCGCAGTTCGAAGACGATGCCCCCTACGTCACCGCCGTCGTCGACTTCGACGGCGTCCGACTCACGGGGATCGTGCGGGGCATCGATCCGGAAGCCGTCGAAATCGGCGACCGCGTCACCGCGACGGTCGAATCCACCGAGACTGACGGCGAGCGGACGATCGTCTTCCGCCCGGCAGAATAACGGAGCCACTTCGCGATACGAACCCCGCTCCAGCGGGCGTCGGCCCGGCTACAGGCCGTGTTTGTGCTGTTCTTCTTTGCGGAGTTCGACGCGGCGGATCTTCCCGCTCGAGGTCTTGGGGAGTTCGTCGGTGAACTCGATCCGGCGGGGGTACTTGTAGGGGGCCGTCTCGTCTTTCATGAACGACTGTAAGTCGTCTTTCAGTTCGTCGCTGCCCTCGTAGCCCTCGGCGAGGATCACGTAGGCCTTGACGACGCTGCCGCGTTCTTCGTGTGGACTGTCGACGACGGCGGCCTCGGCGACGGCGTCGTGGGTGACGAGGGCGTCCTCGACCTCGAAGGGGCCGATGCGGTAGCCCGACGAAATAATGATGTCGTCGGCCCGGCCTTCGAAGAAGAAGTAGCCGTCCTCGTCTCGGGAGGCGAGATCGCCCGTGCGGTAGTAGTCGCCGGAGAGTTGCCGCTCGTCGAGGTCTGGTTTCTCGTAGTAGCCGTCGAAGATCGCCGGCGAGTCGACCGGCACGGCGATCTCACCGATCTCGCCGGGTTCGACCGCTTCCTCGTCGTCGACGTCGATGATCGTCGCGCCGACACCGGGCGTCGGCTTGCCCATGCTGCCGGGCTTGACGTCGATCCCGGAGTAGTTCGTCACCAAGGCGACGGTCTCGGTCTGGCCGTAGCCGTCACGCGGGGTCACGCCCCAGACGTCCCGAATGCGCTCGATCGGCTCGCGGTTGAGGGGTTCGCCTGCCGACAGCGCGTCGTTGAGTCGGACGTCGTACGCTGCGAGGTCGGCGTTGGCGAACATCCGGTACTGGGTCGGGACGGCACAGAGCTTGGTGACGCCCTCGTCCTCCATGATCTCGAGGAAGGTGTCGGGTTCGAACTCGCCGTCGTAGATGAGTTGGGTCGCGCCCGTCGTCAGGCCGACGCCGACCGGGCTCCAGAACCACTTCGCCCAGCCGGTCCCCGTGGTGGCCCAGAGCAGTTCGTCCTCGAGGTCGGTGTCCGCGTCGATGCCCCACCAGTAGGGCGCGTTGATCCGGTTGAAACAGTACTGCCAGCGGTGTTTGTGCAACACCGGTTTGGGCTGGCCGGTCGTTCCGCTGGTGTAGTTGATCGTCATCGGGTCCTCGGCTGCCAGTTCGGGGCCGTCGTAGTCGGTCGACTCCTCGGCCATGACGTCCGCGACCGTCGTCCAGCCCTCGCCCTGCAGGTCGTCTTCGGAGCCGTCGAGGACGACGACCCGCTCGAGTGGGGTCTCCTCGAGTACCGGTTCGACCATGTCGGTCAGCGATTCGTGGACGACGACGCTCGTCGCGGTACAGTCGTCGGCCCGGAACGCGATGTCTTTCGAGCGCAGCATCGACGAACAGGGGACCAGCAGCGAGCCGGTCGCCAGCGCCCCGAGTTGAATCGCGAACGCGTCGGGATGGCGCGGGAACAGGTGCATGACCCGATCGCCCTCGGTGACGCCGAGGGACTCGAGGCCGTTGGCAAAGCGGTTCATGTCGTCCCGGATGTCGGCGTAGGTCCGTTCCTCGCGGGCCCCCTCGTCGTCCAAGAACCGGGCGGCAACGCGATCGCCGACCGAGTCGGCGTGATCCGTGACGACCGACGTGATCGCATACGAGTCCGGAATGTCCCACTCGAAGCTGTCTGCTTCTGTAGTGTAATTAACACCCATACGCTGGCAATCAAAACGCGCAATCTTGAATCTTTTGTTACAATTGGTAATTTCTCTCACCCACGTGTTCAATAGCTGGCACACTCCCGATGTCGGCCGCCGACTCCACCTGTCGGCTGTCACTCTCGCCGAAGAGTCGCCTCGAGCGGCACAACATTTTAGATGAGTTGCATCTATATGCTAGACAATGTTCGACGAGCAAGAACTGGCAGCGATTTCTCAGCAGCGGGAGTCGTGGGAAGCGGAGACGCTCGATCCGTCGTTAGAACGCGGCGAGCGCAAAGAGCGATTCGCGACGGTCTCGAACCACGAGGTCGATCGCCTCTACACGCCCGAAGACATCGCCGACCTCGAGTTCGACGAGGATCTCGGCTTCCCCGGTGAGCCGCCGTACACGCGGGGGCCGTATCCGACGATGTACCGCGGGCGCACGTGGACGATGCGCCAGTTCGCCGGGTTCGGGACCGCGGAGGAAACCAACGAACGGTTTCACTACCTGATCGACGAGGGACAGACCGGGCTCTCGACGGCGTTTGACATGCCGTCGCTGATGGGGATCGACTCGGATCATCCGATGAGCGAAGGCGAGGTTGGTAAGGAAGGCGTCGCCGTCGACACGCTCCGGGACATGGAAATCCTGTTCGACGGCATCGACATCGGCGACGTGTCGACCTCGTTTACCATCAACCCGTCGGCAGCGGTCATCTACGCGATGTATATCGCGTTGGCCGACCAACAGGGCGTCCCACGTGACGAAGTCCGGGGCACCCTCCAGAACGACATGCTAAAGGAGTTCATCGCGCAGAAAGAGTGGGTCATCCCGCCGGAGCCCTCCCTCGAGATCGTCACCGACACGATCGAGTTCGCCGTCGAGGAGACGCCGAAATTCCACCCGGTCTCGATCTCGGGCTATCACATCCGGGAGGCCGGCTCGACTGCGGCCCAGGAGGCCGCCTTTACGCTCGCCGACGGCTTCGCCTACGTCGAGGACTGTCTCGAGCGCGGGCTCGACGTCGACGAGTTCGGCCCGTTGCTGTCGTTTTTCTTCAACTCGCACAACTCCATCTTCGAGGAGGTTGCGAAGTTCCGGGCCTCACGCCGCGTCTACGCCCGTCTGATGGAGGAGTGGTACGGCGCGGACGAGCCCGAATCCAAGCGCATGAAGTTCCACACCCAGACGGCGGGCCAATCGCTGACGGCCCAGCAGCCGTTGAACAACATCGTCCGGGTGACGATCCAGGCGCTGGCAGGCGTCTTCGGCGGCACTCAGTCGTTACACACCAACAGCTTCGACGAGGCGCTGGCGCTGCCAAGCGAGAAGGCTGTCCGCGTCGCCTTGCGGACCCAGCAGATCATCGCCGAAGAGTCCGGTGCAGCCGATATCGTCGACCCAATGGGCGGCTCCTTCGCCGTCGAGAAACTCACAAACGAGATGGAAGCCGAGATCATGGACTACCTCGAGGAGATCAAAGCGATGGGCGACGGCTCGGTCCGTGACGGCGTCCTCGACGGCATCGACCAGGGCTACTATCATCGCGAGATTCAGGGAGCGAGCTACGAGTACCAGCAACGCGTCGAACGCGGTGAGGAAGTCGTCGTCGGCGTCAACGAGTACACCATCGAGGAAGACACCTCGCCGGAGCTGTTACACGTCGACGAAACGACGCGGGATCGCCAACTCGAGCGCTTAGCACAGGTCAAAGCCGACCGCGACGATGCGGCCGTCGATGCGACGCTCAAGGCGCTGTCGGACGCGATCGAACGCGACGAGAACGTCATGCCGTACATCGTCGACGCCGTGAAGGCCTACGCGACGATGGGAGAGATCATGCAGGTCTTCGAAGACCACCACGGCGCGTATCGAGAGGAGATCAGCCCAGTCTGAGCCGGTCTCCCGTCAGATGTCGCTCCCCACCGATTCCCGAGCCCGTCTTTCCCCGGTCGGAAGCGCCGTTTCGGCGGTCGAGACTGGGGACTCCGATAGAACCATACGTTTCCTCTTCGAACCGAGATCCATGAGTATCGAGAACGATGAGCGGACGATTCGGTGTCTGGTTGCAAAGGTCGGTCTCGACGGCCACGACCGTGGCGCACACGTTATTTCTCGAGCGTTCCGTGACGCCGGCTTCGAGGTCATCTACTCCGGACTGCACAAGGCACCCGACGACATCGTCCAGGCTGCGGTGCAAGAAGACATCGACGTCCTCGGGATCTCGATTCTCTCCGGGGCGCACGATACGCTCGTCCCGAAAATTATGGACGGCCTCGAGGAATACGGCGCGAAAGAGGAGACGCTCGTACTCGTCGGTGGCGTGATTCCGGAGGAAGACCGCGACGAACTCGAAGCGGCGGGGGCTGCTGCGATCTTCGGCCCCGGAACGTCGATCGAAGAGACGATCGACTTCGTCCGGAAAACTGTCTCCGACGGTCGTATTTAATTACGGAAAAGTGAGCGGTGAGAGTAGACCCCGCGTCGGTTGATGGAGCTCGGTGTTCGACTCCATCTTACCGAAGTGTCGCTTTCGAATACTGCTCGGGGATTAGAGAGATTTAGTGACGAACGATCGCGCACGGCTGTAGACGACTGGGTACAGAAAGCCGATCTACAGCCAGCAACTGATACGAATCCGAATCACGTTTCGGTTGACGAAACCGTGATTCGAATCGGCGATCACCAGTAGTGGCTGGACGCTGCAGTGGGTCGGGAAACAAACAAAGTCCTCCATACACGGCTTTTTTCGACGACTACGACCGCATTGACTGAACGGTTTCTGTGGGAACTACTCGAGAACCACGATGTCGAAACTGCGGTGTTTCCCGTCGAGGGTGCACAGCATCCCCAGGAAGCACTCCACCGGCACGGGCCCAAATTTCGATACGAAAAACAGGAATCGGAAGAGTGCTAGACATATATTTTGAGGGAGGAAACGACGTACCCATTTATTCTCAAACGGTTTTAACCACGTTAAACTATCAATCGCGGAGTCATGGCTCCAGGTCTTCGCCGTCCGGCAGAATTCGACAACCTAACCACGACCACCACTTGACCCCGAGGCGGTTCACGACTACATCGGGACGGAGAGCTATAGTAGCCACTGAAAGTCATTGCATACCTGATCGCACGATAGCGTCGCGATCAGTGTGTGAATCGTTCAGTAGCTACTATACGTAGTGCCGAAAATATCATTATTTCCTGTTTAGTGTGCTTTCGGTAACTGGACCAGAATGAACAATAGAAAGCGTCCTGAACAGATGAGTTACCAGTTATGCTCGAGTCACTCCTACGCGTGGACGTGGTCCTTTTCGTTACTATCGGGCTGCTTGGCGGAGCACACTGTATTGGAATGTGTGGGCCGCTAGTGACGATGTATGCCGAGCAGATGTCTTCACGTCCGGATAGGGAAACAGCAACAACAGGATCCCAAAATCGGCGTGGACATCTGACGCCATATGAGGTTCGTCAGCATGCGCTGTTCAACTTGGGACGGACACTCAGTTACGCACTTATCGGCGGGGCGTTTGGCGCGTTTGGTGGTTTCGTGTTTGTCACGACGGAGCAGCTGACAGTAATCGCGGATTTTGTGCGTGGGAGTGTTGGAATTATTATCGGTTCATTTATAATTATAGCCGGTGTGAAATACCTTTTAGGTGGTGTTTCCGGGGTTAGAATTCCGGGTGTTCAGCGGATAACAAATCGGATTGCTGTTCGTATCGATCGATACGTAAATAGTCCCGGGATTATCGGTCTCGGTGCGCTTCACGGATTGCTGCCGTGCCCCATTCTATATCCAGCATATTTGTTCGCGTTCGCGACCGGCTCTGCTGTATCCGGATTTCTCGCGTTAGGGACGCTTGGAATCGGAACAATTCCAGCCGTCTTCGCTTATGGAACACTCATCGAGTCCGTTGACACGATCCATCGCCAACGACTCCATCGTCTTCTCGGAATCGTCTTCATTATACTCGGATATATCTTGTTGACACATGGATTGATGGCGATCGGTATCCACCTTCCGCATCCGATGCTTCCGCATTATCAACCTCTTGGGGGAGCAATGAATCACTGAACAGTAGTCACAGTTCAGAGCAATTCAACGGTGTATCGAAGAAGGCATAGGGGAGATAGCAGTTGGTGACCTCAGCAACGTCCGCGAAGACGAGAACGGCGACTCGCGGAACTGGGGTCAGTCGGGGAACAAGAAGTTGCACGGCTGGGAGTTCGACCGATTCGTCCGACTCCTCGAATACAAGGCCGAGGAAGACGGCACTTTCGTTGACCGCGTAGACGAGAAAAACACGTCGAAGACGTGTTCGTGTTGCGGTCAGATTCGAGATACGAACCGCGCGGAACGTGGGCTGTACGTCTGCGAGTCAATCCTCCGACAGGGGATATGAGTAACAGCTGGTTGGCACAGCCCGGTGTCTTCCCGTTCGACCGCGGGAACGGGACGTTCAAGACGAGAGCACAGGGAGTCTGCAAACCCTACTAACCCAACGCTGAGCAAATCGGAGATTTGCGATGTACGCGAATCTTCGATTCGGTTGACTCGGGATTCCTCCGCCTTCAAGCGGAGGTGGATGTCAATCAAGGAGGGGTACAGCATTGGACCACAGCTGTTGGAAGTGTTTCTCAAACTCGGAGACGACTTGCGAATCTTTAATTCCAATTACACCGATTCGGTCTTCATCAGATACTGGATGCAGAACATCAATCGTCGTCTCTACATTATCCACGACATCAAACGAAAGCGCAATTTCAGGAATCGTTCTGACAGTTATGTCTGTAGACTGACTTTCAATTAGGTGTGGGAATCGGTCAGGGAGTACGGTAACTGCTTTTTCACTGAAAAGGAGGTTGACAGACAAATCTGCATTAGCACCTTCGAAGAAGCCTTCCACTTCAGATTGGAGTGTCTCCCACGTCGCATCCTCGTAGGGAGGCCCAATAGCCGCTTTGACAACGTTCTCCGCAGTTCGCATATGCTGCTGGAGTGCTGTACTCATTTCGTCGCTCCCGAGCGATCCGAGCCAGAAACTACTCTCTGTTGGTGGTGTCGGCAAAAGGTTCGAACGAACTGTGTCTGCTTTCTCGCGGTAACGATCCCACTCTTGGTTCAGCTCATATGCTCGTTCAGCCAGAAGCCTGTCGACGACGGTTTCTGGCTGTACGGCCACGTATCGATTTGGGTTGCTTGACTGTCTCCAGATCAGCTTGCGAGCCTCAAGGCCGTTTAGAACGTCGTAAATACGTCCTTTTGGGACCCCACTAGTATCAGAGAGTTCGGCTGCCGTCACTGCTCCCGTCACGAGAAGCGTTCGATAGGCCTTCTCCTCGTAACTTGAGAGTCCAAGCTCGCCCAATTCCGTCATAGATTGTTATTGTACCTCCAAACAAATTGTAAGTGCTGTTTTGTTTCAATAGCCGTATAGTAGCGGCTTCGAAATCCAACGGTATGCATCCGTACGTACTGCTCGCTGGTGCAATACTCTCCGAATTATTCGGGACAACTGCCCTCAAACTCTCTGAGGGGTTTTCACAGCCGGTTCCCAGTATTGGGGTTGTCCTCGGATATGGAGCGGCGTTCTATCTACTATCCCTGACGTTAGAGGAATTACCGATGGGTGTCGTCTATGGGACATGGGCAGCATTGGGTATCGTCGGTGTGGCAGGTATCGGGACCATTGTTTTTGGTGAATCAGTTGACCTGGCAGGCCTTCTCGGAATTGGCCTCATTATCGGTGGCGTCTACTGCGTTACCGTGGTGTCACAGATGTCTGCCCACTAAGATGGTGGGCACCGGGTCTGTGTGACCCACCTCGGGGTTACGTCCCGAGGCACTCGCCTTGCTGATCTGTAGAAACAACCGAGAAGTGGCACTGTGTTCCAACATCTTGTTCGTCCTCTTTTGAGTAGTTGTTCTCCAACGATGGCCAACAGTTATGATGTGATCATCGCTGGGGCAGGTCCAGCGGGGGCGCAGTGTGCACGAGATCTGGCTGACCGTGGGTACGATGTTGTCGTTCTGGAAACCGAAGCAGAAGATAAATTCCCAGCTCAAAGTGACAAATCTACTGGCGGAACGTTTGCATCGATGATGACCTCCTTCGGCATCCCGGACGACGTCGTCATGCACGCGACTGAATCAGTCGTTCTCGAATCTCCGAATGAACACTTTATCCAGGACCAGCCGGGCTTTGTCTTGGACTTCGAGGCGTTCAAGAAGTTCCTTGTCGAGGATGGTCGTCACAAGGGTGCTGAGTATCGGTTTGATGCTCGTGTTCGTGACCCAATCGTCGAAGATGGTGATCTCGTCGGTGTCCGTTATAATCGTGATCAGGAGGTCTTTGGCGAGATTGTCATCGATGCTACGGGTCCGGCCGCGCCATTGGCCAAGGATCTGGGGATAGCCAATCTTGAGCGGGAGAACCACGCGATTGGTATTGAATACCTACTCGAGGGCGTCGATCTCAATCATCCTGGTTTTGCTGATCTCACCGACGCGATGATGTTGCGGTTGGACCACGAGTACGCCCCTGGGGGTTACTCGTGGATCTTCCATACGGGCAACGACACAGCGAAAGTCGGTGTCTGTTACATCCAGAATGAACGCTATCAAGAAAACGCCATTCACGATCGCACCGTCGACGGGTATCTCGAACATTGGCTCGATACTGATCCGCGGTTCGAGAACGCCAGACAAATTGCAGCGAGTCCGGTTCGGGGATCAGCACATGTACAGTCACCCGGATCGATGAGTACTGATTCGTTTATGGCGATCGGTGATACTGTCCCGTCGATTGATCCCGTCTGGGGCGAGGGAATCTACAAGTGTATGAAATCAGCTCGAGCAGCTGCGATGACAGCCGATCGTTGTCTGACGAAGAAGATAGACACCTCTGCTGAGGAGATGAGAGTCTACGACGACCTCTGGGTGGAGCAAGTTGCCCCCAGACAAGACCGTCGATTGATGATGACGAGGTTGCTATACCTTGCACCAAACGAACGATACGACCGGCTAATGCGAGATCTGAACAAGCTCTCTCGAGATACCCTCTCAGATATTAACGATGGGAGCAAGCAGGAAATTGTAAAACTGTTGTACCCCAGTGATCTATCCTACCTCTTGAGATATTGGCAAGAAACACGATTTGGAATGTTCTCATACTTCAACTATAGTAGCTCTTGAAACGAGTTACACACCGATCACAACGCTGTCCTGCGATCGGGTGTGCATTGACTTTCAAGAGCTACTATAATTACAACACTTCTACTGATGGGGGTGCCCACTGTCGAATATTGATTGGCTGGACGTTTTATCGTGGACGGCGGCGTGAAGACGATGGACGCCGACGCCGTGCGCGACCGCGTCGAGGCCGCGGTGGACCGCTTCGACCCCGAAACAGACTGGCACCTCGGGATCGGGGGGGGAGCGAACCGCCGAGTAACCTCGCGCTGGATCGTGTCGTAGTTCGTCCGACGATCGACTTGACGAACGTACAGTACAGCGGTTCCGGTGGACAGGTCTTGACTCGAGTCGACGACGGAAAACTATCTCACCTATCTCCGCCACAAGAGCGTTCGACGGGAGCATACCGGTCGAGGGGTGTAGACTGGCAGTGCCAGGAGAGATACCCATATATTTATACGTCGTAAAGAGTAATGCATATAAAACGCATGCGTGTCACATATCAACATGCCAACATAGCTGCTGGGAATGAGTCGACGCTGTTGCGGTGTACCGCTGCGGACGGCACGCATGCCTGCGTTCTCATCGATTCCGGGGAGGGCGTCGATCTCGACAGTTTGCTTGCGGATGACGAGTACCTGAACGCGATTCTACTGACCCACCCGCATATCGATCACTATCGAACGCTCGCGAAAAACGTCCGACACAACGCACCGATCTACACTGCTGACGCAACCGCAACCGTCCTCGAACAGACGCTCCCGGAAGCCACGAAGGACAACGACCTCGGGGACATCTCCGACGCAGTAGCCGCACTCGAGCCGATCGACGACTGGACAGCGATACTCAACGGGCTCGAGATCCGACCGGTTGCTGCCGGGCACACACCCGGCGGGGCAGGGTTCCTCATCAGATTTCGCGACGAGACCGCGACTGGTCCCTTACACGGGCGGCAACATATCCTCGTTTCGGGAGATTTCACGACGCGACCGTGTGCTGGGTTTCCGGGCCTCGCCACGTCGTATCCGTTCGACATCGACTGTCTTCTGCTGAACGTTGCGACCAACAACTCCTACGTAACCGCCCTCAACGAGTCGCTCGAGACGACCCTCGAACACGCGTACGCCGGCTCCCGCGTCGTCGTCGCGGCGAGTTCGCTGACTGGCGTCCACTACGCGGCGCTGCTGGGCCACTGTACGACGACACTCGAGCGCGAGGTGCCGATCACGCTCGTCGGTCAGGCGGCGAAGCTCTACGACGCGCTCGAGTATGCTGTTCCGGGCGTCGAATCGACGACGGTCTTCGACCGAACAGACGAGGTGCTAACAGATGGTGGGATCACGATTGCGGGACCGGACGCACCGACGACCGGTAGTACACGGCGACTGCTTCGTGCGATCGCCGATAACCCTGCGGCTGCGTTCGTCCAGCTGGCGACGGACGACGGCGGCAGCCTGTCGGACACCCGCTGTACCACGCGGTCATTTCCGCTGTCGAATCATCCTCACAGCGAGACACTCACCGACGTTGTTCGCGAGATCGCCCCGAAAGAGGTCGTCGTCAAACACACGTCGGGGAGCGGACTCAAGCAGTTTCAGCGGCGCTTCGATCGCTGTTTCACCTGGGGAACGAACGATACCGACATCCACTGTCTCTACGAGGACGGCGAGTGGCTGGTCCCCGACTGGATTCCCGAGTCGACTGCGAGTCGGATCCGAAGTCGACAGTGGGAAGCCACCCAAGACCGCTCGCTCGAGTTCGACGCCTCGCTGACTCACTGCCGACGTGTGCCGGTCGATCTCGAAGGGGAAGGTGTCGACCTCGAGAGCCTCGACGAGACGTTTTCACGCGAGATGGAAGATCCGTACGCTTCGCCTCCGGAAACCGACGATTCTGGCGGGACAGAGACTGAGAGGAATGCTGTCTCTCAGGAGGAGCGATCGTTCGAGACGGAGGTTCTCGATCGTCTCGCAGCACTCGAGACGACACTCGAGCAGTCCGAGGAGACGGTTCCCGCTCGCGTACTAAGTGACGGTGCGAACGACCAGTTCTTGCACCTGCTCGAGTCCGTTGATGTCGATGCCGGCGACGTCGTCGAAGTGACAATCAAGATAGAGACAGACGACGACTAGTCCGGCACGGAGGGCGTAGTCAAATATTGGGGCGGCCCGGAATGCCGCTCTCTCCGTGGGAAACCACACGCGAGACAGCGCTCGGGCGGCTCCGTTACAATCGTCCCGTCTATAGTAGCTCTTGAAAGTCAATGCATACCCGATCGCAGGACAGCGTTGTGATCGGTGTGTAAATCGTTTCAAGAGCTACTATAGGTTTCTCGAGGCGGGCTCGCAGCTGGGCAACGTAGTGGCTGTTGTCCCAGCTTCGGTGCGGACTAATCGTTGCGAAGAGCGCTCGCGCGTCGTCGTCGCCGTATATATCGATGTCCGCAAGCGCGTCAAGAGCCAGTGGTGCGTCCTCGAGGTCCGCCTCGAGCAGGCGAAGACGCTGGGCGGTTTCGGTGCCGACCAACTGCTTGACGGTCTCGAACTCGAGCTGGTCGTCGTAGTAGTTCGTTGCGACCAGTTCCTGGAACGTCTCGCTGTCGGCGGTCTCTTCGAGCTACTCGCAGGCCTGTTCGCCTACCTTTTCTCGGAGTTCGGCCGCTGCTCGCTCGAAGTGTTCCGCGAGGAATGGCGTTCCCGACGTCGCCCGCTCATCGAGAAATGCGACGGCGTCTGTGGCTGTGTCGGCGTCGATTCTGGCCCCGACACAGTCGACGTATCCGTCGAGTGCCCGTCTGAACGCACTCGAGAAGTGGTCGTATGCGCCGTCGACGCGATCCATGTTGTCGTCAAGCGACTCGATAAGTGCCCGGTAGACGATCGTCGCCGATCTGTACTGCTCCTGCTTGCGGTACTCGTTCGCGAGATTGAACCACTGCGTGAAGTCGATCGGCTCGAAGACGACGTCGTACTCAGGGTTCGTCTCCTCAAACCGCCGATCGATCGAGGTACGAAGTTCGTTGGCCGACCGCCTCGTTGACTCTCCGGCTTGAGCGAGAAACCGATCGCGGAGGTCCGCATCGGCCGCGAGTTCTTCACGCAGGAACGCGCGGAGTTCGTCGGCGTCGGCGCCGTCGAGTGCGGCGTCGAGTTGATCACCTTCGTCTGACGGTGGGTCGTCGACACACCGAAGCAACACGGCGACGACGTGCTTGCACGCTCTTGGCCCGTCGTACGGACAGTCGCACCACGGGGCAAACCCGTCGGTGACAAGGTCAACACGAACATCGTACTGACGGCTGCCGCTCACGACGGCGGTGACGGTGCTGTCGACGCGGTGAATCTCGTGGATACGACCCTCAGCAAGATATCGTTCGCCGCGTTCGAAGACCGCGTCCGTGCAGACATCTCGAACTGTGTCCTCAGTTACGTCCATGTGTGTGGACGGTGTTCCAGCGTGAGCGGAAAAAACGGCACCGTCTAGTTAGCGCAGTTTGAGGAACGAGCAGGTCGTAGAGTTAGTTTGGATCAATGCTCGCAGGCCTGCTCAGCGGGAGGTACGCGGCGGAATTTGATGAATGTTGGGAGCGTGAGCGGACGGCGACGCCCGTCAGGGTGTTGGCCGTCCAACTCCACGCGACTGGTTGTCGCTTCGAGAGACACAAGCGATTCTTCGCTCACTCGGCGTTGAACGCTCTTATCAAGCAATCTTGCACTAGGTACTTGATGTATGCTGCAATAGACCTCGACACGAAACTCATTCTCGACGTCGCTCTCTTTGGACGGCGAGGCACCGATCCAGCTGTTGCGTTTCTGCATGGACTCGCCGAGAAACACGATCTCTCCGACGCTGAGTTTCTCGTCAATGATGCTGGCTATCTGACTGCCCTCTCCCGATTGGGATTGAGCGGCTACCTCGATTACGTTGATCGAAACCACATCGAACAGTGGTTTCACACGCTCAAAATGCGGATCGACCGCTTCCATAATTCGTGGGTCGGCAGTCGGGCGAGCGTCAGAGACTAGCTTGAACAGTTTGTACACTACTACAACACACAGCGACCACACCAGTCACTCAACGGACAGACGCCAGCGGAGGTGCTAAACTAGACAGTGCCTGGTTTTCAAATCCTTGTGGTAGCTGACCTTTGCACCCTGGAATCGCTGAATATAGCGCCCACGCAACTAGACAGCACGAAATCATACGCTCGTCACATCCCGCATCGCACCAACCAATCTGTCAACGTGTCCCTCGCTAATGACGGGTGTGACTTTCGTTTCCCACTGCCGTTGCTCGCCATCAACTGGAATATCTTTCGGATATTTGATCGTTTCCTGCCGTTGCACGCACTCGCGGTACTGCGACTCGATTTCACTGCCAATCTCTTCACCAATAGCTTCCGTGGGTGTCTTACCGGCGATTTCGGCGTTCGAGAGTCCCGTCAACTCTTCATAGATCTCATTAACACGCTCGATGCGGAACTCGCGGTTCTCGGTCACATCGATAACGAACAGTGCGTCTTGGGTGTTCTCGAACACGGTCTCGGCTAACTCCAGTTGTTGCTTGCGTTCGATACGCTCGGTAGCATCTTCTTGGAATCCAACCCAATTGCTTACAGCACCGTCTTCGTCTCTGATCGGGGCAATCGTCACGTGATTCCAGAATATCTCACCATCGTTGCGATAGTTTCGAAGTACGGTCGATACTGGTTCCTCGTTGTCGATGGCATCGCGTATCTCGGCAACTGGTTCGGGATCTGTCTCTGGGCCCTGCATGAATCGACAGTTCCGCCCAATTATGTCGGCTTCCTCGTACCCGGTTAATTCACAGAAGCGTTCATTCACGTATACCAGCGGATTGTCCGACTGATCCGGATCCGAGAGTACTACCCCGACTGGTGCCTTCTCCATCGCCTCTGTTTTCCGGGTCAACTCCGCTTCACGTTCCTTGCGCTCGGTGATGTCAGTGACGATGCCAACCATCCGCTTGGTATCGTCACCGTCGTCATAGACTTCACCCCGCGATTCGACCCAGATCTGTATGCCATCCGAACGCTGGATACGATATTCCGTCTGGAATCGAGTCTCGGTTTTGGCGGCCTGCTCAACAGCAGCCGTAGCTTTCTCTCTGTCGTCAGGATAAATATACTCCGCGAACGCATCGAAGGTGCCCTCGAACGTCCCTGGTTCGATTCCGACCAGTCGTTCCAGCGACTCACTCCAGCGTACCTCGCCCGTCCCGATAGTCCAGTCCCAGACACCCGTGTCCGTTCCCTCTAGGGCGAGTTGGAGCCGTTGTGTGGTCTCTTCAAGTTCCTGCTCGCGTTCGATCTGTTCGGAGACATCCCGGAAGGTACCGTAGATCACCGGGTCATCGGGGAGCGAGACCGTTGTCGCGCTGATCTCAACAGGGACGCGATCCCCGTTGGCGGTGACAATCGTTGTGTGTGATCCATCGGGAAGTCGCCGCTTCGATCCGCCCGATTCGACGTGTTCTTCGAAGAATTGTTGATAGAGTTCGGCCTGTTCCGAAGGGTGGAGCTCGGATTGATGCATCCCGATAATTTCGTCAGATGACATCCCGAGCAACTTTTCGGCAGCTTCATTCACCTCGATGAGTTCTCCTGTCTCAGCATCCGCAACGAACACGGGATCGGGGGCCGCCTCAAGCAGGGTTTCGTACCGCACTTTCACCATCGAGAGTTCCCGTTCACGCTCTTTGCGCTCGGTGATATTTCGCATCGCGCCCACCAATTGTGTGACTTCGCCGTCCTGAATGAGTGGCGTCAGTCGTACCTGCCAAATTCTCGATCCGCCCTCTACCGGGATCACTTGTTCGAATTCAACCATTTCCTGCCTCGCCACACACTCGTTGAACCGTGACTGTACCTCGGTCCCCGCCTCGTCACCCAGCAGTTCCCAGGGATCCATTCCCGTAATATTGTCGCTGGAACGATGAGTGAGGTCTACGAACGCGTCGTTGACGCGATTGAGGCGATACTCCTGCTCACCGACAACGTCTGCCAGAAACAGTGCATCTTGGGTAGTCTGGAACACGGTCTCCGCTACTTCCAACTCCTTTTCGCGCTCCCTGCGTTCGGTAATATCCCGGCTAATGAACAGGTGTTGGCCAGGGATAATATCTGACGTTCCTGCATACTCAATACTTTTCTCTACGTCATCGGCACCGATTATCGTCGTTGTATCTCTCTGATCGCCAGTCTCTTGGAAAACCTGCCACTCGGTATCGAACGCAAATTCATCAGGGAAAAACTCTATTAACGACCGCCCGAGTAGCTCGTTGTCTTCTACGCCGAATATCGTACTTGCTGCTTCGTTCGCGTCTACAATTCTACCGTCATTATTAACAATAGTGATCGCATCAGTCGCTTCTTCGAAGCTGGTCTTGTACTTGTCACGCGACCGCGTGAGTTCTGTCACCTGTTGTTGAACAGTAACATCGGGCTTTCGAGGGATAGTAACCGTCATCGTCGTCCCGTGTTCCGTAATCTCCGGGTCGATAGAGCCGTCGTGGCTGGACACAATCCAGTAGGCCAACCAAAGGCCCAAGCCGGATCCGTGGGCGAGTGGCGTCTCTACCCCTGAGTTGAGGACTTCAGCTTCGTGATCAGGAAGCCCGGGTCCATTATCTTTAATCTGAATCTCGATACCGTTCGGGACCGTCTCAATATCAACCGTAACACTGGTATTGTCGCCACTGTGTTTGACAGCGTTCTCGATGAGTTCCTCGATGGCCCGATCGAAGTTCTGCAGTACTTTCCCCTGAATTTCGTTGTCGTATTCAACGGTGATCGATGCTGCCGGGTATTCCTGTGTGATCTCCGCAGCAATATCCTCGATAAGAGTTCCAATCTCTGTCGCCTGTCGTTCGGAACTGCTAGTGACGACTCCTTCCAGTTCGCGGGCTTTCTGACTCAAATCGATCAAGCCGTCGATGTGGGTAAGAACAGTTTCACCGACGGACTCGTCATCCACTTGATCGGCCATAAGTTCCGTGTAGCCTCGAATGACGGAGATGTCGTTGCGAAGATTGTGCCGCAGGACGCGGTGAAGAACCGTGGCAAGGTTGGTTTGATTCGTGAGTTCGCCTTGGATGAGCTCTTTTTCGAGTTCGCGTTCGAGCAATCGTGTGAGGTGGTCAGAAAACTGCGTTTCAGCCTCGCTAAACGAGTCAGAACGGGGGTCTTGGGCGGCAAAACAGACGGTTCCGTAGGGTTCTTCTTCAGTAATAAGTGGGATACCGAGATACGTATGGTTCCCGCTTCTTTCGAAGGCCGGATCATCTCCCCAGTCCTGGTCAGGTGCATCGTGGAGTGTGAGCGGGGTGTCGTCTTCGATGGTCTCACGACAGTATGTGTCTTGAAGCTCTAGTTCAAGGCCGGGCGAGGCCTGCCCGTCTTCCATATCGGTCGTGACGACAATCTCCCAGTGATCGGTTTCTTGATCGATCCGGGTGAGATAGCCGTTGTCCACGCCGAGATATTGTTTGCCAAGCTCTAACGCCTCACGAGCTTTTTCATTAAATGGCACATCCTTTCGAACGATTTCATGGAGTCGTTGACGGGCCTCATGATCGGTTACTGTGGAATCTACCATCGTTAGAAATTTCGCACTACCCCCCTGTCACGGATCTCCTCACGTCCATTATTCATTTCCTATAATACTAGGTAGTGCCAGTACTTACCAGTGTGGGATATTCCGTCGTTTTCCAATCTTCGATAAGGTACGTTGCAACCCGCTCGTCAGCCGTCATCGTCACGGTCTCATCAGTCGATGGCCGACTGGCCGACCGCAAGCCAGTTGACTCGCTCGTGGTGAACTCTGCTAACGTCGGATGTTCTGTCATGGTGTCGCCCATCTGTCACCACAGAAACTGTATTGGGCGGTCACGTTGGAATCGAGTCGACTCAATTTTGACCCGTTGAGATGGCCGTTCGAGTAAACAGCCAGCAATTATGTGTTGTACTCGAGAGGGGAGGTTGTCGAAGCCAAAAATATAGTTTGTATGTGAGTGCTTTAATAGGCAGCTACCCAAAGAAAAGGTGTAGATGGCGAAACAAACAGAGCAAATTGACGAAGCGACGACTGACGTACCTGGCATTGGCGATACGTTCCCCGACCTGACCGTCGAGACAAGCATGGGTGAGCGTTCGCTGCCCGACGACTACGAGGGCAAGTGGCTCGTCCTGTTCAGTCACCCCGGTGACTTTACGCCTGTCTGTACGTCTGAGTTCGTCGCCTTTGAGCAGCGCCGCGAGGAGTTCGAGGACCTGAACGCCGAACTGCTCGGGCTGTCGGTCGACCGTGTCCACTCGCATATCAAGTGGACCGAATGGATTGCCGAGAACCTCGACGTCGACATCCAGTTCCCGATCATCGCTGACGATCAGGGAACGGTCGCCCAGCAACTCGGCATGCTCCACCCCGGTGCAGGAACGGCAACCGTCCGTACCGTCTTCGTCATCGATCCAGAGGGGGCAGTTCGGCTGCGTCTGACCTATCCGATGGAGATCGGTCGCAACATCGACGAAGTCCTCCGCTCGCTACGTGCACTCCAGAAGAGCGACGACGACGGTGTCGCCGCTCCCGCCGACTGGCCAAACAACGAGAAGTTCGGTGACCAAGTTCTCCTGTCACCGCCGGGCACCGAAGCGGACGCACAGAGCCGAAAAGCCGAGGCTGCTGACGACGACGAACTCAACTACTACGACTGGTGGTTCGTTACCCGCGACCAGTAACTGACTCACGGACCAACTGAACGGCAGTCTGCTGGTGATACCCGAACCCTGGTGTCGTCACCGATTCGTACCACTCTTTGTCGAGTTCGTCGCTGATATCGAGCAGAAGCGGTCGATCACTCATCGTTGATCAGTTCGCTGACAACGTCGATGATCTCCTGGGCGGTCGAACTGATTCGCTCAAGCCGATCGATGATCGTCTCTGGCTCGTCTCCGTGCCACCCGGCAAGGTAGAACGCCGATCCACTGGTATCCAACTCGAAGTACCGCCCAACGATGTAGCCGACCGCTTCGGCCTCGAGTTCACGTTTCGATCGCTCAGCCTCGTCGTCGACGCCACCGTGTAACAGCACGTGGGCGTATTCATGAACGAGCGTGACGGCGAGATCAGCGTCGTTCTCACGATCTCGGACGGCGACGCGTGGTTGCCCTTGCGGGCGATACTCACAGACGCCCTTGGCATTCTCATACGACCAATCCCGGGGTGGCACGACTTCTACGTCCACCTCGAGTGAGTTTGCTGCGTCGAGGAGTGCGGAAACCAACTCGTCAGCCTGTCCCTTTGCTTCGGTTTCGAGGTCGGGCAGTGGCTCGCCGTCAGTCTGTGAGATATCGAAGACGGGTGCTGGCCGAAAACCCACGGGTCCTTTCTCCCAGCTGTCCGGAGGGGTTTCATCGTATTCACAGCCACTGCGCTCGTGGTACGACGGGGAGTTCCCACAGTCAGGGCACTGCTTTGCAATGATGGGTTCCCAGATCCAGATCGCTGTCTCCCCTTCCTTCACGTGTCGGCCGAACTCGTTTTGCCACGTTCGGTAGCCGGCAACGCGCGTTGTCACTGGACATTGGAGTTTGATCAACAGCGTGTTTCGATGGGAGTAGTCGTGGAATCGACTCTGGACGTCCAACCACGCTGTGAACTGCTCGCGCGAGACGGCGTCATCGACCTCGTCGACGAGGTCCTGAACCCACGCCTCGATCGTACTGTGCATCTCATCGTGCCAGGTGTCCGAATCGTCGAACGTTTCCCGGGAGCGGCTGCTCGTAGCCATGTTCGATCACTGCTTCTCGAGTCGGATCGAATCGAACTGACCTCGAGAAGACCGCCACCCCTCAGTAGTCTCACAAAAAACGCCGGACTCGAGCAGCCGAAGAGTCAGTAGTCAGCGGACGCCGGAGTCTCCATTTTGATCGGCGCGTCATCTGGTGTTTCGCTCTTGTTCAGGAGCGACGCTGGGGACGATCGTACGCCGTTCCGATTCGGAGCGGCTCGACCTCTCCAGATAAGCAAGGAGAATTCGAGGCTTGACTCCGAGGTGGTTCGCAGAGCTATTCTACTGTCACTGTGACTAGTTCACTTTGTTCACCCAAAACGTCAACCACACCGGATAGAGCCGTAGATTCCCATGTCACACGCTCCATGGTGCCACCACGTTTCCTATGAGTGCCGAAAACAAGATGCTCGGTAACTGCCCGTTCTGCAACGCTACAGTCCCGAAACATCAATCTAGCATCGAGTTCGAGACGAACGGCGAGCAACGCGTATTCGCAGACTGCCCAGAATGCGGTGATATCGTTGAACCCGAAAACACCGGCTGACCGCCGGATACTGCTGAGATACACTCCGATTAGATACGTCAATTTTTCTATTGATCGATAGCAGTCATTAGACGAGTAGATCCGACTGGTGCCGGTTACTCGAGTCAATGACCGTCGGTTCGCAGGAGGAATACGCGAAACTGGGGTGTCGTTCCTATCCGTCGAACGTTCCAGTATATCCTGACAAGAGTTTACGAGTGTCTAGCGCGTATGTCGGATGGCAGGTACCGAGACGATTCATCATGAGCGCAGACAAACCCCACCAAAATCTGGCCATCATCGGCCACGTCGACCACGGAAAGAGTACGCTTGTAGGACGCCTCCTCTACGAGACGGGGAGCGTACCCGAGCACGTCATCGAACAGCACCGTGAGGAAGCCGAGGAGAAGGGCAAGGGTGGCTTCGAGTTCGCCTACGTCATGGACAACCTCGCCGAGGAACGCGAACGCGGCGTCACCATCGACATCGCTCACCAGGAGTTCTCGACGGACACGTACGACTTCACCATCGTCGACACGCCCGGACATCGAGACTTCGTGAAGAACATGATCACTGGGGCCTCGCAGGCCGATCACGCCGTCCTCGTCGTCGCCGCCGACGACGGCGTCGCGCCCCAGACCCAGGAGCACGTCTTCCTGGCTCGTACCCTCGGTATCGACGAACTCATCGTCGGCATCAACAAGATGGACATCGTCGATTACGAGGAGTCAACCTACAACGAGGTCGTCGAAGAAGTCACGCAGCTACTCAAACAGGTCCAGTTCAATACCGACGACGCATCGTTCATTCCCGTCTCGGCCTTCGAGGGAGACAACGTTTCCGAACACTCCGACAACACGCCGTGGTACGACGGCGAGACCCTGCTCGAGGCGCTGAACGACCTGCCGGAGCCGGAGCCGCCGACGGACGCGCCGCTCCGACTGCCGATCCAGGACGTCTACACGATTTCGGGTATCGGTACCGTCCCCGTCGGCCGTATCGAGACCGGCGTCATGAACACCGGGGACAACGTCTCCTTCCAGCCCTCTGACGTGGGCGGGGAGGTCAAGACGATCGAGATGCACCACGAAGAGGTGCCCAAGGCCGAACCCGGGGACAACGTCGGATTCAACGTCCGCGGCATCGGCAAGGACGACATCCGCCGCGGTGACGTCTGTGGTCCCGCGGACGACCCGCCGAGCGTCGCAGAGACGTTCCAGGCCCAGATCGTCGTCATGCAACACCCCAGCGTGATCACGGCCGGCTACACCCCGGTCTTCCACGCACACACGGCGCAGGTCGCCTGTACGATCGAGTCGATCGACAAGAAGATGGACGGCAGCACTGGCGAAGTCGCCGAGGAAGACCCCGACTTCATCCAGTCGGGCGACAACGCGGTCGTCACCATCCGACCGCAGAAGCCCCTCAGCATCGAGCCTGCCAGCGAGATCCCCGAACTCGGGAGCTTCGCCATCCGCGACATGGGTCAGACCATCGCCGCCGGCAAGGTCCTCGAAATCCACGAACGAACCTGACACCAGCGTCGAAAAACACGCTTGCCGTCCCCGCTGCCGCGCTCGGGACGCCGTGCTTTGTTGGCTGGGTCCTCGCCCTCGAAGCCCGAGAAGTTCGTTCCCTGAGTTCACGCAGCGCGACTGAGCCACTTGAGAACTCGGTACTACGAGTACCAAGCGTGAGAAGACTTCTGTAACACACTCTAACGGAGTAACAGCATCTCCCAGAGATCTTCAGAACACGAGCAACTGCAGGATCACCGCGGTGAAAAAGAGCGCGACTAGAAAAGCGAATCCGGTTCTCTGGACGCGTTTCCCGTAGCTATCGAGGTCGTAGTTCCCCAAGAGAATCGTAACAAGCCGAGTCGGATGCTTGAACGGGCTTGGCGGCCGCGGCTCCGAGATCCGGTCGCGGAGACGTCGATACTCGGTAAACGACCAGACACCGTAGAGGAGCACCGACACAAGCAACACGAGTCCCGCGAGAAACGCCGTTCCTAACAGGAGACCGACCGGATCCAAGAGTGAGACCTGCACCTCCGAACCGGTTCCCGATCCCGACTCCGTGCTGAGGAGAACGAGTACTAACCCGCCTAGCGAGAGAAATAACACGGCCACCGAGCCCTTCATCAACTGCTTGCTAACGCGGTTGACCGTCTCACGGTCAACACCGAACAGTGTGGGATACCGCTGTGGATCGTGTTCATCTACCGGCTGAAGATCCGTCCCGTGACCTGGTTTCCGTGCGCCGACAGCGTCAAGCGTGAGTACAAGCAGCAGTAGGCCGCCGATGGCCATGAACTGTAATGGTCCCTGTGACGTTCGCTGCTCCAAGAACCCGTTTGCCGGGGCGTCAGGATCGACGTATGCCGTTACCGTATCCCCGTCTTCGTACGGCTCCAGCGCCGATTCCGCCTCCCTCCTCGTGTCGTACGTCGTGTCGAAACTCCCGGGAACTATCTGGTCGCTCCTGTACTCGGCACCCTGATATCGGTACGTGAACTCGGCGTGGGTGTCGTACTCGATGCCGCTCCGCCCGCTCTCGATCTCCGTGACCGATGTCTCAACAATGGTGGCCTCAACTTCGACAGCGTCATCCACCGTTTGTGACTGCTGGGCGTAGTCGTATCCGCCATACCCGATGAGGGCGAGTCCGATGACTGCGAAGATGACCGTTCCCGCTGTAACTGCGACCGGTGTTCCACGTACAGAGACCTTCATTGTTCTTCCGGATCAAATATATCCTCAATACTACACTTAAAATGTGCTGCGAGTTTGAACGCGAGCTCTAATGACGGGTCGTACCGGTTGCGTTCGACCGCATTGATTGTCTGGCGGGTCACACCGACTGCTTCGGCGAGTTCACCCTGACTCAGCCCTTCATCTTCGCGTCTCTTGGAAAGATCGTTCTCCATAGCTTAGATGCGGCGTTTCGCGATTCCAAGACAAACACCGTACAGCAGGAAGAGTGCCGAGAGGGTGACGACTATTCCCGAGACTGGTCCCGTGATTTCGATGTAGCTACCGGCATCAAGGACGTACAGTGCCGGAAACATACTCAGACCGATCACCATCGTGATCCCGACCAGGATTCCGCTGGCACGGTTGTGTAACTCCCAGTCTCGCTCGTCTTGAAGTGTCGCCTTACTCCACACCGGCGCAAGGACGGCGATCCCGCCGGCGGTCCATGCACCAAGCAGGTAAATGATCGTCCCGGCAAAGTGTTGATCGAGTACGAACCCGGCAAGCAAGCCGAGTATCGCTAGTCCACCGACTCCGTATACGAGCCCTCGATATTTCTGCCGGGTGAGTCCGTCGGCAGTAAGTGCGTGCTCAACCATACTGGTGTAAAACCTCTTTTACAGTCAAACATACTTTACATGCAGTGTTAAAGCTGTTGGTCGTCCCACTTGACCCACTCCCGCGCCTGAAGAGACGGGAACCCCGGCACGGGATTTCAGGTCGAGTGCAACTGATCCCGGTGATTTCAAGACGCATACATTCCAAGCGTCAACTGCTGGGTTTCAGCATCGGCTTGGCTGTCTTGTGGCGCGGTCAAACGCGCCTCATCCTCGGCCGAGTCATCGTCGTTCGTACATGTGATCGACGCGACGAAGATGCTTGCAGCCGCCTTCGGGTGAGCGCTGCTGCCAGTCGGGATAGGTACACGAGTAGTTTCGGTTGGAGACGCGGACTGTGGTTGACGAGGCCCAGACTGCGCTCGAGGGAGAGCCGCTGATACTTCGAGAGGTTCAGGACGACGGCTTGGCCGTCGACACGGAAGCCGACGGACTCGACTATGTCTCGGTGGGACTGTCCGGGCGATGCGACTGGAACCGATTCCGAACTGGCCAGGGGAACATTCCCGTTCATCGTTGCTCGCGGGCGGCTCGGTGACTCCCACCCCTCTCAGGGGTTCAATAAACAGGACGGCGTAGCGTTCGGCAACGTATTTGGCAGTTGCAACGTACTGTCCACATAATTGAGGATGGCTGTACTGGACGATCTCTCGGGGTTCGAGTTCGAGGACGTGATGGAGGACGTGTTCCGGAACCTCGGCTACGAGAACGTCCGCCAGGCCGACCGCACGGCTGACGAGGGTCGCGACGTCATCATGGAGGAGGTCGTCGACGGCACGCGGCGCGCGATCATCGTCGAGTGCAAGCACACGGGGACGGTCGGACGGCCGGTCGTCCAGAAGCTCCATTCCGCCATCGCGACCTTCGACTTCGACGGCCCCAAACGCGGCATGGTCGTCACGACCGGCCGGTTCACGAACCCGGCTCAGGAGTATGCCGACCGCCTCCAGCAGAACGACGACCCACATCCAATCGAGTTACTCGATGGCGAGGACCTCCGGGAGATCGCCGACGAGATCGGACTGGACCTCTACAACGGCCGCATCGAGATCCTCTGCGACGAGACCTTACGCCCGTACGACCCGGCCGCCGACGTCGACGCGGCCGTCGCGGAGGCGTTCCGCGACATCGAGAATATCGAGGCTTCCGACCTCCCAGAATCACATTCGTCGGTGACGTTCCGCCCAGTGGTCGCGGTCACCGCGGACACGAACGCCGTCTTCGAGACGTCGGTAGGCGTCATCCACCGGATCAACGACCGGACGCGATTCGTCGCCCACGCCGAACGCGGGCAGCCACAGGTCGTCGATGAGGACGTCGGGACGCTGGTCACTGAGAACCTCCACGCGACGGTCGACCTCAACGCAGAGCAGTTCGGAGAGGTGTTCGACGACCTCGAGGAGCGCCGGTTTGGACAAACCCAAACGGAGTACAAGGAGTGGGCCGTCGAGCGCCTCCAGCAGCACCACACGACGACGGTGACCTACACCGGCGACAACAACGTCACGTACAACAAGACCTGCGAGCCGAACCGCTCGGATATCTCCGTCCAGTCGATCGAACCAGTGTACCTCCCCGAGGTTCGGCACACGATCGACCTCCAGGAGTACACCTACCCCTACGAGTACTACGCGGCAGGCCCGTCACGAGTGACAGCCGAGGACGGCATCCACCGCTGCGTCCACTGTGACACGAGCGGCGGCGACGAGACGTACACCTACTGTCCGAACTGCGGGGCAATCGCCTGCACCAGCCACACCAAAACGGAGCGGCTGGAAGGCGAGCCGATCTGTACGGGCTGTGCGGTGACGGAACGGTTCGCGCTGAAGACGAAGTACTTCTACGACGAGGAGAATCTCGAGGCCTTCCGCGAGGAGTACGCCGAGATGCCGCTTCACGAGAAGGCGATGGAGAACAAGTGGCTGGCCGGGGGAAGCGTTGCCGCGACGCTGCTGGTCGTCGTCGGACTACTCGTCATCGGCGGCACCATCTGAGCGGGCTAAGCGTTCACGCCGGCTCAGCGACCAGCTCTTCGAGCGCGTGCTCAAGCGGGCCGTGGAACTGCCAGCTGGCCCGCTCGAAGGCTTCCTCGGTCGGGCCATCCCAGCGCGGGAAGACGGAGTGACCACTCACCTTGACGGGCCATTCGGAGGGGTCCTCGAACGGATTCCGGGTCGGGAGTTCGACGACGTAGAGGTACTCTTCGTCGCCGTGGATGCCGTTAGACGGATTTTCGACACCGTGTCCCAGCAGGAACAGCGGCTGGTCGAGGTGCTCCATATTGTCCGGGTAGAGGAGATCCGAGGGTGGTCAGCGTGGATGCTCCGGTCACGCCCTTCGTCCACGTAGAGGGTCATCGTCGAGAGCGTGTCGAGGAACAGGAACTGGGCAGCGGCGTACGCAGGCCCGCGCTCTGTTCGTGTCTCGTCGAGCAGCTGCTTCAGCTGGTCCAGGTCACGGAGGACGCTATCGGGATACCCGTCCGAGTGGCGGTAGATTTGTGCGATGCGGTCGGGTTCGGACTGTTCGCCTGCGGTCTCGCTCCGTTGGATGAATCGGAGTTTACTTCGTGTCGACGTACACTCCTGTCCAGCCGGCCGCGACACTCGGCGACCCAGCTACCGTCCTGGTGGACTCAGAAAGAGCGAGGCCGCCTCGGTCGTCCCCCGACCCCGCAAGCACCGCAGGGACGAGGAGCGCAGCGGCGGTCGCGGGATGCCGAGCGGCCGAGTGCTTTCGAGTGCCGTCGCCGGCGCTGGCTGTTCGGCGTCGCCACTCGGAGGCCAGTCACTCTTCGAGACGGTGGAGCAATTGCGTGACGTAGAGGCTGTTCTCCCAGCTCCGATGCGGGCTGATCGTCGTGATCAGCGTTCGAGCTTCCTCGTGACTCAGAAGCCCGTTTCGGGCGTAGTCGACGATGAGCCGCGGCGTCGGGACGATCCGCGGGCCTTGCAGCACGGCGTGAATCAGTGGGAAGTTCGTCCCGCCGAACTCGTCGATGAGAAACTCGTCGACATCGAGTGCGTTCGCGAGAACGATACCGTCGGTTTCGCCGTCGTCGAGCCCGAACGTTGGCCGGGAGTCCGGCGTCTCGTCGCGCTCGTAGGGGTCGTCAACCGTGTAGTAGTCGCGGGCCGCGAGGACGTTGTTCGCAGCCGCGGCGTGGATGTCCTGGTACTGTGTGATATCACGAGTTCTACGATCACTTCCGAGGGACGACCGCATCACAGAAGAGAAGCAGGTACTGGAACAGGTATAGAACGTCTATAGTAGCTCTTGAAACGATTTAATACCGATCACAACGCTGTCCTGCGATCGGGTGTGCATTGACTTTCAAGAGCTACTATAGCTCGACGGCAACATCCACACGGGCACTGCGCGGCTGGCGAGGGCGCTGGCGTCAGCGGCGACCGTTCGCAGTCGTGGACCGTTCAGTCATCGTCGTCAGCCTTGGTGTCGACTGTCGTCACGTCCCCCTCGTAGATATCGATGTCGTCGGAGGCAGCGAGATCGAGTGGGTCATCCTCGAGGTCCGCTTTGAGGGGCGAAGTCGCTGGGCGGATGTGGCACCAACGAAGACTGTGAGCTGATCAACGACGAACTCGGCATTGTAGTACGTAGTTGCGATCGCCGTCGGAAGCCGGTCTCCCCCGCTCATCGGTCGCACAGCCGATCTCGAGCGGCTGCAAACCGAACTGGATCCGTATCGCCAGCAGCGGCCATGTCGTTTGGCGACTGGAGCTGCGAGTCAATAAGCCGATTCTGTTGGCGTGACCACTCTCTGTCGTCGTGCGTCCGAACGTACTCAGCCCATCGCTTGATCATCGCACGCCGTTGCTCCGTGTTCCGGCGGTGGTCGTCCTCAAACTCCTGTGAGTTCAGCATCGTACTCTTCAACTCCAAGCTCGTTGACGTACGTTTCGAGCTGCTCCGTGTTAAATCGTTCCTCGAAGATTAAGTACAGGTGGAGTGCATCTTCGAAATCCATCCCGTTGAGACTCTCTGCAGCTTGCGCAAGTCGGAGGTTGTATGCAACTTAGAGTTCAATCGGACTGATCTCGACCTGTCCCTCATCAAATGTCACCGTGAAGGGATTCGAGAGGGCCTCACGCTCAACGTCGTTTGAAACAAACCATGTTTCGAAGTTCGGGAACATCTCCCCGTCCTCAGCAATTCGGATTCGGCTGCCCTCGCTCAACATCGAATACATCTCATCAAGTGGCATTGCCATCCCCCAGTACTCTCGATCTTTGAGTTCCGTAACCAATTGCTCAGTCTCCGCTTCGGATAGTGACTCCAGAATGACGTCGGTATCTTCTGTTGATCGAGATCGCCCAGTGAGGATCGCGACGTACCCACTAACGATGACGTAGTTAACATCGCAGGCATCGAGGATCTGTGTGAACTCAAGTACATCTTTGTCAAGCTCTGAAAGCTCTCGTGACACCGTGAGTGTGTCGTCACTGAGTTCCATCAGTTCTTTCCATGGAACGCCGACAAACTAAGCGCTGTGTCATGTGTGTCCGATCGCTCGGTTTGATGCTCATACGTTGACCCCTTCTTCGGCATCATGATGTACGTCCTCCTTGATGTCGTAGTGCTCGTGGACGACGGGCCGGAGTGCCTGGAGGATCATCTCCGCAGCCAGCGGCGAGATGTCCAGATCCTCCGCCATCAGCCGGTGGGTCACCTCGCCGCGTTCGCGGGCGACCGCGTAGGTGAGCGCGGTCGCGAGGCCGGCGACGCCGTGGCGGTCGATGTAGGTGTCGATGTCGGCGTCCGTCTCGCGGCGGCCGACGGCGTCGATGAGCGCCGGCGTGATCGTGTACTCGCGGTCGCCGGCGGCCGTCGTCACGGTCAGGTCGATCTCCCGGGCGGCGTACCGGCGTGGCTGCTCGTCGTCGGTGACGTCGATGACGCCGGCGTCGACGAGCCGATTGACGTAGCTGTAGGCGGTCCCCTGGGCGAGCTCGAGGTCGTCTATTACGTCCTGAACGGTCGCGTCCCGCTCCCGAGCGAGGTACGCGAACAGCTGGGCCAGCTGTGGCTCCTCGAGGAGGTCAGCGACCGAGAGGAAGTCCTGGACGATGTCGCCGTCGGCGCGGTTTGAGGTGCGTGACACGGGTCGTTCTTTATTACAGTTTACAGCGAAACAGTAAAGAGTGTTTGGGTCACTCTGCCGGCGTCGCGACGAGATGCTCCTCGAGGTCGCGCGTCCAGTACGTCGCGAGCCCGCCCGGACTACAACGGGCGCACAGCTGTAACGGGCCTTCCAGATGCCCGAGTTCGACCCGGAACCGCGTCAGTGCTGCAAGCGTGTCGACGGCCAGCCCACAGCCGTCACAGGCGACGTGATCGCACTCATCGGGATCCGGCTCCGTCTGAATCGCATAGTCCACACAGATAGGGTGGGTGACCCGTTCGTCTTGGCCCCAGGTGTGGGCCTCGCCAGTCTCGGTACCGGGCAGCGCGTCGCAAAACGCACAGCCGATGAGCGTCTGCTGCATCACTCGCCCTCCGCGTCGGCGTCGCGGCCAGCTGTCCAGCCACGGTGGAAGACGGCCAGCTGCGTCGATGAGTCGAACGCGGTGCCGCTCGGCTCGTGAATCAGAACTTGGTCCTCGGGAACCGGAGTGACGACGTCCGCGTCGACGAGGTCGCTGACCAGGCGTTGGGCCGTCGTGTCGTCGACGTCCGCCGTGTCAACGCTGGCGGCGTCGCGGTCCTGGGCGAACTGTTCTTTCTCGAGCCGTTCGTAGTCGGCACTGGTGTCGTCGTGAGGTTCGGGACCAGGCATGGTGAGTCACGCAGCGCACACCGTCGCGCGCCGCACGCCTCCCGGCGCCGACAAACAGTCAGGGCGGACAGTATCAGTCCGGTCGCGGGTCTCGATAGCCGATGACGGCGACGGCGTCGATGAACAGGACGCCCTTCATGAAGTCGAGTTTTGTCAGGCTGTGCTGGTAGAGGTTATGCCGGCCGAGATAGTTCACCGGTACCACCAGACAGCCGAACTCGATCTTCGGCTGGCCGTCATTCTGGGTGCGGTACCCCTTCTGGAACTTGAGGAGGTCGTCGCTGACGTTCTTCCGCTCGCTCTTCTCGACCCCGATGGCGATGCGGGCGTCGGCGTCGTAGAGGTCAACGCTGTAGTTAAACCCCTGATGTGACCAGAGCTTACAGTTCGGGTTGTAGCCGCCGTCGGTGTCTCCCTCATATTCGTACTGCGAGAGGCCGTCGGCGATCGCGGCATCGAACCCACCGACCTCTGTGTGATTCGTCGAGTCGTCGAAGACACTTGCCGGGACAGCTTCGACGGCTACACGAATCGACGCCAGTGCATCGTCCGGAAATGCCTCGGACGAGGTTTAGGTGCGGCGCTCGCTCAGTTTGGTGACCTCCTCGACGACGACCATACTCGCTCCCGACGAACAGTGCCCCGATAAAACCCGTCGCGACAGCCATTCGAGACGACCGGAGCCAGGATTCACTCATTCGAGGAGTAGGGCGATGGGTGGGGGCGAGGAAGTGGATCCAGACCCAGCGTTAACCAACACTGTGCCGGTATTGGTTCAGAATGTTGATTAAGCCCGGCCGCTACGGCGTTCGGAGATCTCGAACTGCCTTCACGACAAAAGTGTCTGGCTCGCTGGCTGCTTCTTTACCTGACCGCTCCGCTGGTGACGGTTGATACCCATCTACTGGGCGCTTTTATAGTTTTCTCGAGAAGGATATCAAATCATCTCTCACCTATCTCGAGTGTATCGACGGCCTCGGCAGGCCCGGTGTCATACTCGACGAGACGGTTCGCTGCAAGCTGCCACGCCTGTTCATCGAGTTCGGGATCAGCGATCTCATAGTGAACACTGAACGCGGTTAGTGCAACTGCGACGAGGAGACCCTCCTGTCGATCGGTGAGAGACATCGCCGATGTTGGGTGGGGCTTCTTCGACAAACCTCAGGACTATCGGTGCTTGACTGGAGCATTTGTAGAAGAGAGGGATGGGACACGCTGACAGGTGCGACTCATAAATCTCGTTGAGAGGAACCCGCTTGTCATCGCTGACACTCTGTTCTGGCCTATCCTCTGATTACATCCTCCTGAGCGGCGTCTCGAGCATCCGCTTGGAGGTGCTCATAGCGGATCTCACACCTGTTCGAACAGAAGCGGTCAGCGTACCCTGCCTGATCACGGACAAGTCTTGTACAGGTCGGTACTCGGCACTCGTCGCGGTCAGTCATCTTGTGATACCTCGTTTCAGGAATTGAGGCGTCTCAGCGCTGCCGAATGCTGTTGCTATGAATCTTGATTTCATGCATTGTACAGTGGACTGTATTCGCGTCCCCTGACCCCTTTGGGGGAGAGAAACACCCTCAAATGAGCGAGTCCCCTCCCTTATCGAACGAATGTTCCATCCGGTGCAGGCACGAGCCCGGTTCGAATTTCGAGATCGACACGGCGAAGATGCTTACAGCCACTCTCTGGCTGGCGCTGTTCGAAGTCTGGGCAGTTACAGGCCTCTGTTTCGATATCGAGTTTGTATGTGTTTCCACTCTCACTAGCGACTTCGTAGATCGGTCCCGCCGCGGTGAAGCGGACGTTCATTTCCTCGCTCAGTGCACGGCGTGTTTGCGCATCGTCGATCGAGTACCCTTCTGCCTCGAGCGGGATCGGTAGTGCTGGCGTCTCGCACTGGTTTCGAAACTCGTTGCGGTGATTTCGTTCTTGCCCGCAGTTCCGACAGCGCCAGTAGCGCGTTCGGTACTCGTACCCGTCAGTGAGGTCCAAGTCATAGGGTGTTGGCTCCGTGCCTGGGAGCCACTCGTCGATCGCGATGAGTTCATGTCTGTTTAGTGAGTAGTGTCCCCGGAATAGTGTTGCTTCCGGTCACTGGTATCGCTGTACTCGTGTTGCTCGTAGTGCTGTTCTCGGTGGATTGGCTGATCTGTACTCATAGCGAACCTCGAGCACGGTGAGAGCGCCTCACCCGTCAGGCGCGAAAAGTATATTTAGACCATCATGTAGTCGAGGAGCCAGTCTGATTCGAATGTCCGAGAGGGAGTCAGAGAGCGGCTCGCAGATCTATTCTGTGACTACCCGACGAACGATAAGTATAGGTGAACGACTAATCGCTCATTGGAATCCCAGGACAGAATATGTTCAAGGGCCGAGGATGTACGTACCTATATGACTACTGAGTTATCTCGCGCAGAGAGTGATACCTTACTCCGCGAGTCAGGCGTTGGTGTATTAGCACTTACTGACAGCACAGAAGCGTATTCAATTCCCGAATCATTCGGCTACGACGGTGAAACACTGTACTTCCAGTCCGTCTACACACCGGAGAGCAAGAAGATGGCGTTCCTAGAACCAACAGAGACAGCGACGTTCACCGTCTACGACGAACAGCCAGCAAAGAGCGTCATCGTAAGTGGAACGCTCGAACCGGTCCCAGAAGACGAAGAACCCAAGGCCGCGACAGCGATCACGGAAAACGCTTCCATTCCTACGCTAAACGTCTATCCTGACACGAAACCTGACGAGTTCGCAGTGGACTACTATCGCTTAATACCAAACTCAATCACTGGTCGACAGTTCAACGCCTTCACCCCCGCACCCAACGACCAATAAGCACACTTACTGACCGGCTATTTCACCTCAAATTAGATGGTGAGAAACCGCCTTGATGTAGTGAATAGCTTCGGAAGTGCAGGCGATTCACTGACCGCGGGTGTAGACGAATTGTGAGATGAGAAATACAAACGCAGCAGAAAAGAAAATTCCCATCGTTTCAAATGCTAACTCACCAATAGCCCAGTACTGGTACGAGAGATCAATAAATCCAGCAAGGAGAGCAGCCGCGAATCCATTTCTGTAACTTCTCGCTTTACTGGCATCCAAGTCCGAGTCTAAAACTACTTCTAAAATTCCCATACCCGATATGTATCACAGCCAGTGTTAAATATTGTTCTATTGACATCCATGGTATGTCGTCCTCGATATTCAGTAAGCACATGTGCTTACCGTATATTGTATCGAAGAATTTGGTCTGCGTTGGATACGCTGACTCGAGTCCACTGGAAGCGAAAATACTCAACTGTGGGGTATGGAGATGAGGTGAACCGGAACGCTTTCATCCAAGCTGTCTATCATTTCGGGTATGCGCCGTCGTCAGTTCCTCGCAAGCGGAACAGCCCTCCTCTCCGTTGCTGTCGCCGGATGCGCCCATCCACCTGTCGTCCTCGATCTAGATGAGGCAACGGCAGAGGATATCGCCGCTGAGGTTTCGGTGACCGTTGAACCCGGTTCAGAGGAGTACAGCCTTGTAGCATCAGTTCTCGAGAACGGATCGACCGGCCGGAGTGAACGGTACGAACTATTCGACCGTGCTGACACGATTCGGTTCGGAGACTCATTCTATGACGTTTCGGAGACACGACTCAAGAGCGGTGAGAGAACGGTGTATGAGGTATTTATCGATGTTGATCCGGCTAATTCGACACCGGAGGTTGGGGAGATCGAATACGGTGATCTACCTGAGACGGATCGTCAACACCTTGACCAGATCGTTTCGAAGGATAGTACTCGTGGTGAGGACGGATCTGATATCGGCGTCGAGTACGGAACGGGTGAGAATGTGGGGAATGGATCGGTGTTTGTTCCGGAGCAGCAGTACGATATTCTGGTCCACAATGAGAACCGGTATCGGATCACGATCGATTCACGAACGACATCTGAGACAGCGTATCGATATGAGGTGAGTGAAGTCGCATCCGGAGTTGAGCCGTTCGCCGACCAGGTCAGAGACCGGTACCTGTTCACACTTACGGGCCTTTCCGACGCTGAACGGGATGTCGTCGAGGAAGCGATCGACGGTGGCTACTTCCAAGATGACGACGCTTTCCGGTCGGTCGTCGACCGGATCCGAGACCACAAGGGAATCAACGTGGCTGATTTCTACGGAACGTGGCTTTTCGAGTATGAAGGCGCGGAGTATCTCACCTACGCCGAGTGGTAGCCTATCGTCAAGTGTTCTTAGATCCGTATCATCAGTCGATAGTTGTTCGGTGTAGCCACGGATAATGCTGAGAGAGTGACGGAGGTCGTGGGAGAGTATGCTGACGATGGTTTCCAGTTGTTCGATCCGGGTATTTCGCTGGAGTTCAGCGCGCTTGCGGGCAGTTATATCTATGTGGGTGACGGTAGCGTGCCGTGTGCCGTCACGAGAGACCGGTGCGGCCTCGAGAAGAGACCACCGCTGATCGTCGGGCGGTGGCACGGATACTCCAGCCGGAACCTGCCTGGTCACCGGCTAACAGGGCGTCAAGCGCGTCGGCGACATCAGTAGCCATCTCGTCATCGGCTTGGCGGCAGACGGTGAGGTAGTTCTCTCCTACCCAGTAGGAGTCATGTCTTGACGGCGTTGACGTAGATACGCCGGGAGTAGATGTTGTTGAACAGATTGGCTGGGACAAGCCGGACGGTTCTGGTCGCTACATTCACGCCGGCCAGCGAGCGTCGGCTACCGCTGACGAAAAACTGAACCGAATAGACGACATTGTTGATCCTTCCGAGATGACGGCTTTCTCAGGCCTCAGTCGTGTGCGGATGCTTGGACGGGTTGCCATAGGCTTCTCCATCGGCGGCTTCGTCACCGTACTCGCGGGGTTTGTCGTACCGTCGCTACAGACGACTGCACTTGCAGGACTCGCGAGCTTCGGACTGCTGTATCACGGGGTACGGAAACTCATGGACAGTTCCCGAAGCCGGTCCGATTCGTTCGGTACCGTCGGCGGTGTCGCCGTAACCGCGATAGTAGTTACCGTACTCAACCCGGTGAGTTTGTTCCCCGAGGCTAGTTCATCCGTACTCGGCACGGGTGTGTTCCTGACCGGCTTCCTGTTGTGCATCGCTGTCTGAGAATATGGACAACCAGAATTAATTTATAAATGGCAACTAAACATAAGGTGCCCTCCACATGACTGCTATCGAAACCACAAACCTGACGAAGCAGTACGGAGAACGAACCGCACTTGACGAGTTCAATCTCGAAATCGAGCACGGAGAAATATTCGGGTTTCTCGGCCCAAATGGGGCCGGGAAATCCACAACCATTGATATCTTCCTCGACTTTATCCGGCCAACAGACGGTCGCGCTATCGTCGCGGATCACAATCCACAGGACTCGCCTCTCGAAGTACGGCAGAATATCGGCGTCCTACCCGACGACTACAGTCTCTACGATTCACTGACTGGATCAGAACACATCGAACTAGCCAAAGATTTGAATGGGAGCGATGAGGACACCAACGCTCTCCTCTCACGTGTTGGGTTAGCCGACGCTGGTGATCAACCGACCGGGAACTATTCGAAAGGGATGGCTCAACGACTTGCGTTCGGAATGGCACTTGTCGGCGATCCAGATGTACTTATCCTTGACGAGCCATCAACGGGAATCGACCCGAATGGGGTACAAGACATAAGAGAACTAATCCGAGAGGAAGCCGCATCCGGCACAACGATTTTCTTTTCTACCCACATCCTCGAACAAGTCGAAGCCATCTGTGATAGAGTTGCGATCATCAACGAGGGAGAACTCGTTGCCGTCGATACGATCTCCGGGCTGCGAGAGACCTTCGATACCCAGTCAATTCTGACACTTTCAGTTGACGGAACGCCAACTGATCTTGACCTACATGACCTCAACGGTGTAAGCCAAGTAGAACATTCGGAAGATACCATCAGGGTTTACCTGCGAGATCCGCAGTTGAAATCCACAGCCATCACCCAAGTCGAAGCTTCTGGAGCCTCGATCTCCGACATCGAAATCAAAGAAGCCTCGCTAACGGAGTTGTTTAACCGGCTCACAACCGGAGGTGACGGGGCGTGAGTTCGCTGGCAACCATCGCGCGGAAAGATTTCAAAGACTCGATCCGAACACGATCCATCTGGATCATCGCAGGGGTGATGACGATACTCAGCCTGTCGCATATCCTCGCCTTCATCTCCTCCCCAGTATCTGAACAACACAGCCGCCCATTCGTTTTCGCAGTCGCTCAGTTCTCTCTCTGGCTGCCGCTTGCCGCGATTGGAATTGGGTTCAAATCTGTCGTCGGTGAGCGAACCTCCGGAAGCATTCGTATCCTTCTCGGACAGCCAGGTACCCGTCGGAACGTAGTCTTCGGAACCTACCTCGGGCGGCTGCTGATACTGACTACAACGATCATACTTGCCCTCATTATCGTCGGTATCGTCGTCACTATCGAGTTCGGAGATCTCGGCAGTATCACCGACGTGATCGGTGGGATCATAGCGCTTTTCCTCTTCGCTCTCGCATGGATCGGACTCGTTGTCGGAGCCTCTAGTGTCGTCGCAAGTGAAACGCGTGCCATCGGCCTTGTAATCGGAGTTTATACGCTCGTTGAGCCGCTCTGGCAGAATCTCGTCCTCCGGTTGTTCGCGTTGATCTTTACTGGAACTATACAGACACCGAGCCAGGCATCCGTGTTCTACTCGCTTGAGAACCCGACATGGTATCTCTACGTCAATCGCCTCAGCCCTACAGAAGCGTTCAACGCCGCACGCTACTACATTCCCGAACTCCTTGAAGGACTTTGGTACGGAACAGCGATCTCTGGCCCCACACTTCCGAACCTATTTGGGATCGCCGTCTTGATCGGGTGGGCAACGGTCCCAGTCTATCTCGGATATCGTCAATTCGAACGCGTGGACCTGGGCTGACTCAATACTATCCTTCATCACCGCTCTTGTGGCAGAGATTGGTGATCAGTTTCCTGTCGTCGGCTCGAGTCAAGACTTGTCCGCTAGAGTCGCTGAGATGCAAGTTCGAGATCGATTGTACTCGCCGCAGAATCGCAGGACTGCTCCGTGTCAAAAATGTGCCACACAAACACGAACGGGCCTCAAATCTCACCCTACTGGTACACAAGGGCATACAACACGAAACCGAGTCCTGCGACGGTCACAAGCCCGCGTGTAAGCAGCACCAGTCCGGTTCCAGCGTCCAACCGGCTGACGACGGCAACCGTAATGAATACACCGGTAGTCAAGAGAAAGATGCCGATTGCAAGTGAGCGCATTTTTGGTGCGTCGTTGCGCCAGTACCCGCGGTAGGCGAGGGAAGCGACCAAGAGGCCGACGAGCGCGGTCAGCGCCCGCGATCCCCACGCAATTAATTGTCGTGACGTACCGCTTGAAGTGGTTGCCGTCCGAATCAACCACCTGTTGGTCGGTTACGAGACCAGCCGCTTCAAGTCGCTCGAGACGACGATATGCTGTCGGACTCGACATGTCACACGACGCACAGATTTCGGAAGCGGACATAGGTTCAGTCGTGAGCTCGGCGAGGATGGCCCGCGCGTACTCGTCTTCAAGCAACGCGAGAACTTCGTTCTCATCCTCGTCCATATGCCGACTCGTGTTTGGGTGATAGTAAAAAAGCAACCGTAGCTTCCGGGTCAGAAGTCGTCCCTCCGGTAATAATATCCTTACTCTTCTCGGTTGGACTATGTCACCACAATTGCCAGTAGAGCTGACAGCCCCAACTGGACTTCGACAGGCGTGGCAATATGTTACATGGCCAGTCTGGAATCATGATCACCACCGCCTACGCGCACCCTTCCGTGCGATTATTCCAGTCATCGCTACATTTCTCGCCCTCGCCATCGTTCAGTCGGTCGTCAGATCCCAGTTTGAGCATCCAGTCAGAGAGTCAGCCGAAATGATTGGGATAGCAGGTGTCCTCATCGGTGCGGTTCTCGTCAGTAGTCGACTGATTGATCGTCGCCCAGCCACAGAGTACGGTCTGTCGTTTAATCGTCAGTGGTTGCAGATGTTCGCCGTTGGCGGGTTGGCTGCGACACTTATTAACGCCGGTGCGGTTGCAGTGGGACTTGGTGCCGGCTGGGTAACTGTCGCTGGTATCGTACAGACACCGGGTGTCATTTCGTTTCTCCCAGCGATGGTTGTTGTCTTCGGCTATATCATGGTTGCGGGACTGTGGGAAGAGTTCATCTTCCGAGGAGTGCTGTTGAAGAACATCGCTGAAGGGGTCAACGGATACGTGCGGAATGAAATCGCGATCGGTATTGCGCTTGCTATCAACTGCATCGTTTTCGCGTTCTTGCATGGCGGGAAAGTCACACATCTCAGCCATTACGGATACTACCTATTGGCAGGGCTAGTGCTCGGTGGCGTCTATGTGTTGACCGGTGAACTTGCACTGTCTATGGGATTCCATATATTCTACAACTACACCCAGAGCGCAGTGTTTGGACTTGGTGTTTCACAGCAGACGCCGGAACTACTCGTCTTAAATCTTGTCGGACCGACCCAATATATTGGTGAAGAGGGGCTCGTCCATGTCGGTGCAACAGCTGTTGGTGGCCTCCTTTTGCTGGGATATGTATACTGGATGGATGGCGAACTTCGCATCCACGATTGTCTAACTCGATGGACAAGTACCGTCTAGTTCGCCGTTTGACAGCGCTACACGTGCTCAAGATGTCGGCTTGAAGTCCGCGATCCAGGCCTCGAGGTCCTCGAGACCGTCGTCGACGCCGGCCTCGCGAAGCCACTGTTCGATGCGGGCCCAGACGTCGTCTTCCCACTCATCACCCCGCCGTTCGTTCTTACGCAACGAGACTCGTCGTGCCCGTACCAGCCGACGGTGTTCGGGTCCCAGATGTGTCTGATTGCTCTGGAAAAGGCGATCGCGAGCAAATTCCGGTCGTCGTAAGCCCCGTCGGGAGTCTCCAGTCAGTCGGTTGCGGGTTGTCTGTACCCACGGTCAACTGGGACTCGAGATCGAAATAGCAGTCGGGAATATCAGAGTCTCGTACTCGTGAGATCACGGGTTAACCAGACTCAGATTCGCATATCGGGCGGTGGTGTACACCCGAAGAGCGAGCTTCGAGTGCTTGGATTGACCGACGAAAAGGGAAACGTGAAAGATCAACTGATCCGGGTGACGTAGACTAATGCCGAGACGTGGGAGGTGTCAGTGATCGACCCGAACGATTCCTATTGACCCAGTATAATTGAATCTAACGGGGCTAGATGCAAACAGTGCCCTATTGATATGGTATAGGTGAATTCAGCAGTATCGAATCCAAACAGCGGTCTTAGAAAGGGAGACTTGTTGTGTATCCGTGGATTGGGCCCGGTTGAAACCCTTAACAATTGATGGTTTTGCACCCAATCGCTCAGGACAGAGCGCTCACAGAGCGGCCAGGTTTGTTATCTATGCCTTCCCTATCACTATTACCGTGCAGGATACGGGAAAGTTTATTTCATTGTCGTATAAATAACTCGGGGATGATTAACACGGATCGCGAGGCTGATCTGCGGGCACAGACGATTCGCCCCGGGTTTGTGCGCCCGGACTACGACGGGCATTGTATCACCCGCGTTCCGGGCACGGCAGCGGCTACACTTGGCGCTTCCGTGGGTCCGAGGTTGCCAGAGGATGTCTTCATCGGTGTCGATACGAATGTTTCCAATGTCGTCGTCCTGTTTGTCGACGCGTACGGTTTCGAGCAATTCCAAGAGACGCATTCCAGCCAGCCATTCTTCGACCGGATTGCTCGCCGCGGCCGAGTGACACCCTTGACAAGTGTCTTCCCCTCCGAAACGCCCGCATGTGTCCCAACTCTCCACACCGGCCTCCAACCGATCGAACATGGCCAAGTAGGCTGGAACCTCTATCTTCCCGAACGTGATCTGGTTGTCGAATCGCTGCCGTTCCAGACCAAAAGCGGCGACCCGATCGACCCTACCGAGGTTCCTTTGTTCGCCGGTGAGCCTATTTATCGCCAACTTGAAAAAGCGGGCATCGATACGCACGTCGTTGAACCGTTCGATTCCAGTGACGACCCCAAGACTGCTGGCGCGACGTGCCATACCTATAGCACTCCTGCAGATTTTGCACTTAGTTTGCGGCGTGTACTCGAACAAGCCCCCGCCCCGACGTACTGCTATGGCTACACACCACTCGTCGACGCCGCCGGACATGCCGAAGGCACACGCTCGGAACTGCACAGCGCCGAATTGAATTGCCTTTCAGCAACGCTCCAGCACGAACTCTGTAATCGTCTCCAGAAGGATGTCGCCGAGGAAACGTTGCTCCTCCTCGTCGCCGACCACGGACACGTTGACAGTCGCCCCAACGAAAATATCGACATCTTGTCGGACCCGATCGTCGAACAGCACCTCCGGCGAGACCGTGACGGCTTCCCGGCGATCAGTGGTTCTGGCCGTGCCCTCCATCTCTTCGTTGAGAACGGCAGCGTCGACCGTGTTCGCGCTCGACTCCAAGAGCAAACCGATGCGCTGATTCTCACTCCGAAAGAGGCACTGGAGATCGAACTTTGGGGAACCGGTGATCCGTGCGCTTCGTTCACCGAACGCCTCGGTAACCTCGTCGTGATTCCCGAAACAGCCACGATGTGGCACAGCGAAGAACCGGACGAACTGGACCTAGTCGGAGACCACGGCGGACTCCATCCACGGGAACAACTCGTTCCGTTTGGGGCTGTTACGCTGGATCGACTTGCGGGGGACGGTAGTTACACACAGCCAAACTTTCGATGACCGTGAGAACGTTTCGACATCGGTGTGTAATCCGTTCCACTACACTGACTGGTACATAACCAATCTCGCGGTCGATACGCATAATGCCCTTCTCTCGGGGAGCCGTGAACACTACTTCACCTGAGATGATAGGACACACAACAGTCAATAAGCAGGATTCAGCAAAGAGTTGTTTTAGACTAGGAGATATACAAATCGCTCTTGCGTAGCACATTGTTGAGGTAGAGACGTCTTGCGCTTCTGCGGGGAATTGAGCGAGGATAGTATCTGGTCGATAGGCGATCAAACGGCCGGTTTCTGTTCCAACCCTTCTTTGGAGAGTTGGATCAACAATCTCCGACGGAAGAGCGTACAAATAGAGTCCCAACAGAGCCGTGGGTTGTATGCAGCCACGACCTGGTGTGAGTCCGTGCAGTATGCCGTGTCCGCGAAGTAGAGTCGGATGGAATAACCCTGATCTCCCTCTCGAGAACGACTGGTCTAACCCGCTTGAACCGATGGCGATCTCGAGGGGAATCGACCGAATCCTCCGGCGGTGCTGACGGACGATATGGCTACAGAACTACTCACGAACTCGCTCGAGTACCGCATTGGCTGTCTCGACACCGACTGGGGAGCCGCCTCGATTCCGATCGGTCCACCGGAGGCCCCCGAACGTCACGCACTCGTGACCGATCGCCTCCCTCGTCTTTGGCCCCGGCCGATACTTTCGTGAACAGAAGCATAATCTCTACTTCAGGTACTTCGATACAATAAAATATATGAGTACACTATGGATGTATCTCCTTTGCCGTTTTTGGCTATCTTTTCGACATATTTGAAAATCCAATGTACTGAATATAACAATTTTTATTAACAGCTCTGCTGTTCACCGTGGTTGTGACAAACACACTCAGACGATCGGCGGAACGATTGAGCGTCGGTGTGGAAAAGTACATGCCCCACTCGTTTGTCTTTGCAATAACACTCACAATTATTGCATACATTGTCGGGGTCCTGGCGACATCCACTGGGCCTTTTGATGTCGTTATGGAGTGGAACAGCGAGTTTTGGGGTTTCCTCGGGTTTGCAATGCAGCTCACGATAATAATTGTCACAGGATACGGAATTGCTACTGCACCTGTCGTAAGAAACGGTATAAACAGGCTAGTCCGAATTCCGAACACGGCGTTTCAAGCATATATATCTATTGCCATTTTTGCATTTCTTGTTAACCTCGTTCATTGGGGGCTTGGGTTAGTCGCCGGGGCACTCTACGCGATCTTCCTCGGAAAGGAACGAGATGACGTTGATTTCGGGTATATCGTTGCAATCGCTTATTCCGCAGGTGTCGTCGGCGCCGGGGGTTCAATATCTCAGACGGCACCGTTGTTGGTGAATACTCCTGGCCATTTCATGGAGGACCAGATCGGACTAATACCGCTCAGCGAGACGATATTCAGTCCGTTCCACTTAGTAATGATCTGGAGTACATTTCTTGTTCTCCTCGTCATTGTCTACTTCACATATCCAACCCAAGAAAACACAGAGCCGCTTCCGGATGAGAAAGTAGACGATCTGGTTCCAGAATATCAGAGTGATCTTGGTTCTTCAACACTGGCATCACGCCTCAATAATTCGAGGATATTTAACATCAGTATTGTATTGCTCGGAGGAA
The DNA here is from genome assembly GCF_001953745.1 of Natrinema saccharevitans. Classification (NCBI taxonomy): domain Archaea; kingdom Methanobacteriati; phylum Methanobacteriota; class Halobacteria; order Halobacteriales; family Natrialbaceae; genus Natrinema; species Natrinema saccharevitans. The sequence goes on from NZ_LWLN01000002.1 coordinate 231,449, forward strand.
CGGTGTCTGCATCGCTAATAATCTCTGAAGGCCCGTTCCAGATGTTGGAACTCAATACCATGAATATGATCTTTCTCACAATGGGGATCGCCCTTCATGGTAACGTGGTTACCTACGCCAGTGCAGTAACAGATGGTGCAGAACGATGTGGACAGGTGATCCTCCAATTTCCCTTCTATGGGGGGATTCAGGGAATTCTGATTGGAACTGGACTTGCGGGAATTCTCATCGATTCTGTCGCATCAATCTCATCAGCAGAAACCTTCCCCTTCCTTGTATGGTTAATGACGGGAATTATCAACGTGTTTGTGCCGTCAGGAGGGGGACAATATATCGTCACCGCCGAAATCATACACCCCGCTGCGGAGAGTTTAGGTGTACCACATCCGGCTATTGTGACAGCCTATACCGTCGGCGACGTATGGACGAACTTGCTTAATCCGTTCTGGGCGCTGCCTGTGCTCGGTATTGCCGGCTTGAAAGTTCGAGACGTATGGGGATACGTCATCATGGTACTGATCGCCTATGGTGTAATTGTCGGTGGTCTTGCCCTACTATTCCCTGTACTCGGACTCATCTAAGATACAAGACTGTTATTTCATTCGCTCTTGCGTAGCACATTGTTGATGGAGAGCCGTCTTGCGCTTCTGCGGGGAATTGAGCGAGGATAGTATCTGGTCGATAGGCGATCAAACGGCCGGTTTCTGTTCCAACCCTTCTTTGGAGAGTTGTATCAACAATCTCCGACGGAAGAGCGACTGACGAAAGCGAAAAAACGGTTCACCGACGAGGAGATCGAACGCAAGCGCGAGGAGTTTCGGGCGCTCTTCAACGACTGGAACGTGGAGTATGGCCCGGACGCGACGCCACGGCCGTGACGGTTCCCTGATCGTCAACCTCCCCTTCGGTCCAGTCCGTGGAGAAATTCGATTTCTGAATAGGCGAATAAGAGTCTTTCAGTTTATACCATCGTAGCCAGGTATGCAAGCCACATGAGTAGGCCGATCGCACCCACACTAGCCATCAGGCCCGAACTGACGACTTTTTCTTCTTCGTCATATAATTTATACCCACAGAAGACAGCGAGAAGGCCAAATAGCGGAATAAGAACCCACGAGATAATTGCCGAGATCGCACCGCCAACGAGGTAGAGTTGTCCGTCTTCATTGTACTCACGCAGTGTTGATTTCAGGTTTGAGGTGTCGCTCATAGCTATCCAGGGCAACCGCCCTATATGTACTAACTATTCCGTCAGTACTTAAATCTAGGCTATACCCAACTGTGCAGAGGCTGATCATATCTTTCTGAACCCGAAAGGAACACGCATCTAGAGCAATTTCTTACTGTTGATGAGTACCCCCGATGAACTTGATCCCGGAAAGCGGGACATCATGGAAGCCACTTACGACGCCATCAGCGATACCGGATACAGCGATCTCACAATCCAAGATATTGCAGATGAATTTGACCGGAGTAAAACATTAATATACTACCACTATGACGGCCGAGAAGAGTTGCTCGTTGACTTCCTTGATTATGTGATGAAACAGTTTCGGACGATGCTTCCGGACAGTACTGAATCCCCACAAGAAGAACTCGAAACACTCGTTGATACCCTCCTACCGACCACTATTGATGAAGAGCCGTTTCAGGTGATGCTTGCGATGTTTGAGTTGCGGGTCAATGCACCCTACGACACTAACTGTCGAGAGCAGTACCGGGCCGTTGAGGATGAACTCAACACTCTTCTTGTCGATATTTTATCCCGTGGTGTTGAGATGGGAGAGTTTGAAAATATTGATCCCGAAATTGAGGCAGAACTATTTGTTTCGCTATTAATTGGGACGCGCGCACGGCGTCTGACAGTCTATGATCCAAAAGAGTCTATCACATCACTCAAAGAAGCACTCCAGTATCATATTGATCGGATTACGGCAACTCCCGAAGGAAATGCTTGAACAGGGGTGATTGCAACACGTGTTGGCGGCACAGGAACAAAAACTACACCATATCAAGCGATTCTGTCGTAGTATGCAGCGGTTCACGTTTGATCGTGTGTCGGAGTGCTCCCACTCGTTCAGACGAACACTCCTGCGTTGCTGCAAGGATGGCATGAACTTCTTCTCGTGACACCTTCACTTTACCAGTCGTGAGTGCTGCTGTCGGTTGGTTCTCTAGCGTGCGAAGTGTTGCAACCGCAAGCAAATACGGAACAGTCCAAGCAGCCACTGTATTGCCGCCACCGGTGGGCATTACTTGTATATATTCTGCTGCAGGGTCCAAACACGATCTGGCCCGGTCAAGGACACGCTCGAGAACACGACTGACGCTAGCTTGATTCTCGTCGTCAAGGAGTTGGTCCTGAGAAACGCTCTCTGCTGTGAGCCACTCTGAAGGGAGATAGACGTTCTGTTCTTCAAGGAAGTCTTCACGGACGTCTTTTGCGATATTAACGAGTTGGAGGAGTCGGCCAAAATCTTCCGCAGTGCGCTCGAGTGTCTGGATCTGTGCTGTGGGAAGTGATTGCTTGGGGAGAAGATCAGTGATGAGTGCACCCACCGTTCCAGCAACGTAATGACAATACCGGTCAAGTTCAGGACCGGTTTGGATACGGAGCCCTGGTCGATCGCTATAACGATCGATGAATTGGCTCATCCCACTCGTCATTTCTTGTACTTGTGGGCGGATCGCCTGCTTTGCTGGGGTAGAAAACGTTTCAAATGTCGCCAAAACGGTTGGGACGGCTTGTATGATATCCCAATCAGCTGACTCCCCTCGAGGTGGTACCCAAGGCGAGACCGCATCAACGAATGCGTAGATACTGGTCGACTCACTCGGATCTATCGCTGCTTGATACGTCTGCAACAATTGGCGCTGTGACTGCGCTGGAATGTGGGCTGCGTCTTCGATCGTATCCGGGATACGGCAGAGGAGGTAGCCAACACAGATGTGGTCAGAAAGCGGTTCGTTGAGCAGATCGATTGTAAGAGCGAACGTGCGAGAAACATCTTGCACGACGGTATGGCAGTACGGGAGATCTGGACGTCGGTCGAATTTTGAGTTGGTCTTGTCCTGGGTCATAGTACTGGCTCGATATGATGATCGACTATGGAGTCCGTGCGGCTAGCCTTAACAAAAAGTTAGTATATATACTTAGTGGTTTATCTAATTCTATTATCTCCTAATTTGACCATGAGACCCCACTAGAGCGCAATACCAGAAAGTACTTTACTATTTGTTCAATATATAAGTGTGATGTACGACTTCACTGACACCGTAGCGCTCATCACAGGTGCGGGATCTGGAATTGGACAGGCGACTGCCACCAGATTCGCAGCAGAAGGAGCACACGTCGTTGTGGCGGATATCGATACAACCGCTGGACAAGAAACCGCGGCAGAGATCGAATCGAAAGGCGGCTCTGCATCGTTTATCGAGGTCGACGTCAGTCGACCGTGGCCAATTGAGAACGCCATCAACACGATTCTCAATGAACACGGACGCCTAGATTTCGCGATCAACAATGCAGCGACAGGAAATCAGCCAGCACCGATTACGGAAATTGACGAAAACGAGTGGGAACGGATACTTGGTGTGAATCAGAAAGGGGTTTGGGCCGGCATGAAATACGAGATTCCTGCACTCATCGACTCTGGAGGGGGTGCAATTGTGAACGTGGCCTCGAAAGCCGGCATTCGGGGCAGCCCTGGGCGGACACCCTATAGTGCGAGCAAACACGGCGTTGTTGGACTGACTCGCTCAGCCGGTCTTGAGTTCGCAGGAGATGGGGTTCGAGTGAATGCTGTCTGCCCCACAATTGTTGACACACCTGCACTTCACTCTCTGCCGGAGGCAGAACAAAAAGAGATTATCGAGAATGTTCCGATGGAGCGTCCAGCAAAGCCAAGCGAAGTTGCAAGCGTAATCACCTGGCTTTGCTCGGACGAGGCTTCCTTCATTACGGCACAATCAATCCCCATTGATGGGGGTGAAACGCAGCAGTAAGTAGTCGACTATGATCACTTCGAGGCCCGGTACCGGTCGATTCGGGCCTTGTTCTCCACGTAGGACCGGCTCGAGTCGTAGATCGGGTCCTCAAGTAGGGTGCCGCACCGTCGGGAACAGTCGCGACGGGGTACTCGACCTCGACGAGTAGTTCCTGGACCATCGACTCCCACGCCCCGGTCGCCGACTCGTCGTCCATCATCCCGCGCAGACGCTCGAACACGTCCGCGACCTCGGCGTAGGCCTCGTTGAAGTCCGCAACCCACGCCTCGAGATCGTCGGTCACGAGCGCCTCGCGAAGCCGCTGTTGGATCCGCGCCTGGACATCGTCCTCCCACCGGTCGCCCTGTCGTTCGTTCTTCGCCGCGAGATCCGGATCGGTATACCGCTCGAGGGCCGTCCGAACGATCCGGCGAAACTCATCGGGATGTTGCTCGAGGGCGTTCAACTCGGTCGCGCCCGCGCCGTGTTTCTGCTCCCACTCGGTGATCCGCCGGTTGTACGCGACGCCGCCGGTTCCGGTCGCCGAACTCTCCTCGATCGGCTTGCAAGGCGCAGGTCCAAGGCCCCGATTTGGGCTTTCGTCGCGGCGAGCCGTTCGATCACGATCGTTGCTCGAGGTCGCCGCGCTGGTGGAGCCACGTGAGTTTGCCCGCCATGTTCGCCGGCGTCGAGTAGCCAACCGGGTCGTAGTCCGAGAGGTAGAGGATCACCGCGGGCTTGCCGGCGGCCTCAACCCGTTGGGCGAGTTCGTTCGCGACCGTCAGCGACAGATCGCCCTCGCCCTCCACGACAACGTTACAGCCGAGATCCGCGGCCAACCCACCCTCGCCGCGGATGTCATCGGGCAGCGCTTCTCGCTCCAGAGTTCGATGTGATACGGCGACTGCCGCGCCTCGCTGAACGACAGCTCATCGCGGGCCCGATCGGCGACGCGGTCGGCAACCCACTCAGAGTAATCGGTTTCGCCGGGATCGAACACGAACTCCGCACGCGCCTCGGGGCTGGGGATCTGGGGCGTCGAAAACCCCGTCGGTGCGGGCAGCCCCTCGAGGCCGGACTGGACAGTGTGGGTGCCGTACTCGGTGACCGTTCGCGTGTCCACGCTTGTCGGTGATCCCGTCGAGTATGATGTAGCCGAGGATCCGCGCGAGGACAGCACACTCCTCGAGGTAATCGGAGCATTTCTGCGTGTTGTCGTAGGTATCCCACGAGCAGTCTGTCGGCGGCTCGACCTCGGGGTCGGACATGTTAGACCGTGTAGTGGACGCAGCGGACGTGGATGCGGTTGCTCTCACGTTGCTCGACGGCCTTCTGCCAGAGGCGGGCGAACCACTCGGCCTTGGCGTGATCGGTCTCGGTCCCCTTGTACATCGGGTCGCGGCGACGGCTCTGGATCAACAGGTCGTCGACGTCGACGCCGTACTGTTCGGCGAGAACATCGATTTGCTCGCGTGGAGAGCTGTGCTGGCGCTCGCGATCGTGGTCGTCTGGAGGCATGGCTTGGTCTCGAGAAAGGCGCTCGTCGGTTGCTGTTCGATACTGCTAGTTGGCACTACGTCTTCTTTACACAGAACTGATCGTGAACTTTGTAGTCAGTCCAGCCGAGCCACTCATTTTAGCCGTCCGAATCGATGTCTCCCAGTGCGGCCAGACCGCCGATGCTGCTGGTCGCAAAGAACACGGCACCGCCCCGAGAACCGGTGGGATAGCCTCCGAGTGAAATCCGTCCAACGCGTAGTTCCACCGTACGTCCCCGGCTTCGCGATCGAAGGCGGTTATCGTCTCCCGGAGCTCAGTGGACACGTTTTCGGACCCGTCGACCATGGCAACGACTGTCTCGCTCCCGACGGAGAACCCCTGAGCGTACACCCCGTCGTCGTGTCGCCACCGCGTCGTTCCAGTCTCGATATCGACCGCGAGAAGTTCCTCGTCGGTCGCCACGAACGCCGTCCTCTGGTCCACAGCCATCGTCGTGCTGAGCGTCTCACCGGGCTCGAACAGGCGGGTCTCACTGTTCCGGTCTCCCGTTTGCCGGTCGTGGATGCCGAGTGTGTTCCCGTCGACGACGAACACGCCACGCTCAGTGACCACCTGATCGGCGCTCGTCGACGGGTTCGCCAGTGTTCTCGTCTAGCGGGTCGTTCCGTCGTGGAGCTCGAACGCCGCGAGGCTGTCCGTCCCGTCGATCCGCCCGACCGCGTAGACGGTCCCGTCGTGGATCGCGGGCGTGAGTTGCTGCTGTGATATCCCGGCTGTCTCCCAATGCGATTCGCCGTGCGCCGCTCGGACGGCCTCGAGCGAATCGGCCTAAGGCTCAATCAGCAGTATACTCGAGTTCAGTCGGCGGCTTCACAACGACCTCGGTTTTCGGTTCGGCTTCGGCGTCCTGGATCGCGTGCTCGACGGACGCTTTGTTCGACGGGAGATCACGCTCTCGTTCGGCTACCATCAGCACGAACGAGCGCCGGAGGTCGGGAACCTTCTTCCGGTACTTGCGGAGCTGGGAGAGCAAGCGTTCGCGGCTGCTGTAGTTGCCCGCGAGCTTGGCTTCGATGAGGTAGTTGCGGTCCTCGCGATTGTGAGAGACGAGGAGATCGACACTACTGCGGCCGAAGGACGCCTCCTGCTGGATCGCGTAGGGAAAGTCCGCGAGTTCGTAGTGCAGCGCCTGGTAGAGTTCCGAGCAGATCCAGCGTTCTCTGACGGCTCGGCTGTCTTTGTATCCAGCACACGGAGAGACTGAGAGGTTCTGCAGTGTCTGTCGGATGCAGGTCGTCGCTCGTTCTGGCCCGTTCGATTCGAACTCGCTCCGAAGAAAGGCAACGAGATCCTCGTACGTGAGGTCGCCGTCATCGATCGAGCGTTTCAGCGAGTTACGGAGACGATCGACGAACGCGTCTTTATCGCCGTCGTATTCAGTGACCTGTGAGCAGTGGGTGCGGCGCAGGGAACGGAGTTCGGCGACTGTGAGTCCGCGAAGAAGTTGTTTGAGTGGGCCGGCTCGAGGCATCTGGTATGTGGCTGGCTGTGGTTGGAAAAAGTAGGTGTCGGAATGAGTGAAGTGAGATGTGGTTCTAGGGGGTGTCGCCAAGGCGACAGCGCCAAAAAATTACAGCGCCCCACCCCCACCATCGTACGCAAATCTCCAGATGATCCACTCGAAACGGGCCTTTTGACGAATATCCCTGCAGGATGCGTTACATGGATGACTTGCTAATCAGGTGACGAGAGATTCACTCCTCATTATCCTCATCGGAGGATTCTGAAGACCAAGCATCATGATCTAACCGCGCTTGTGGGAGTTCCTCCAAAACTTCGTTCACATAGTAGTCTGTCTCACGTTGTACCGCTTGAATGGTCTTTGATGTTCGGCGCCACTCCCGCCCCTCAGTTCCAGCAATTTTTTCTAAATATTCATTAAGACCTGAATTTAGTAGTTCCAAGTATATTATCTCAACGCGGTCTCGGAGTTCATCGCGCTTCCCCTGTCCTAGTTTGTCCCAGTATGGATGTGAGTGGTCAAGGATATCATCAATAGATAATTCGCCTTCTTTCATTGAAAGGGAGATCACAGTACTAAATATATTTGACACCATTGCCTCCTTGTCTGCTTCATATATATCGAATGGATAATGGCCTGTTGGAAGTGGTTCACTTGGTTTGATATTTATAGGGAACTGTTCCTTAACATCTTTATCTTCGAATTCATGGCCATCTAAATTCCAAATCGCTAAACCACTATATGGGTCCTGATCAAAATGAACTATCGCAAACTCATCTAGAACGTCTTCTCCGCTCAATTCTGAGAAGGAGGAAAGAACCGTATCAGCAGTCAAATTATCCGACTCTACGTCATTGACAAGGCCTTGGATGACGAGCTGATCTTCATTCTCGTTCAGTCTCAGATATCGACGGAGTTGGTCAGGATCAACCTCTTCAGATTTGCAGTCCACAACAAGGGAATGGCTATCCTCAGATTCTGTTAGGACCACATCAGGATGAATAATGTCATTCCCATCTCCATCGTGAAGGTACAGCCGCTCCTCAATGACATCGCATTCATAACCTATCTCACCTAATGTGGTAGAAAATGTCGGTTGGAACTTAGAAAGGGCGATCCACAAGTTGATTTGATGTGTGTGCCATGAAAGTTCACGCATCAGCTATGACCAACTCGGCTGCAGGGTCATAGTATTGTTGAATGTTTGTGAATATACGCAAGGCAGTATTTCCACAGGCCCCTTCATAGAGGTAAAGTCGAATCCACTCTGACGACATTTCAATTGCGATTTTGTCTCCATTGTGAGCGTCTACACCATCAACCTTGTACGACTCGTGTCCGATTTGTCGAGTATGTCCCCAGAGGCGAAACGGATCTCTCGCATTGACCACGTAAGATAAGAACTCCTCAACATCTGGGACTGGCTTACTGAATCGGATAACGATAGGAGATCCCTGTGAACGGCCACCGTGATCCTGCTCTTTGGCACCGATTATATGGTTATCTTCGATGGTTTCGAGCAAATTTGAGTATTGATCTTTGATCCGTTCAACTGTCGCAATATGAAGACTAGCGTCGCTGCCGCCCCTTGTTGTAAAGGTCCCTTCATTTGTGACTCTTTCACGAACAAATTCTCCATCTACCTCTCGTCGGATTTGTATCCGTGATAGTGCTAGAAAATCATCTATCTCATCTGTTGATTTCAATATCTCAAATAGATGCCGGGAGCTTTGTCCTGAACCATCAATATTGAGGTCGGTGAATTCCAAATTGTCTTCGATGAATTCCTCAGGAAAGACATCATCTGCTCCAAAGCTTATTTTAATACCCTCATATTCGCCCATCTTTCCTATCTCTTCAACTTGGCCTGCTGGAATCCAGAGTCGATCTAGTCCACCACCCTCACTACGCAGAATTTCATCAATAGCAATGTTGAAGAAATTCGAGTTCCCCATTGAATAGATTATCCAGAACCGATCATCATGAAAATCAACGAACAACCACCCTTCATCCTCCGTATTTTCGGTTTTCACCATCCACAAATCGGAGCTAATTCTGATGGTTTCTTCAACAGCGTCATTCTCAGCAAACTCCTCAGAAGAGATGTTGCTCTCGATGATCGCGGTTTTGAGCATATTCCGACCAAATTCGAGCTCCGTATGCTCTAATAGGTCGGATTGGGTGTTCTGGATTCGTGCAGTAAACACGGAGAGCATATCCCTCCTGCTATTGATTGGTTGGGTGACAGACATGGGCTTTATTGGTTGTTGTGGGCGGAGCCACCTAGTTAGATTTTTCCCAAGTAATTCAACGTGGGGGTGGGTTGGACTGGTTCTAGAGTTTAACTCGTATTAGATCATTGTGGCTGTTTCGTTCTCTCCTTCTCATATTTCCTCTAATACTGATTTGGAAGGCTCAATTACACAATAGTATTCCCTAATTACCTGTGTGACCTTGCAGCCTATTCTCTCTCTATCTTCTCTCCCCTGGACCAGCGTGTTGCGAAAATTGATTCTCCGAATATGCACACGAACGCCGATCAATCGTGTGTATAATCGAGATCAATCATTACAACGTCCAGAGTAGTTCCTTAGCCTATTCTTGCATGAAGACTGGCGTTCAGATCAGCAATAGCCGGTGCAAAACATGGAATCTGTGTTCACTAGCAGGCAACTGTATGCTATCTCCCTGAACCAAGATGCTCGAGCCAGTACCAGTTCTGAGCGCAGTGGGAAAGAGAAGCAGTTGTAAATGGAGAGGCGAGACAGTTTCTGAGATCAACTCTCGTCCGTCGACTCGTCTAACTCGCTAGCGTCAAGTTCGCCCTCGAGGTATTGCTCACCGAGATCAGTGATCCCGTAGTAGCCTTCTTCAGGACGCTCAACGAGTCCATAGTTACAGAGTTCTCTGAGACGGTTGCTTACTGTAACGCGATGCTTGTCGATATTTTTCGCGATCGCAGTGGGACCGAGCATTAGCCCGGTGTCAAGAACTTTTAGAACCTGCTCATCAGTCGGAGTCTGCATCCAGTTACCGTGCTGTCTCATCAGTTCTCGTCTGTCGACTCGTCTAACTCGCTGGCGTCGAGTTCTCCCTCGAGGTATTGCTCACCGAGATCGGTGATTTCGTAATACCCACGTTTCACGCGCTGGACTAGCTCATGGTCTACAAGTACCGATAGACGTCTGTTAACCTCATCTCTAGACTTATCGATATTGAGCGCGATCACTGCAGGAGATAGGATTAGGCCGGAAGATTCCAACGTTTCCAGTATTCGATCATCGATAGGCAACTGCATCCATGACGCAGGTTTTCGCACTCTCCTTGTCACCTGGACCGGTATCGTTGCTACTGGGATATATCAGATTTGGATAATCAATTGGAGTTTCTAATCTCATTAATTCATGTGAAGATTTATAGTGGTGTAGGAAAGAATGGTTGAGTAACGGGAGTTTCATTTGAATCGGACTATTGGTCGGGTTCAAATTGAAAACGCGGATCGGTGGTGGTGACACCGGCCCGCAACGGCTCCCGTATCTGCGGTACCGAAGCCATGTCGGACAACACTGCACGGGACCTTGAAGGTCCCGAACGACTAGAGGCATCGCTCGAGAACACCACGCCCATCGCCGACGGCGGCACGACCTGGACGGACCTCAGCGCGTTCCAGCGCGATCTCCTCGCGACGATCGCCCGACTCGAGGACAGCGACGAACCCTCGTACGGGCTGGCGATCAAAGCCGCCCTCGAGACGCGCTACGGCGAGGTCAACCACGGACGGCTCTACCCGAACCTCGACGACCTCGTCGAACGAGACTTCGGCGAGAAATCCGAACTCGACCGACAGACGAACGAGTACACGCTCACCGAGGCCAGCTACACGCTCCTCGAGACACGAACTCGCCAGCTCGCCGCAACCTGTGGCATCACGACCCAACGGCCGGTCACCGACGGGGGCGACCGGTAATGGCGAACGTCACCCCCGAGCGCGACCTCGAGTTCGGTTTCGAGTACACGACGATCGACGGCCGTCGCCGGCGCGTGACGATCCTCTCCGAGACGGGTGGCGACGCCTGGCGGATCGTCCACGAGTATCGCGACGGCGAGTGGCGCGAGGTCGGCCGGGAGCCGATCTCGAGCCTCCGCCTGCAGCTGTCGTCGTTCGACCCCACCGACGCCCGGACTGACCCACAAGAGACCCGCGACACGCCGACCGACGGCAACCCGGACGAGATATGCAGTCCCGCTCGCGAGGCCGAACCCGCACACGGTGATCGAGATGCGTAACGCCGATCGAACGGCGATCGGCGTCGACCTCGGTGAGTACAACCTCTACACCGCCTGTCCGGCGGAGATGCCCGACTGGAAAGGGGCCTACACGATCTGTGGTGACGATCTCTGTACGCGTCTCGACGACCTTCGCGAACAGGTCACCGCCCTGCTCGCCAGCGAGGACGACCGTAACGCGATCGTCGAGTACGTCCAGCAACGCCGGGATGCCCTCCTCGAGGAGATCGACGCTGCGGCACGGGAGATCTGCGAGTACGCGAGCGCGTACGACCACCCCGTTCTGGTGACCGAAGACAGCCACTTCGAGCCCGATCTCTGGGCGTGGCTGACCGATCCCGACGCACACCGCGGGACGGCGTGGCTCCTCCCGGCGGCACACCTGCGACTCCGCACGATCGCCGCCGAATACGGCATCGAGGTGACGACGGTCCCGGAAGCGTACTCCTCACAGGAGTGTCACGGCTGCGGCGTCATCGGCGATCGCGCACGGAACAAGGCGTTCCGGTGTAGGAACCCGGAGTGTCACGTCGACAGCGTCTGCCCCGATCGCAACGCGGCGAAAGTCCTCGCACAGCGACACTACCCCGGGCAGCGGTGTGCGTACCGACCCCCGCTTGCAGTCACCCCGGGAGAGCGCCCAGCACTCGTCACTGACGATGGTTCACCACGAGAGGATGGTAAGCCCTCGCCGACGGGGCAGCATTCGAACCGGTCACCGTGGCACCTCGAGCGGCCACTCTGCAGTTATAGTAGCCGCTGAACGTCATTGCACACCTGATCGCACGACGGCGCTGCGATCAGTGTATGAATCGTTTCAGCGGCTACTATAGTGTGGTCGTCGATCGCCCGCTGCCCTCCTAGCCCCTCTCGTATGGCCACCGAGCGGCAGCTGAATCGATTCCCACCCACCCAAGAGACTATGAACGCAACTACCGAGCAATCCGAACCGGCCGGATCGACGATCGAAACACTAATCGACGAACTCGAGGCCCTTCGCAAGCAACTCGAGAGACTCGAGTCCGGCCTCGAGCGGAAAGACGATCGCCTCGACCAGCTCGAGACCGAACTCGAACGCACGCGCACAGAAAACGCCCGTCTCGAAGAACGGGTCGAGGAACTCGAGGAGGCCCAGCCGCCGATCGAGGCGCGACTGGACGCCCACGAAAAGAAGCTCAACGCGAACAAGGACCGCGTCGGCGAACTCCAGGCGCGTGAACTCGAGAAGGGGGCACACCTACTCGAAGAGAACGTCGACGAAAGCGAGATCGACGTCGCCGATGGTCGTCTCGAGCGAGTCAGCAAAGACGACGGGCAGCAGTACTTCCGACTGCCCGAGAGTGACGACCCGCTGGAGCGGGGCGGCGAAATCGCCCTGGCGCATAGCGATCTCTTGCCGATTCAGCAACTCGCCAAGATGGACGACGACATGCTCCATGCAACGACGTCGTCGCTTCCCTCACGGCTCGCTGCCCAGCTCTGGAAGGCACGGACCGATCCGGGCGTCGGCGATGACCCATGGCAGACCGGCAGCAAGAACGTTCACGAGTTCGTCACGGCAAGCGATATGAAACACTGGATCCGCCGGCAAGAGAGGGGGATCAGCGACGACTACGCGAAGAAACTCGTCTCCAGAACGATCGATGCGTTACTCGATCTCTCGAAGAATCGGCTCGCGATCACCCGGAAGCGCCAGCGCAAGAACGGCCTCGAGTACACCGAACGCCGCGTCCTCCTGATGGAGGATGCAGATATCCCTGGCGAAGGAACAGGAGCGACTACACAGGACGATCCGGAGACAGGTGACGTCGACAGGTGAGGCTGTCGCCGGGTTACTCACACCACCCTGAGAAGGGGGTCACTCTCTACGCCTAACACAAACCCAGCGCGATTGCGGTTGTTTGCTTGTCTTGTTACTTGCTTGTCTGTCACTCGATCGGTCGTCGTCGGTCCAAGACTACGGACGGTCTGAGAGAGGTCACTGAAGACGTCAGGTGTCACCGGAAACAAGACGCGAGACAAGAGTTTACGATCTCGTTCTGGCTTTGCTAACCATAGAGATCTGCGTTCAACCAAACATTCCAGGCATTCTGAAGCGGCAAGAACTCTCGATGTTTGGCAAATTGCTGGCCACCCTCGTCACGGGCCAACACCTGATCTCCTGGTTATTGTATCCCTTGCTAATGAAGAGAATCACCACCTCACCGGACTACTGCTCTATGTGAGTGTCTCAGTGAATTGGTGTTGAAGTTGCTTCAGGAACGCATCCTGATCCTTAATCAGGAATGGGACTTCCTTTCGTGCGTATTTCGAGGTCACACCCCTCTTGTGCATAGCATTTATAATTTCTTCGAGATCTTCTTCCGACGCATGTTCAAGCTGATTCAGAAATTCAGTTCTATTTTCGATATTATCGTTCGCATATTCGGTGACGGATTTATATATCTCAACCTTCTGATGAACATCGCGGAACTCATCATCCAATCCAGAAATAAAATTAGCGAATTCAGGCGGTAGGATGGTGAAAGATCCATCGGAATGCTGTTCAGCGATCCCCAGTTGCGCCAAGTCGTCTTTCAAGTTTTCGTAATGAGATTGAACGTCCTCATCGGAGAAGATGTCATTGCCAGGATATTTGAGCGAACCACCACGGGTACTATAATGCCCTGTATCGGTGCGTGAGAAGCCGAACTGGATTAGAAAGGCCAAGAGATGGTCATCGTAGGTTGACAGTGTGTCTCTGATAGAGTCACGATTCTCATTGAAAAATGCAGTGACGGCCTCTGATCCGATCGTATCACCCATTGATGTTGTATTATATCCGAAATTGTACTTTCCAGTGTAATGATTCTCTTTCACGAGTCCAAGCCGTTTTAGAATGTTAATATTGTCTCGTTGGTATTGTTCTTCGGCTTCAGCATGGGGGTATCCAATTGTATTCGACTTTTCCTGACCAGTATAGATAGCCATTAGTGCGGTGGTTACCTTATCGATCTCAGAGTCGTCGAATCCATAGACGTGCTTGAGCTTAGTTTTGAGCGTAGAGAGTGACTGTACGCCTTCAGGAAGAAGACCATACTCTAGAGCCATGTCTTCGATGAAATCTTCGAAGGTCTGGTCGGTGGCACGAGCTTCATCTATTGCCTCATATAGCTTGTCGGATATTCTGACGGTTTTTGACATGGTGATCACAGTGAGTTACGGATCTTGTGATTAAACGTGATGAGACATATACTTTGGGAAAAGCTCTATTTAGAAGGCAACCAAGACTCTGTAGAGGGAAGGCGCCAGTAGAACCGGTTTGACTAACTTGGAAGGACGGGTCGCTGATGATTGGCCACTTCGGGTTGCTCGAGCAACAGTGCCGGCAGCGTCGGGAGACGATCTCGGCCTCAAGTCTGTTCCGGACGGCCAGCACCTCACACCGATCGTTCGGTCCCAGATCAAGGCCACACTGATCGCACCGAAGCTATAGTAGCTCTTGAAAGTCAATGCACACCCGATCGCAGGACAGCGTTGTGATCGGTGTGTAACTCGTTTCAAGAGCTACTATATTGGTCAGCGGAGATCGGCACCCACTCAAGTAAGTCGGCAGAGTCGACGACGGTTATGACCAGGCCTCCGCGAGGACATTGTCGAGTCGCTGGTCGGCGATACGGCATACGATCGCGAGCAGACCCCCGAGAGCGTGTTACTCGACGCGGTCGAAGACGCGATCACCGAGCCGACGATTCTCTTTCTCGACGAGGCCGACAAACTCGTCGAGGACGATATCCTGCGGGATCTCTACGAGATCAACGACGTCCGCCTGCTGTTCGCGGCGAACGATCGCCACCAGGTCGTCGGCGACCTCGAGCATCGCGTCTACTCCCGCATCGGGACTGCACAGGACATCGAGTTCGAGAAGTACCACGACTACCAACTCGTAGAGATCCCGGAGACCGCATGGTCGCGGCGAAGGTCAATCCCGAAATCGTCCCCGACGAGGCGCTCGCGGGAATCGCCGACGCCGCTGGTCGGGACGCTCGGAAGGCAATCGCGACGCTGCGGAACGCCCTCGATATCGTCCTGATTGACGACACCGAGTGTGTGACCGATCCGATCGTCGAGCGGGCCAGACAAAAGGCAGAGGTGGATATCGCTCGGTTGCGTATTTCGTCGCTCGCCGATCAGCAGACAGCCGTCCTGAAAGTGCTGGCCGACATCGAGCCGGCGACCAGCGGGACGATCTATGACGAGTACGAGCGCCGGATCGACGATCCGTCCGTCAGTCGGACCGTCCGCGGGTGGCTCAGTACGAAGTTCCACCAGTACAATCTCGTGACGATCCTCGAGGACGAACACCCACAGGAGTACGAACTGACGGAGACTGCACGGGAAATAGTGGAGTGAGTAATCTTCGTCGTCCGAGTCATCTTCTTGCTCGCTGCTCGAGACGAGTAACAGGCCGGAACTGAACTACACTACCAGACGCACGAGGAACTGGCTAAAAAGCAGACGGCAGTGTAATCGACAGATGAAACGAATGCTGGAATAGAAGTGGGAGGTCCGCTATTTGTCGCCACGTCGACCCGACAGCAACTCAGCAAGGAATTTCGGAGCCTTGTATCCGCGCTGGCTCATCCTTGCACGGCGAGTCTGTTTTGGAGGCTCTTTCTCTCTCATATGACCATCATTCCAACCATGAATTCATAAAGGTTGTCATCGGTTACACCTCTCCATGCGCCGTAGGCTAACAGCAGCAGGCCAACAACCAATAGAAGTTGCGTGATAACGAGATACCAACCGTTTCGTCGAACGACTCCTTCGTTCTTATACATCCAGTAGGCGTAGCTTTGCGTCGCTTCGATCCGTTCTTTCTTTTCTGAATTTGCCTTTTGGATAACATCTGATAGATAGTTAGGCCCAGGGCCGAGGTCAAGATTTGAAGCGGAGTATGTGATTACGCCGGATATTATTGAGAGAATGAGGAACGTGCTACCGAGCGTTGTGATCGGATTGAATATTGGATCAGCATTTTCTACCTGAGCTGCAGCGACTACAAACCCAATAACGACCATCGTAATTCGGACCGTTCGGAGGGCTTTATCGTCGATATCGTTCAGATCATTAATCTGATGGTCGATGACGTTTCGTGATTCCTCGCAGATGAACCGGAGCGCCTCGAGATCGTACTCATCTGGATTCGGGCGGAACGAGTGGTCTGTTTCATCAACGCCGTCGTATGTTAAGTCCCGTGACGGGGACTCCCCAGTCGATTCTGTTTCGCCCTCACTCATCGTCGTCAATCAACTAACTGAATTGTCCTATTTCAGCCAGTGTTTATTATTCTTACGAGAAGTAGAATCGCCTATATCAGATTGGACTAACCATCTGATTAAACGCAGCTGTGAGAGCTACGAGTCTGCCGAAGAAGCGGGAGAATCGATCAAAGAACTTCGCGACGAGACCGACTGGGACTCCGGTGTCATGCGGCGTGAGTAGAGAATGTTTAGTTACGCGAGTTTCACCAGACGGCGAAAGCTTGAAGCCACGATTCAGCGGTTGCTGGTTCAACGTGACTAAAACTATAGCTAAACGAAGACGTTCGTCGTTTTACTTCTCGAAAGACACGTTCGACAGCATTCCGATTTCCATGACGAACGGATTGAAATCGGAGTCCTGCTCGTTGCAGTGCTGCCGCTAGATGCTGGGCGTGATCGACGAGAAACACAGTGTCGTCGAGGTCGTGTTTCTCACGAAGCTCTTGCAAGAACTGTTTCGTCAATGCCGTTGTAGTCGTGGTAAACAGCCGAATGTGCAGAAATTTGTTCGTCTCTGGATCGACAGCAGCGTACAGCCAGAACTGCTGGCCGTTGATTCGGATCACCGTTTCATCGAGCGCAATGTGATCCGGACTCACGTCAGTGGCGGGCTGTAGATCGGCTTTGTGTACCCAGTCGTGAACGGCTTTCCGCGACCGTTCGACACCGAGCTTCTCTAATTCTGAAACGGTAGTCGAAAGTGATAGTCCAGCCAAATAGAGCCGAATACCGGTCTCCATCAGTTCGCTCGGTGTCCGCTCTCGCTCCACAAACTCCAAGCCTATCCAGTCGCTACGACCGCTGAGGCGAGGGATTTCAGCCATCAACCAGCCGAAATTCGGCTCGCCTCACTTTTCAGCCTTAACTAAACACGACCAAAATTAGGGCCAATCGATATTTATGCCTCTGTTGATTACAGGCTCAATCGGTAGTTTGCGTAGATGCAAACCCTCCCAAAGTCTCGGTTGCTCGGTTTACCGAGGAAGCATTTCGATCAGCGCAACGTGCCGTAGCTCGATACTCCTCGAAGTCCTCGAAACAACGCTACACGCTCCATCAGCACATCGTTTTCCTGTGTCTCAAAGTTCGAAAGGATACGACTCACGGATCGCTCAGTACAAATAAAAGATAGTTGATATCTCGTCCGCGAAAAACCGCGGTCGTCAAGAACTAAAGAAAGTTTATAATTCGTCGACAGCAACACAAAGATATGCCTGAGTACAGCATTCAGAATAAGATAGCTGCAGTAACGGACAATCCATTTCTCATCGCCGTACTTCTCGGTCTCGTTTCAATTCCGTTCACACTACTCGTCTCACGGGAAACAACGGCCTTGGTAAATAGCGCCCCAATGATAGCGACCGGACTTCTCGTTGGATATCTGTTCAATGCAAGACCAGCGGATAGTCATCGGGCTGGATTAATTGCTGGTTTCGTAGCGTCCCTTGGGGGAGTTACAGTGTTTGCTATGGAGGTTGCAGCAAGAATTTCTCCGGATGGAAGTACGAGACTAGAAGTTGTTACAATTCTACTTGTACTCGTTCTACTGGTAATCTGTCTTGCTATACTGGTGATGGGCTGTGCTATAGTCGGAAACTGGGTAGCAGAGATGACAACTCGTTCTCAGTCCGTTCAGTAACTCAAATAGGGTGGTACAGCCCCTGCACAGGTCTATGATCCGATGTCCTGTTAACTCCCTCGAGGTCAAGCCCCGAGGGCACTCGGCCTGCTCCGCCTGTAGATTCTACTTGGTATAGGGACGTCCTCTCTCCCACACGCTGTCTCCCAACAGTACGGAGACCTACTGAAACAGAAAGCAGCCAGTCCGCTCGTGTGGTATATCGTTGATTCGCGTGAAAATCGCTAAACAAGAGGATTTCAACAGAGCCGTTTATCCGTTGACTCTCGTTGTGGAGAAACGGTCCGACCCGATTGATGAACTGGTCAACCTCGTCTTCGTCGAACTGGGTGTAATGGATGAGGTAGTTCGGATCGATCGCGGTGAAGTCAGGGGCGAGTTCGTACAACCGCTCAAGACGGATGTCCCAGTCGTCCGTTTGGAACTCTTCGATCTCCGTGGGGTCGATCGAGACGGTCTCGAGTTCGTCGTAGAAGTGACTGTGTCCGAACACCGAGTAGTTGCTGTACATCGCGACGAGCGAATCGAGTTCATCGAGTGCTGCCACGATGTCGACGACGAAACCGAATCGCCCCACGAACGTCTCGGGGACGCTCGAGAACCCGACCTCGCCCATCGGCTCCATCGAGACTGTGTGCGTTCCCTCGCCTGTTCCATCGGTTCCTGATGGACTGGAGGTACAGCCTGGGAGCGCACCCGCGACCCCAATCCCACCAGCAGTTATCACCTGTCGTCGATTCAGTTCCCCGCCCATCACCAGATACGACAGATGCCGTACTAAAAATATCCTGAATTAGATCAATCTGACTTGTGTTACTGAGGAGACATAACCTAGAGCTCTATTGGACCAGAGAGATGGTCCACAGATCGTCTTGTGTGTCACCCAGATTTCGTGCTGCAGTTGTCAGAGACTCGTGTTGAACCGGCAAAGCGCGTAGATTGAGAACACCCACCGGCGGAGTGAAATCTTCGAGTGAAAGAGCATCGTACCCGTGCTATAATGAAACAGGCTCAATACCACGCTGTTCACGGCGTGGATACGCGCCGTCACTCGGGACGGAGAAACCGTTTGGATGTATACTCCGAGTTACCATGCAGACATTTAAGTTTCAGATCGCTCAATCGAATGGTAGGAATTGGTCGGAACGGAGCGGATTCCGAACCGTCCTGGGGAGGGAGCCTGTCCACCTCCGATAACGAGGTCGTTCGGAAATCTCCGATTTCCATGATCGCGAGAGACGGAGTCTCTCGGACGACAGTATCCGAAAGAGCAGTCGGTGAACGCCACATCCTCGAAAGGTGTGCCGATGTGCCGACTGCTTCAAGCACGAGAGACGATACCCCCAGTCCGCTGACTCCTGCTGGCATCCCAGTGGCCAAAACAACACCGGGATGCCGTACACGGTTGAGGATAGGAATAACGGCCACTCGGTCTGGCCAGCAGTCCACCAGTTCGCCGCTGTGAGACTACCTGTCCCTGAAAGGACTGGTGTTAGACTGCAAACCTGAAACTCCCACCGCTCGGGATTCCTCCGCGTTTACGCGAAGGAGGATATCAAGTAATCAGGACTGGCTTTCGAGAGAGTACGAATGCCAGAATGCCACAGCTGCGGCGCATTCGTCACCGCTGATTTTGTTCGTGTCTTCAGTGTCGATGGTGAACGTCGTACTCGACGAGGTTGCCAGGTCGACTACCAAGCCCTCTCGAGCGTTCACAGTCGCCGGTCTCGCGATAGAATAAGAACACGGTGCAGGCAAGAGCGGTTGCTTCAGGGTTCTCTATAGTAGCCGCTGAAACGATTCACACACTGATCGCAGCGCCGTCGTGCGATCAGGTGTGCAATGACGTTCAGCGGCTACTATAGTACAGAAACGCCGGCCAGAAGCCGACGTCGAAGCCCCCAATCCCCTAGGGATGGTCACAGGTGGGTTCGGTGTGGGTGCAAGGGGACTTGAAATCGGTGGACAACATGGCTATTGGTTTGACCGATCTCAGTCTTGGCGAGAGTGCTTGGATGTCTCGGGTCGGATTCAACAGTAGCGGTGGAATCCGTATCTGCTCTCGCCGATAGCAACTTGGCAGCAACCCTATATTAAACTATTGGCTAGCTAATCGAAGTATAACTGTATTTGATTTCGTTTATAGATAGGGCCCCGAACTCAATTCAGAGATGGTTACTGTTCTGGGCATACAGTCGGGAGAGCGGAACAAGTGATCAATTCGAAGACATAGTTGCCGCGACCAGTGGTCTGAGAAGGAGAACAAAATCGGATAGGTGACTGTGAACCAGCGGTACGTACGGGGTCCAATGAGCAGATGAGCAGTCTCTATTTCAGTTCTTTCGGAAGTCCATCTACACCACATACCTGCAGCACTTGGCGAACGTGGAAATCCTTTTCTGCTGGATCATCCGTCTGCAACGCAACCTCCCCACACCTCTCGAAAGTCCTCGAGCCACTGACCCACGGTATCGCTCCCAACGACGCACGGGCCTCCAGGTGCAGGCAAGACGTGTGCGGTGACGTGTGTGACTGACGAGTTACCCGCCACCGAGACGGTATTCATCAACTGTCTTGGCAGTCAGTCCTCAATCGCGTCCTCGAGGGGATTGGCGACGGACCGGCAGCGACCCGCCAATCAGTCTCAACAGTTGACCGTCCTGTACGTTAGACACTCAGAAATGTTGGTGACTCACTCCATGAAGGAGATGGGAACACCCACACCCCGTGTGCGAGATGAAATCGAGAATAAGGTAGGGAGGGGGGAGCAACGAGTTAGACCAAGAAACCGCTGAATACACGATTTCGTGAAAAAGACGGCCTGAAGAGACCGAAACGACGAAGGACATCTAGTAGGAGAAGTTTTATGTGGATACTCTATAAACGGGAACCGTACTGGAGCTATAGCTAGCCTATTACAATATTGATTGATTTAGTAGTCAGACCGTAGATCTCTTGCTCCGTTCTTCCGTATACTTTCTCTATATCGCCTCTCCCGTCTATTTTCAGCTGACTTCCGTATTTTCTCTGAGTTGATCGCTCCGACCGATTCATCAAATTCATCTCGCACACGGGGTGAGGGGGTATCCATTATCGAATTCCACAGAACTACTGTCGGTCCATAGCCCCCTGACGGTAGTTGACCAGATCACCAGCCCCTCAACACGCGTTTCATTTCGCACACGGTGTGTCTTCTTCAGTCGTCCTGAGTTGAACCACTTTTCTAACTCGAGCTGGATTTCATTTCGCACACGGGGTCTAGTCGACCAATTGACTTCGCCCGCGGTTATCCGTGCTTTTACTTTCCCATCCTGAATAGCCTTCTAACCCACAAATATGGCGTATTTAATCTCGCACGCGGTCCCCCATATTTATTTATAGCACGGACGACATTCCGCGAGTATGGCTGATGGCGACGATCAACAGTCTCTCTCACAGTCTATCAAAGGCCGTCTTCAAGAAGGCGTTCAAAATTCTGTGTTCCGTGACAAGGGGCTACTTGATCCTGACGCGGTCATCGACGAGGATCGCATCGTCGGTCGTGACAACCAATTGGACGATATCATAACGTATCTCCGACCGGCGCTGCAGGGAAACCGCCCTCCTAATATGCTCCTCTATGGCCCATCTGGCACTGGAAAGTCGCTCATCATCAACGCGGTCTGCCAGCAGGTTCTCGAACTTGCGAACTCACAAAGCGACCGTTTCGGGGTCATCGAAATCAACTGTCAGACAATCAAGTCTCACGACCGTGCGGTCTATCGTCTGGCTAAGAATGCAGCTGACGAGGCTGGCGTCGATGTCGGTATTCCTCAGAGCGGAATCTCGACAGACCAGAAACTCAACCGCTTCTACGAGGTTCTGAGCAACAACTTCGACTCGGTGATCATCATTCTGGACGAGGTCGATCTCCTGGTCGGCCGACAACGAGATCCAAACGACGAACCGGCTTATTCGAAACTGCTCTATCAACTGTCTCGCGCCTCACAACTCGGTCGGATCGAGGGGCACGTCTCTGTCGCCGCCCTCACGAATGATCCGCGATTTATGGAGGACCTCGACGGGCGAGCCGAGAGCTCGTTCAACCCGCAAGACGTCGTGTTTCCCGATTACGACGCGAATCAACTCCAGTCGATTCTCGAGCGCCGTCGCGACGCGTATCAAGACGATGTCCTCGAGGACGGTATCATCCCACTCAGTTCGGCGTTCGCCGCACAGGACCACGGCGACGCCCGGAAAGCGATTGACTTGTTCCGGAAAGCCGGGGAGATCGCGGACCGTGCGGGCGAAGATACGATTCGTGAAGAGCACGTTCGGGACGCCCAGAAAGAGGCCGAACGCGATCGAACGTTGACGCAGATGCAGGGACTGTCGACACAGAAGAAAATCTCGCTCTATGCAACTGCGGTTGTCCCCGTTTACTCCAGGCAAAATCTAAATGCTGTCCCGAGTACCGTCGCGTATCGTGTCTATCAGTACCTTACAGACCTGCTCGATGCCGACGAAAAGTCACGAGACTCTTATTTACGATACATGAGTGAAGCCGAGACCTACAATTTCGTCACGTCTGAGAAACGTGGACGGGGCTACGGGAACGGCGTTCACAAAGAGTATACTTTCGTTGATGATCCAGAAGTGGTCGCCGAGACGCTTCAGTCCGATATCCGTCTTGAAGAGGCAGAACACGAGATGGAACTTATCAAATCAGTTGTTAACGCTCAGATAGAGGAGTTCTTCGAAGGGAACTAACGCGAAGCGTTATCAGCCACAAAATCATCTCGCACACGGGGTGGCCCCCCTCCCCCATCTATAGTAGCTCTTGAAAGTCAGTGCACACTCGATCGCAGGACAGCGTTGTGATCGGTGTGTGAATCGTTTCAAGAGCTACTATAATCCATCTCTCACACAGGGTGCCCTCGCTGCCAGATCAGAGAATCATCTCGTACACGGAGGGTGTTCGGTAATGTTCTCCGCTAATTCACTTCGCACACGGGGCGTCCCTACTCAACCCGTCACTCAATTCATCTCTCATACGGGGTTCCCTTGCTGCCGGACCAGAAAATCATCTCGCACACGGGGACTCTCTTGACGTTCCCAGCCAATTCACTTCGCACACGGGGTATCTATTCCGCTGAATTGACTGGTCCCTCGCATTTCGAGGTCACCGTGTCGCCTTCTCGCCACTGCCAGTAGCAGCAGTCGTCAGTGATTTGCTTGAGTGTGATTGTCGCCTTTGCGTGGACGTCGTCCGGTAGATCGTTGACTCGTTAGTAGGACAGCGGTTGTTGGTTCGTATTAACCAACACACGGCGTCAATTCATCGTTTTGTTGGTTAAGACGGTGATCCGACTCTTAGCCCTCCAGTCTGGATTCATCCCCGCGCTAAAGTACGCGGCTTTCTCCTTAGATTTCCGTAACCTCGGGTGTTGAGTGCCTGATGTGGTGGTCTATGCATGCGCGGGCTTTGCGAGATGCGCCATCAGGACTCGCGCCACTTGTGGCCGCACTCGACGCAGGTGAACAGCCGAACCTCGTAGGAGCCGCCCGGCTTCGGCATCATCTCGGAGTAGGCCTGGTCGCTGTCGCAGTCGTCCGCCGGACAGGGCTCCTGCATCGTCTCGGTGGAGCCCTGGATCGCGTCGGCCACGGCGGGTGCCCCGTCGTCCCGCTGTCCATCCTGGGTCGCCATCGCCGCTTCTGCTTGCGAGTCCCGCGGCTCCTCGTTCTCACAGGCGCGACACACCCACGTGTCGCCCTCCGTGTGCATCATCGAACCACACTCGTCACAGAATTGCATATAATGAAGGAGTGCACGGTTTCGGATATATGTGTTAACTTCTGATCCGCTGTAGATTTCGGCAACTTCCCATGCTGACTGTGCTGAGCTATCGAAGAGACAATCGGTTCACTCTGCACTGACCCACCTTTCACCGACGCAAATCAAGCCGAAGCTTGTGCAACGTTCACGCCTTGTATTCAGCACACGATTCCGAATATCCATCAGTCCTCATAGACCGTCCAGGGTTCAACGAGCATCTGTAGTTACCGATTCAGGTGTCCCAGTACTGATCTTCCGATCGCGACTCGAGAACACCGGCGTTCTCGAGTTCGTCGCGGACGATCGCCCGAATTTCGGCCTCGCTGCGCGTGGTCCGTGCGTCGGCTACCTCCTCGTTCATTGCCGCCAGCAGCTCGAAGACGTTCTCGAGTTGGTCGTGTGCCGACTCATGCTCGCCCTCGAACATCTCGGGGGAGAGAACAGCCGTCTCGGGTTCGACCTCGCTCTCGATCGGGATCGGTGTCAGCCGCCGACTCCGAGTGACGTTGGCGACGCTCTCGACGTTCTTTGCGAGGTGATTCCCGAGGTGTTCCTGCGCGTAGTCGGGGCCGTGTATCAGGGCGATCGTCTCCGGATCGACAGTCCGTGCAAAGTCCAGCAAACCGGGCTGGGCGGCGTGGCCGCTGAGTCCACCGACCATCGACACCCAGTCGCTCGGCATCGTCACGCGAGTCGTCGGTTCGGCCGCGCCGTCAGGGGAGATCCAGGTCACGTTGTCGGCGGTCGGCCAGTCGGTCCCGAAGGGTTCGGCGTCGGTCGTGAACTGGATCTCCTCGGCCTCAGCATCGACTTGGTTCTGGATCGTCCGTCCGGTGGTCTGCAGGGCCTGATACCCGGAGAGCATGACCGTTGCGGAGTGAAACTGGGCCACAAGTTCGACGAGGTAGCGCGGGGAGTTCCCGCCGGTGAGAATCCCCGACGGGGCGATGATCACCGGGACCTTGCCGCCCGCAGCGGGGTCGACGTCCTCGAGGATCGCCCGGCGGTCGGCGTCGCTCTCGGGGAACTCGACCTGCGACGGTGAGAACGGCGTTTCGTCGCCGCTTTCCTGCGCGCGGTTGACGACCGACTCGGCCAGGTAGTCCGTGTCGGTGACGTACTCGTGATAGCGGTCGGTCGCCTCCTGGGCCATCCCGTCGACGACGAGGCGGACCCGCTCGCTGAGATCGCCCGGCAGCGTGTGGAGACGGTTGGCGAACAGCAACTGCAGCGTCTGGGCCCGACCGACGGCGAAGGTCGGGATCAAGACCGGTTCCCGGTTGTTCAGGGCCCGCTCGACGGCGTTGTAGATCCTCGTCTGGGCGTCGCTGAACGACGTGTGACTGTGCGTCCCGCCGTAGGTACTCTCGAGAAAGAGGACGTCGGCCTGCGGCGGGGGTGTGATATCGGGCAGGTGGCTTGCCCGGCCGCCGAGGTCGCCCGAGAACACGACGCGATACCCCTCGGTCTGGAGCATGAGCCACGCCGATCCCAGCAGGTGGGCCGCGTTGCCGAGCTGGTAGACCAGTGGATCGCGCTCGAGTTCCTCCGCGACGGCCCCGACGCGGCCGCCGCCGTAGTCGACCGGCTCGAAACGGTCGAACACCGTCGTCACGTCCTGTTGGGAGAACTGCTGCTGGTCGCCGTGACGGTTCGTCTCCCGGCGATAGATTTTCAGCGAGTCCTCGAGCAGCGTCTTCGCGAGGTCGATCGTCGGTCGGGTCGCGATAATCGGCGCATCGTCATCGAGATGGCCCCGTGCCTCGAGGACGGGAAGGCCGCCGCAGTGATCGATATGCGCATGAGTCAGAAAGACGGCGTCGACTGATTCCGGACCGAGCCCGCGGAAGTCGGGGTAGTCGTCGCCCTCGCTCTGGTTGAGGCCGCAGTCGACGAGGTAGGTGCCGTGTTCGGTGTCGACTTGATAGCAACTCCGACCGACTTCGCGATCGCCGCCCCGCGGGGTGACGATCATGGGTGTGTCGGGCGATGGGCCCACTCCCGCATGCTCGAGTGGGTCAAAGTCTTGGTCGGTGTCGGCCGGCAGCCACGGCGTTTCGGGATCGACTCCAGTCATTACTGGGGAATCTCGTGGTCACTACTTGGTGATTTGGCAAACAGACTGAAAGTGGATCTATGAGACGTCGTTCAGAGAGGTCAGCAGCGTCGAAAACTTTCTTTCCGGTTGTTTCTCCGTCGATAGTCCGATAGAAACAGGAACGATATCCAGTGTGGAAGGCACCTCTTTCCTTTGTAATTCGATATAGGTGGCTATCATTATCACAATCTTCACGGATCCCTTGGACCTTCTGACTGTGTCACTTGCACTGCCTTTCTTCCAGAACTGAGCCGCCACATCTCCTGAACTATAGTAGCCACTGAACGTCATTGCACACCTGATCGCACGACAGCGCTGCGATCAGTATGTGAATCGTTTCAGCGACTACTATAGATCGTCTCCGGAGAAACTCATAGATATGTTGCGACCTCCATATGAGTATGGTACTACCTACCTCTGAAGGTAGGGTTCGTAGGTCTTAAATAGGTGTCCCCGATTACAAAGTAATACGAAGAAGATGAGGACCCCATCCCTGCGGTCCGCCGTACAGATGGGATCTGATGTTAGCCTTGGTAGTTCGGTGACGCTCGATCGGTCACACGACCGGCGTCAGCGAACGTGGACCCCTGTGTGAGTGTGTACCAACATTCACCGCCAACAGACCCTCCCCAACTGGGGAGATCAAATAGCATTCCGGTTGATCCTGCCGGAGGTCATTGCTATTGGAGTCCGATTTAGCCATGCTAGTTGCACGAGTTCAGACTCGTAGCAGATAGCTCAGTAACACGTGGCCAAACTACCCTATGGATCCGAATAACCTCGGGAAACTGAGGCTAATTCGGGATACGATTCACGACCTGGAGTGGTGTAAATCCGAAACGCTCCGGCGCCATAGGATGTGGCTGCGGCCGATTAGGTAGACGGTGGGGTAACGGCCCACCGTGCCCATAATCGGTACGGGTTGTGAGAGCAAGAGCCCGGAGACGGTATCTGAGACAAGATACCGGGCCCTACGGGGCGCAGCAGGCGCGAAACCTTTACACTGCACGCGAGTGCGATAGGGGGACTCCAAGTGCGAGGGCATATAGTCCTCGCTTTTTGCGACCGTAAGGAGGTCGCGGAATAAGTGCTGGGCAAGACCGGTGCCAGCCGCCGCGGTAATACCGGCAGCACGAGTGATGACCGCTATTATTGGGCCTAAAGCGTCCGTAGCTGGCCGTGCAAGTCCATCGGGAAATCCGCGCGCTCAACGCGCGGGCGTCCGGTGGAAACTGCACGGCTTGGGACCGGAAGACCAGAGGGGTACGTCCGGGGTAGGAGTGAAATCCCGTAATCCTGGACGGACCACCGGTGGCGAAAGCGCCTCTGGAAGACGGATCCGACGGTGAGGGACGAAAGCTCGGGTCACGAACCGGATTAGATACCCGGGTAGTCCGAGCTGTAAACGATGTCTGCTAGGTGTGGCACAGGCTACGAGCCTGTGCTGTGCCGCAGGGAAGCCGCGAAGCAGACCGCCTGGGAAGTACGTCCGCAAGGATGAAACTTAAAGGAATTGGCGGGGGAGCACTACAACCGGAGGAGCCTGCGGTTTAATTGGACTCAACGCCGGACATCTCACCAGCATCGACAATGTGCAGTGAAAGTCAGGTTGATGACCTTACCGGAGCCATTGAGAGGAGGTGCATGGCCGCCGTCAGCTCGTACCGTGAGGCGTCCTGTTAAGTCAGGCAACGAGCGAGACCCGCACTCCTAATTGCCAGCAACACCTAGCGGTGGTTGGGTACATTAGGAGGACTGCCAGTGCCAAACTGGAGGAAGGAACGGGCAACGGTAGGTCAGTATGCCCCGAATGTGCTGGGCGACACGCGGGCTACAATGGCCGAGACAGTGGGATGCAACCCCGAGAGGGGGCGCTAATCTCCGAAACTCGGTCGTAGTTCGGATTGAGGGCTGAAACTCGCCCTCATGAAGCTGGATTCGGTAGTAATCGCGCCTCAGAAGGGCGCGGTGAATACGTCCCTGCTCCTTGCACACACCGCCCGTCAAAGCACCCGAGTGGGGTCCGGATGAGGCCGACGCAACGTCGGTCGAATCTGGGCTCCGCAAGGGGGCTTAAGTCGTAACAAGGTAGCCGTAGGGGAATCTGCGGCTGGATCACCTCCACAGACCGGGACCGAGGCGTCGCCCCGGCCCAAAAGTCGTGGCGCGTAGCGCCACGCAGTCCACGTTCGATCGACCCACGTCGTGGCCGATCGGGCACCTTTGAACTACCAAGGCTAACACCTACTCCCGCTGTCCGCCTTTGTGGCGGACGTGGGCCCATAGCTCAGTGGTAGAGTGCCTCCTTTGCAAGGAGGATGCCCAGGGTTCGAATCCCTGTGGGTCCATGGCTCGGGTTGGATCGAATCGTGCCCCTTAAGTGGGGCAGACGATTTCGGTCTAATCCGAACGAACCGATGCACCACCCCGCGCAAGCGTGGGTGGGAAGGGTCAATGCAGGCCGGCCGTCTACCGGCGTGCAGATGAGACCGTGTGTACGTGTAGTCCAGGCGTCCACTGGACCCGTTCCCGGGTCACGATGTTGCGACTCTGTCGCAACGCCGATCCGATGAACGTGGCTACTGTGCCAGCTGGTGGATCGCTCGGCTTGAGAGCTGACGAAGGACGTGCCAAGCTGCGATAAGCCTATGGGAGCCGCACGGAGGCGAAGAACATAGGATCTCCGAATGGGAATCCCCACCGCAATTGCTTCGCGCAATGGGGAACGTCGGGAATTGAAACATCTTAGTACCGACAGGAAAAGAAAGCAAACGCGATGTCGTTAGTATTGGCGAAAGAACGCGACACAGTCCAAACCGAAGCCCTCACGGGCAATGTGGTGTTCGGACTGACGATCACTTCCCGAACGGCGACGCGAAGTCTCTTGGAATAGAGCACGAGACAGGGTGACAGTCCCGTACCGTCGGCAAGTAAGGAACGAGTCAGTTCCAGAGTATCGGGGGTTGGATATCCCTCGTGAATATCGCGGGCATCGACCGCGAAGACTAAACACTCCTCAAGACCGATAGCGAACAAGTAGCGTGAGCGAACGCTGAAAAGCACCCCACGAAGGGAGGTGCAATAGGGCGTGAAATCAGTTGGCGATGGAGCGACAGGGCACAGAAGGTCCCGGACAAAACGATCGAGGTGCGAACCTCTAGTAGGAAGTTTGGGAAGCCGGTGTTCTGTCGTACGTTTTGAAAAACGAACCAGGGAGTGTGCCTGTTTGACGAGTCTAACCCGATCATCGGGGAAGGCGAAGGGAAACCGACATGGCCGCAGTGCGTTGCACGAGGGCCGCCGTGTTCAAGCGCGGGGAGTCAAACGGGCACGACCCGAAACCGGACGATCTAGGCGTGGGCAAGGCGAAGCGTGCCGAAAGGCACGTGGAGGCCTGTTAGAGTTGGTGTCCTACAATACCCTCTCGTGACCTACGTCTAGGGGTGAAAGGCCCATCGAGTCCGGAAACAGCTGGTTCCAACCGAAAGATGTCGAAGCATCACCTCTGCCGAGGTAGTTCGTGGGGTAGAGCGACGGATTGGGGGACCGCACTCCGAGAGGAGTGTGCCCCCCTGTCCAACTCCGAACCTACGAACGCCGCTCGACGCAGGGAGTCCGGTGCACGGGGTAAGCCTGTGTACCGTGAGGGAGACAACCCAGAGCTGGGTTAAGGTCCCCAAGTGTAGACTAAGTGCGATCGAAGGTGGTCTCAAGCCCTAGACAGCCGGGAGGTGAGCTTAGAAGCAGCTACCCTCTAAGAAAAGCGTAACAGCTTACCGGCCGAGGTTTGAGGCGCCCAAAATGATCGGGGCTCAAGTCTACCACCGAGACCTAGCAGCACCACTTAGACTGGTGATCTCGTAGGTTGGCGTTCTGTTCGGGTGGAAGCACGGCTGAGAAGTCGTGTGGACCGTTCAGTAACGAAAATCCTGGTCATAGTAGCAGCGTTAGTCGGGTTAGAACCCCGACGGCCGAACGAGTAAGGGTTCCTCAGCAATGCTGATCAGCTGAGGGTTAGCCGGTCCTAAGTCAGCCCGTAAGTCGAAGCTGACAACAGGGAGATAGGTTAATATTCCTATGCCAGTGTGCACTCAAAGCCGACGCTTTGGGGCCGCCTGAGCCGGGCTTTCGCCCGGTCGAACAGTCGAAGTTCGTGGAAGCCGTAACGGCACGAAGCGATCGAATGACTGGATAGCGCAAGTCAGGTCAACCTAGAGCCCGTGAAAAGGCGAGCACACTGTCCGTACCGAGATCCGACACAGGTACTCGTGGCGGCGAAAGCCAAGGTCTGTCGGGAGCAACCGACGTTAGGGAATTCGGCAAGTTAGTCCCGTACGTTCGCAATAAGGGATGCCTGCCCTGCAATGGGGCAGGTCGCAGTGACTCGGGCGCTCCGACTGTCTAGTAACAACATAGGTGACCGCAAATCCGCAAGGACTCGTACGGTCACTGAATCCTGCCCAGTGCAGGTATCTGAACACCCCGTACAAGGGGACGAAGGACCTGTTAACGGCGGGGGTAACTATGACCCTCTTAAGGTAGCGTAGTACCTTGCCGCTTCAGTAGCGGCTTGCATGAATGGATCAACGAGAGCGCCACTGTCCCAACGTTGGGCCCGGTGAACTGTACGTTCCAGTGCGGAGTCTGGAGACCCCCAAGGGGAAGCGAAGACCCTATAGAGCTTTACTGCAGGCTGTCACTGAGACGTGGTCGCCATTGTGCAGCATAGGTAGGAGGCGGTACACAGGTACCCGCGCTAGCGGGCCACCGAGCCAGCATTGAAATACTACCCGATGGTGACTGCGACTCTCACTCCTGGCGGAGGACACTGGTAGCCGGGCAGTTTGACTGGGGCGGTACGCGCCTGAAAAGATATCGGGCGCGCCCCAAGATTTCCTCATCCGCGTCGGAGACGCGGAACAGAGCGCAAGAGCAAACGGAAGTCTGACAGTGTCCGGCACAACGACGGACGCTGACGCGAAAGCGTGGTCTAGCGAACCAATTAGGCTGCTTGATGCGGCCAATTGCTGACAGAAAAGCTACCTTAGGGATAACAGAGTCGTCACCCGCAAGAGCACATATCGACCGGGTGGCTTGCTACCTCGATGTCGGTTCCCTCCATCCTGCCCGTGCAGAAGCGGGCAAGGGTGAGGTTGTTCGCCTATTAAAGGAGGTCGTGAGCTGGGTTTAGACCGTCGTGAGACAGGTCGGCTGCTATCTATTGGGGGTGTAACGGTATCTGACGGGAACGTTCGTATAGTACGAGAGGAACTACGAATGGGTGCCACTCGTGTACCAGCTGTCCGAAAGGGCACGCGCTGGGCAGCGACGCACCACGGGGTAAGAGCTGAACGCATCTAAGCTCGAAACCCACCTGAAAAAGAGATGCCACGGAGGCCACTCGTAGAAGACGAGATCGATAGACTCGGGGTGTACGCACCAAGGCAACGAGGTGTTGAGCCCGCGAGCACTAATCGGCCAAGCCACACACTCATACACTACATCGCATTGGATCCGTGACGCGCGAACGGGTCCGGACGCAAACTGGACTACACGTACACTCGGTCTTGGACAGACACCGATTAGGGTTTGACGACGGTTCGAGTCCGTCGGTCGGCGTTACGGCGGCCATAGCGGCGAGGTGCCTCCCGTACCCATCCCGAACACGGAAGATAAGCTCGCCTGCGTTTCGGTCAGTACTGGAGTGGGCGACCCTCTGGGAACCCCGATTCGCCGCCTCCATTCATATCGGCCGATACGGCCGATCTCCCGACAGTGGTCTGACGGCGGTTCGATTCCGCCGGTCGGCATTACAGCGGCCACAGTGGCGAGGTGCCTCCCGTACCCATCCCGAACACGGAAGATAAGTTCGCCTACGTTTCGGTCAGTACTGGAGTGGGCGACCCTCTGGGAACCCCGATTCGCCGCTTCCATTCATACCTTCAATCCATATAGCAACTGCTCCGTGATCTTCTTATCAGAGAGGCGAAGTACCGGCAAAAACCTACGGTAGTTACAGCGGTAGCGAGGCGAAAGCCTACCGGCTTTAGCCGTGGGAGAATGTCAGAACTGTACACCGAAAATACACTACCGCTGGTCGCACTCGTCCTCGAGGATCTAGCAAGTATTCCGGTACTGCTCACTGTCTGGAGGATAATTGAGGCACTAAGCCCCCTTCCTCAGCGAGGAGGAAATACAGCGCCGCCCGTATTTTTTGGGCGTATATCTTGGCGTCGACGGACATCTTCTCTCCGGACATAATGTGGGTACTCTTTTTGACGTTCAATTCGTGTAGTTGCAAAGACATGCCTTCCACGAACTTCGCACTCATACTTGTCCCACCAGTTCCCTGGTCTCTTGATACTATGGCGCATGGGTAAGAAATATTTGACGTCCCCTATAGGTATCAGTCGTGCCTGAGTTCCTTACTCCTCCCCCCGTTGAACCCGGCGATCAGGTCGCGGTTGTCGCACCGGCATCAAACGCACCCGAGTCTGCGCGGTTCATATACGAACTCGGTCTTGAACGCATGCGCGAGGTTTTCGACCTTGATCCGGTTGAGTATCCGACCGCGACCGCCGACCCGGAGTGGCTTGCGGATAATCCAGAGGCACGCGCCGAAGATGTTATGGACGCCTTCCGCGACTCGAATATTTCGGCCGTGATCGCTAATATTGGAGGCCACGACCAAATCACAATCCTCCCGTATCTCGATGGGGACGTACTCCGCAAACACCCGACGCGATTCTACGGTTACTCAGACAACACGAACCTGGCCCTGTTTCTCTGGAATCACGGGATCGTTTCGTACTACGGTGGATCGACACTGCTTGAATACGCGATGGATGGCGAGATGTTTGACTACACCGAAGAGTACCTACGGCGTGCGCTCTTCGAGGATTCTGTCGGTGAATGGACCGAAGCAGAGGTTTTCACTGATGAGGCCGGTGACTGGGAAGATCCAGAGTCAGTCAAAACCACGCGCGAAATCGAACGATCTGATGGCCGAATCTGGCGTGGTGGTAAAAAGACCGTCTCGGGTCGAATCTGGGGCGGCTGCTATGCAGTCCTCGTCGAGCAGTTCCTCGCCGATCGCTACCTGCCCGATCCCGACGCATTGAACGGCACCGTTCTTGCGTTAGAGACAAGCGAACTGATCCCTGACCCGGCTGTCGTCGGTGCGAACCTCCGGGCGCTCGGCGAACGCGGTCTCCTCGAACGATTCGACGGTGTGCTTGTCGGACGCGCTGCCGCACGCTCACACACTGAACAAAACCCACGAGAATGGCGAGTGGGGTATCGAGAGCGCCAGCGTGACACGATTGCTGACGTGTTCGAAACGTACAATCCGAACGCACCCGTTGTCTTCGATTGCGAGTTCGGACACACCTATCCGACGTGTCCCATTCCAATCGGCGGTGAGGTCGAAATAGAACCCTCGACCAAATCAATTCACTTTCCGTGATTTCACAGCAGGTTAATGTTCGCCGTCCGGTTCGTCCGGTTGTTCGCTTCGAGACACCGCTAGGTTGCGGTCTTGGATTTCTTGTGGCAAATAGAGAAACAGTGTTAATCGACGGCGACAACAACACATACGCTGTGGAGTCCCCCACTATAGCCAGATTATGCTCACGCCAACAGTTATCGGGGAATTCGATAGCCAAGCACCGGAAGCCACGAAGACGGCGACGTTCGGTCTGGGTTGTTTCTGGGGACCCGACGCGGCGTTCGGTGCAGTTGACGGTGTCGTGCGGACTCGAGTCGGCTATGCTGGTGGGACGAAATCCGACCCGTCCTATGAGGTTCTCGGCGACCATACGGAAGTCGTGCAGGTCGAATACGATCCCGAGCAGCTCTCGTTCATTGACCTACTCGAGCGAGCGTTTTCAGAACATGACCCATATCAGCAGCCCTCGAGGCGGCAGTATCAGAATATCATTTTCACTGAGACGGCTACTCAACACGATCTGCTGCAGACGTTTCTGGACGCCAGTGATTTCGACAGTACCCGGATCACAACGCGTCTCGAATCACTCGATCGGTTCCATCTCGCAGAAGCCTATCACCAGAAGGTCAACCTCCGTGGAAAACGGTGGATCTCCGGTGTATTTACTGACGCGGAGTACGATGACGCGGCGATCAGAGAGTCGCCAGCAGCGGCGAAGCTGAACGCTCACGTTGCTGGCCACGCTGTCAGTGTTCCGTTTATTAATTAGGCGTTCGATTCAGAGTCACAGCACTAACACCTCATCGTTCGAGACGCGAACTCGCCAATCCGACGCAGTAGGCTCGAGTTGTTTTGCTCGTGTGGTCCGTATTTCGAGAACGAAACCCACACACTCTCCCCACTCTGGTGATCGATATGACGGCATCGATCCACTCACCGAGGCCCGGTGTCCCGCTGATTGGCTGAGCGAGGACACTAAATTATCTTCGGAATCTCTTCCAAGTGGCCGAAGGTGTAGGCGAGCGCTCGAGTGCGGGCGGTCACCGATTTGGTTCCGCTCGAGCGATCACCACTGGTGGACGATTACTCAGCGCGATTCTCGGTTCGTCTCCATGTTGCTCCCCACCGTCGAAACAACGGGGGGTCGAGTCGGTTCAGCGTGGGACAATTCTCTCGAGGTTCAAGCCGAGTCCACGGACACGTCCCTCCCCCAAATAGCCAAAGGCGCTTAGGGTGGGGTAGTTGACGAGAATCGCCGCACCGGCCACTAGTACAATAGTTGAAATAGGTACAATAGGCGAATTCTACTGGTCGTTATGAGATTTGTTGTGAACTCGGTTCAACAGCCAGCTACAGTTAACCTCTCTAGGAACGGAAAGTAGGATAGTTTTCCTCACCAGGCATACCATCTACAATAGGTACCTTTCTATTACCATCTGTTTTACCTACCTCATCTATTATACCTATTTCACCTATTCCATCGATTTCACCTACTGTTGCTACCCAACCGATTTGAGTTGCAATAGGTAGAACTATGCTTCAGGAATGTAGTACAGTCTCAACAGGCTGAGACGGAACCTTCCGAGACAATAGGTTCCTATTGCGAATCAACAAACCGAACCGATATGCCAATGAATAAGACAACAGCCAAGCCACGTGCCGTCAGCGTGGTCATCCTGAAAGGCGGTGTCGGGAAATCAACGACTTCGATGAATCTCGCGCGCCAGCTCTCGGAGCGCGGGGCGACCCTCTTCGCCGACCTCGATCCGAACGGTCACGCGACGAACGGGCTCGGGTTCGAAGCGGCATACCAGAGCGAGACCAATCTCGGGGACGTCATCCTCGAGGGGTCGGCGACGCCACACGACCTGATCCGATCGACCGACCACGGCTTCGATCTACTGCCGTCCTCGAACACGCTCGAGGACGTCGAGAAAGATCTCGCCGGCGCGATGCAGGGCTCGGCACGAATCAAGTCGAAGATCGTCGACCCACTGCTCGGCGACGAATACGAGTACGTGGTCTTCGACTGTCCGGCATACCCGGGGATGCTCAACAACAACGCCCTCGTCGCGACGGGGAACGTGATGATCCCGATCGAGCCGGGCTCGAGCGCGATCGGCGGCTACAAGCGAACGATGGAGCGACTCATCGAACCGGCACGGGAGTACATCGACGTCGACGTGCTGGCGGTCATCCCGAACAAACTCTCGGACCGGATCGACCAACAGACCGAGGATCGAGAACTCCTCGAGAACCTCAACACTGCCACCTACGAGGTCAACCCCGGACAGCCGCTCCAAGAGGCGGTTCCCGACTTCGCCCGAATCACCGCCGAGGTGTTCGACGCGATCGATGCCGGCGAGACGAGTCCGCCGAAGCCGGGGATCCGCCATCGATCGGCCCTGTCGCGATCGCTCCAGCACAACCAACCGCTCCAGGATTACGATCCGGAGAACGACCAGATCCCCTACTACGAGGAACTGGCCGAGATCGTCGCAACTGGAGGGATCCAGCGATGAGTAATCCGTTCGACGATCTCAAGGAAGACGACGAAGAGACCGAGACGGCCGACTCGACCACCGAGACCGAAACCGAGGTTGACGCAAAATCGCCGTCGGGAGGAACCGACGAGGGCGCTTCGGAGCCGACAGCGTCCGACTCGAGTCCGAACAGGGAGTTGGACCCAGAACCGCCGACCGACACCGAACTCGCCGCTGAAAACGCGACGGGCATGGCCGACGAACCAGAATCACCCGCGGAAGCGGGACCGGCGTTCGAATACAGCGAGGTCCAACAGAAGCCGTTCTACGCTCGCTCCGAGACGGTCGACGAGTTCGAGAACGCGATCCGAACGACGATCGTCCCGACACTCGCCGAAGCGGACGTCATCGACGAAGAAACCCGAGAGATTCACGACGCTGTCCTTCGACTCGCGAACGAAGAACCCGAACGGATCGCCGAACTCGTCCTCGAGGAACGGCGACAGGCAGGAGACCATTGATCGCGGAAATCGACAGTTGCGTATCGACTGTCTTCGCTTCGGCGACATACGGCTGGGACGCCGTGTGAATCGGTCTGTTCACTCTTCGAAAGGCTGTTGTTCGAGCGAACCAGATCCTGTTTAGTTTCGCCTCGAACCGAAGCGGTCGTCAGATCTGGCCGCCACCGGAGCCACCGAGACCCCCTCCAAGGCCGCGCGTGGAGGACGACCGGTCACCACCGAGTTCGCTGAAGTCCATATCGTCGAAGAATTCCGGCGCGGTACTCTCGGTCGCGTAGACGTAGAGCGCGGTCTTGGCGACGCCGCTGAGGGCTTTTCCGACCAGTAGCCCGAAGAGGAACGCGGAACCGCCGATCAGTACCGTTGCCAGCAGTTGAACCGTACCCGTGCCCGCAGTCACGACGAACGTAAGGGCACCAAGTCCGAGGCCGGCGACCGCCAGCAGGAACGAGAAGATGTCGATCGCTCCCACCGCACCGATGGATTCGCCCCACGTGTCTTTGAACGTGCGCGCACTCTCCGAGAACATCTCCGTGACCGAGGGGTCACGGAAGACGATCACGGGGACGACGAAATAGGTCATCACACTCCACGCGACTGCGAAGAGTCCGGCGACGATCTGAGCGGCGAGGTTCTCTTCGGACTCGATGGCCCGGATGATCACGCCGACGATTGCGGCGATAACTGACCAGATCAACAGCGGAACTTTCCGCTGCCAGGCTGTCGCCAGCGCCGCACGGATCGACGGCTCCTCGCCGTGGAAGGCAGTGTGCGTCGCGGCGACGAGAGCCGCCGTGAAGAACGATGCGATGAACGTTTCGACGAGGTACGCAACGAACAGGGCGGCGTACACGGTCGGCCCAGGATCTTCGAAAAGCGGTCCCGTGAGGTACAGACTCCCGAACAACGTTGCGATGAACGCGATGCCGGAGAGTCCACCCACGAGCGGGAACACGAACAGTTTCGGGTGGGCTCTGAGCACGCGGCCGCTCCGCCGCGCCATACCGAACCCAGTCTTGAGGCGGCTAAACACTCCCATAGCACGTCGGCGTTGATTCTCAGCGCTGGTAAAAGATGTGCAATAAGTTCAGCTACGTATCACGATCTGGATCGGCGGAGATGCATACTATCATGGACGGCTCTCACGATCGGAGTTGGCTTTCGTGCTGGTAGGTGCTATCGCGCGGATAGGGTATGCAATTGCGGGTGCAGCGACGCTTCTCTCGCACTGAATCGTGAATTTAGCTCGTTTCGTGTAGTGTTCGATGCGTAACTGTGGTCAAATCCTGACGCATTAACTCCGACGGCTCCGATTGTCGGGAGTAAGAAGGGTGTCCATCTCAGCGAGGTCGAAAAGCGACCAGTTGTCGTCGAGTTCGTCGGCGAGTCCGTCGACGAACCCGCTCCTCGAGAAGAGCGCAAATTCCTCGGTTCGCGTGTCCGGTCCCCATCGAACGCGGGTCGCTTTGTCGCGCAACGAGTCGACGAGCGCGTGGCCGACCGGATCCGATGTCCATTTGCATTCCCCGAGCAACACCCGGTCAGCCTCCGGCGCGAGACCGACGATGTCGATTTCGTCTTCCCCGTACCACCACCGACCGACCTCCGAGTAGGGCTCGAGTGCGTCGCGACGGATCGCCTCCCACACGGCTTCCAGACAGACGTCCTCGAACGTCGACGCGACGTGATCTGGGAGATTCGGTTCGATCGTTCCGTCGTAGACGACGCCGGGGGCCTCTTCGATACCGGATCGGTTCGGCTCGACGAATCGGAACCAGAACCGAAGGAATTCGTCCGCGACCCGATACCGCGAGCGCTTCGATTGCTTGGCGGAGGCGGTCACCGGGACGTCACGATCAATGAGCCGCAGTCGACGTAACGTCTGCAGGTACTTCGATAGCGGTCCCGATCCGATACCCGTCGCACCGGCGATCTCGTTCGGCGTCGTATGGCCCGTTGCGACGGCTTCGAGAATGCTCATGTACCGGGCGGGGTTTCGCAACTCCGTCCGGAGCAGGAATTCGGGTTCGTTGTACAGGACGGCCGTCGGCGTCAAAATATGTGACCGGACGTTTTCGGCGAGTGACCGCGTATAATCGAACAACGTGAGGTACATCGGCGTCCCGCCCGTGATCGCATACGAGCGAATCGCGTCGTCGATGTCGTATGCGATCGCATCTCGAGCCTGCCGGAAGGAAAACGGCTGGAGATCGATTTGCCCCGTACGGCGACCGTAGAGCGGACTCTCGTGACCGAGGACTTCCGACTCCATGGTGCTGACGCTCGAACCGCACAGAACGAGCATCGATTCCGTCGTCTGCAGGTGTTCGTCGACGAACGACTGAACGTACGACGGGAGCGAGTCGTTCTCCGCGACGAGATAGGGGAACTCGTCGATAACGACGACGAGTCGTTCCGTCGCGAGTTTCTCGGCGAGATAGTCGAAGGCCTCGTCCCACCCCTCAATGCGCGGAACGCGGTCGTCGAAGTGACCGGCGATTTGCTCGACGAATTTCTCCCGCTGGCGGTGTTCGGCCTCCTGCGACGCGAGGAAATAGATGTGCGGCCGGTCGGAACAGAACTCCTTGAGGAGTTCGGTCTTCCCGACGCGACGGCGCCCGTAAACGACGTAGAACTCGTGGCCCGGCGACTCGAGCGCTGTTTCGAGGGCGTCGAGTTCGTCGACCCGGTCGTAGAAGGTCATACTCTAGATAATGGTTATTGCGATAATGACTTATGTGTTTCGTCGATCGCAACCCCATTGGAGTACTGGCCGGACCAATCGTCTGGCGGCGCCGATCCGACGACTTCCGCTACGGGGATTAGGTTGTCAAAGCGCTCAGCCAGTCCAATGAAATCGAACGACGACCGGACCGAGAGATCTGTTCCAGTAGCTTGATCCCATATTCCCGCGTATTACCGCCTCTTGCACAGGAATAGGTAAAATAGCTACAATATCATGAATAGGTTCAAAATGTAGTCTAGTTACAATAGGTAGCCAAGCTATTCCGACTGGTCCCCGCTCCGGATGTACTCGAGCAACAAGCCCCGGGACTCCGAACGATAGGACGCTGAAACTCCTATACGTCTCGAACCGACTCACCGAGATGGCGCTGAACCGACTGCCAGGTACCTGAACGGGCCGACGCAGGCTGCGACTCAGTATCGAACTACGTCGAACACATCGATAAGGAGAGTCCTATAAGAAACGGACACGAAACGCGGATCGCGGAACGAGCCGATCAGATCGAGTGGCTTGAGATGACTCATGTTCGTGATCTCGAGGCGGTCGTCGGTTGTCTCTGGGTCGGGTTCGCTGACTGCCACGAGTGTATGAACGTTGGCTTGACCGATATAGCGGAAGGGGGATGGTTCCACCCGTTCCACCCTCTGCTTTCTGGCGGTTTTCGAGTTCCACCCTTGAGTCGACAGCAACGAATAGCTACCAAAGAGTCGTAAAGGTAGATTCTAGCAACTT
Organism: Natrinema saccharevitans; assembly: GCF_001953745.1. Taxonomy (NCBI): domain Archaea; kingdom Methanobacteriati; phylum Methanobacteriota; class Halobacteria; order Halobacteriales; family Natrialbaceae; genus Natrinema; species Natrinema saccharevitans. The sequence continues at coordinate 271,532 of NZ_LWLN01000002.1, forward strand.
GACTTCCTCTAACGTAGATGTTAGATCGCGTCTCAGTCCGAACTCTCCACGAAGTACGTGTCCACTCGCACAGTTTAACCGTCCTCCTAACACTTCGAACACATCGATAGAGGGGTGTCTCTGTCCGCTCAATCAGATCTCCCCTTTCTCGAGCAGTACCCCTTTGAGCCAAACAGATCGATAGAGGGGTCTCCCGGTGTAACTCGAGTCCTCGTCGATTCGTTCCTGGTCGATCATTCGTTCGGCACCGAGATATCAGTGAACGACTCCCACTGACACTTCGATAGAGGTGTGTCCGATGGTTTCCTTCCAGTGGCACCGAAAGACGGTTTGGTTCTAGCTGATTAACCAACACTAGTCTTTTCACCCTTTCTGTCGGTTAAGACACTACGTTCGGTAGCTGCCGGTTCGTTCACTCCCGTAGCGTTGAAGATAGGATAGTAGCTACTCAAGCGTATGATCTCTTCTGGCCACCCACGGTACGACGCCGATCGGGTCTCTCGAGTCGGTGGGCATGCGGTGGTTGTTGGGGCGAGTATGGCGGGTCTGTTAGCCGGTCGTGTACTCGCGGACGCCTTTCGGACGGTGACGATTATCGATCGCGACCCGTTACCAGACGAGGCCGTCGCGAGACCGAGCGTGCCCCAGGCCGACCACGTACACGTGATGCTCGAGCCGGGACGCGTGATTCTGGAAGACCTGTTCCCCGGATACGGCGAGGAACTCCTCTCGTCGGGCGGGCTGGGTATCGACAACGCGACCGATCTCGAATACTATCAGCGGGGTGAGTTCCTCGCCGAGGGACCGAACCGTCTCCCGATGTATTGTGCGAGCCGCCCGCTGTTCGAACGGATCGTTCGCCGACGCCTCGCCGAACGCGACGACGTCACGCTGCGGGCCGAGTGCCAGTTCACTGCATACGATTTCGACGGCTCCGCCTCTCGGATCGAGGGCGTTCGAATCGCCAACAGCGACGGCTGCAATGAAACGCTCGCGGCCGACGTGGTCGTCGATGCGACGGGCCGGACGTCTCGAACACCCGCGTGGCTCGAGCGACATCACTACGCTCCACCGGTCGAAGAGGAAGTCACGGTCGATCTCGCCTACAGTACGCTCGTCCTCGAGCGTCCGTCCGCGGACCGACACGGGGTGATGATCGTTCCCTCACCGCCGGACACTCGCGGCGGAACGGCGATCCCCGTCGAGGACGATCGCTGGATCGTGACGCTGTTCGGTCTCCACGGGGACCACCCACCGACGGACGCCGCCGGCATCGAGCGGTTCGCCCGCCGCTTGCCGACGCCGGAGATCCATCGCCTGCTCGAGACGCACGAGTGGGTGTCCGACGACGTTCGCCAGTACCCCTTCCCGTCCAGTCGCAGACGGCGATACGAGGATCTCCATCGGTTTCCCGACGGACTGCTCGTTATCGGCGACGCGATCGCGAGTTTCAATCCGATCTACGGACAGGGGATGTCCGTCGCTGCCCTCGAGGCGATCCAACTTCATCACGCGCTCGCAGATGGCGGACTGGCGGACCTCGCTTCGCGGTTTTTCGATCGCGTCGGGGACGTCGTCGATACCGTCTGGCGAATGGCTGTCGGTGCCGATTTCGAGTTCGCCGACACGACGGGTCCGAAACCGTTGGGAACGGACCTATTGAATCGCTATCTCGCACGCGTTATCGAAACTGCACAGACGGACGCTCACGTGTCGGACCGCTTTGCCAGGGTCCTACGCCTGGAGGAACCGCCGCCGACGCTCTTCGCCCCGTCCGTTCTCTGGCGGGTACTCGCCCCGACGGAGGTGGGTCGTCGTGTTCGATGACCTCCCGGACTCGACCAGTCACGAGATGGTCGAGACCAACGGGATCCGACTGCATACGGTCACGGCGGGACCGGACGACGGCGAGCCGGTCGTGCTACTCCACGGGTTTCCCGAGTTCTGGTACGGCTGGCGGTCACAGATCCCGGCGCTTGCCGCGGCCGGCTATCGGGTCATCGTCCCGGATCAGCGGGGATACAATCGGAGCGAGAAACCAGCCGGTATCGATTCCTATACCGTCGATACGCTGGCCGCCGACGTGATCGGCCTCCTCGATGCGTTCGGGTACGAACGGGCACAGTTCGTCGGACACGACTGGGGTGCCGGCGTTACGTGGCAGGCGTTGCTTGCCCATCCCGAACGGATCCGGCGTGCCGTCACGATGAACGTTCCCCACCCGGTAGCGCTCGAGGCGTTTCTTCGGCGGAAGCCGAGCCAACTGCTGAAGAGCTGGTACATGTTCTTCTTCCAGCTGCCGGCGGTCCCCGAACGGACGTGGCGCGCGGCCGACTGGCGTCTCCTTCGGTGGTTCGTGGATACGTCGAATCGGGACGAGACGTGCACCGAGGCTACCCTCGACCGATACCGGGACGCGTGGTCCCGCCCCGGCGCGTTCACCGGGATGCTCAACTGGTACCGGGCGCTCTTTCGCGGCGACGTGGCGGATCCGCCCACGATGACGGTCGAGCCGCCGACGATGCTGCTCTGGGGTGCCGAGGATCCGTATCTCCATCGCGGGATGGCGAGACCGAGCATCGAACGGTGTACCTCCGGTCGACTCGAGTTCGTCGACGACGCGACCCACTGGCTCCACCACGAGGTTCCGGACCGCGTGAACGATCTCCTCCTCGAGTTTCTGGAACGCTGACGCTCTACCTATTGGAGCTATTGAAGCTATTTGGAACACTCTACCTATTGGGGCTATTGAAGCTATTTGAAACACTCTGCCTATTGGACTATTCTGTAATCCATTCCGGTCGTTCGGAATCAGCGACGACTAACAAACCGGCTCGAAGCTCACCGCTGCTCCCACACCCGTCAGCGCCAACTACGGCAACCCCAGTACGATCGCTGTAACTTGGTCGGTCGAGTTCGCCGAGGACTTTCATCGGGCCCCTTCGTCGTCGCCTTTTTTTGCCTTCGGCTTTCGTCCCGACGGTTGCCAAGCCCGGAGTAGCAAGCGGACCAGTATCGGGACCTCCCTCTTCCCGCGGAGACGCTCGAAAAAGACTTCCCTCGAGTCCGAACGCCCCGCCTCAGTCCCCCAGCGGCAGGGAACCGAATCCGACTCTTTCAGGGCAGGCCGTCGCGCAGCGCCTCGACGTCGTCGGGGTCGTGGCCGCAGTACACGTCGGCGTCGGTCCGGCGCTCGATTTCTTGCACGCGGTGGAGACTCTCTTCCCAGTGGCGCTTGCTCCAGAGCAGTTCCCCGCCCATCGGGTGTTCCTCGACGTAGTTGGCCCGCGTGTACGCCTGATCGCTGGTGAACACGACGGTCCCGTATCCGTCGATGTCGATACGCGTGCCCATCACACCCGGCGTATGTCCCGGTAGGTGGAGAAACTCGATGTCCTCGAAGTGGGTCTCGATGTCGCCGTGGACGATCCGCCAGTTGAGGTCGTGATCGAAGTCGTCGGGCACGTACGCGCTCGAGCCCTGCTCGGTCTTGGCGGAGTAGTAGGCGTATTTGATCTCTTGTTCGTGGACGAACACCGGGACGTCGGTGCCGGCAAAGCGATGGAGGCTCCCCGCGTGATCGAGGTGGAGATGTGTCTGGAACACGGCGTCGATATCGTCGACGCTGTACCCGACGTCCTCGAGCGCGTCGGGGAGCGGATGCTCGTCGGCGTCGTGGTGTTCGAAGGCGGCGTACAGTTCCGCTGGCCAGTAGCCGTCCCCGCACTCGGGGTGGGATCCGGTGTCCCAGAGGATGGTCGCCTCGGGGTGGTCGATAACCAGGTTATACACCGGCCCCTCGATCATCTCTACGTCCGGATTCGGGTCGACGGCCGATCCCATCGTCTCGTTTTCGATGAGGAAGTTCCGGTCGGTTCGGATCGATCCCCTATCGACGAGACTGATGGTAGCATCTACCATGATGTATCCTAACTCCTGTTTCGCTGTTAAACCTTTCTCCGATTTTTCACCTTACCTTTTTGTTACCGTCCATCTATGTGTCACTCGTTACCTTGCCGAGCGAGTAGATCACCGGAGGAAACGATGCCACGATATCACAGACACCCATGACACGAGGACGACGCCTGGACGCGTACCACTTCTACGAGGACGACTGGGACAGCTACGAGCAGTTACGGGAGGCGTTCGAGTGGGACGTTCCCGATCGGTTCAACATGGCGACGTACCTGTGCGACCGGTGGGCCGACGACAAGAGCCGCGTCGCGCTGTTCGCCGAAGATGCGTCGGGCACCGAGGAGACGTACACGTTCTGGCAGCTGCGAAACGTGACGAATCGGCTGGCGAACTACCTGCGGGCACAGGGCGTCGAGGAGGGCGATCGGGTTGGCGTGAACGCGCCACAACGTCCAGAGACGGTGTTCGCCCATCTCGCCGCCTGGAAACTCGGGGCGATGTCGGTCCCCCTCTCGACGCTCTTTGGCCCCGACGCCATCGAGTACCGACTCCACGATTGCGACGCCGTCGCGGCCGTCGTCGACGAGTCCAATATCGAGAACGTCCGGGAGGCCCGCGAGTCGCTGCCGAACCTCGAGACCACGCTGACCGTCGGCGACGTAACGCCGGACGGAGCGGCCGGTGAGGCGGCTTTCTGGGACGCCATCGAGGACCACTCACGGGAGTTCGACACCGTCGAGACGGATGCCGAGGACGACGCTATCCTCATCTATACGTCCGGAACGACCGGTGATCCGAAAGGCGTGCGCCACGCCCAGCGGCTGATACTCGGCCACCTGCCGCTTTTCGTCACCACGTTCGGGAACATGGACCTCCAGGAGGGCGACGTGTTCTGGACGCCCGCCGAGTGGGCCTGGATCGCCTCCCTGTTCGACGTGGTGATGCCCGCGCTCTACTACGGGAAACCGGTCGTCGCCTACAACGGCGGGCAGTTCGACCCCGCGGCGGCGTTCCGGCTCATCGAACGGTACGGCGTCTCGAACTTCTTCGCCCCGCCGACCGCTCTGCGCATGATGATGCAAGTCGATGACACCGATCGGTTCGACGTGGGAACGCTCAGAACCATCGCCAGCGGTGGCGAGTCGCTGGGCCAGTCCATCGTCGACTGGGCACAGGAAACCTTCGGGGACACCGCCGTCCACGAGGGCTACGGGCAGACCGAGGCGAACATGCTCGTCGGCGACTGCACCGCTCTGACGGAGTTCCGCGAGGGCTATATCGGCCGCGCCGGCCCCGGTCACGAGGTGGCCATCGTCGATCCCGAGACGGCCGAACCGACCGTCGAGACGGGCGAGACCGGCGAAATCGCCGTTCGATACGAGGACAACCCCGTCTGTTTCGTGGAGTACTGGAACAAACCGGGGAAGACGTCGGGCAAAGTGCGAAACGGCTGGCTGCTCACCGAGGACCTCGGGCGGATGGACGAGGACGGCTACGTGGCGTTCGTGGGACGGAAAGACGACGTGATCATCTCCGCGGGCTACCGCATCGGCCCGGAGGAAGTCGAGGACAGCGTCGCCGGCCACGAGTCCGTCGCCGACGCCGCGGTGATCGGCGTTCCCGACGCCGAGCGCGGAGAGGTGCCGAAGGCGTTCGTGGTGCTGACCGCCGACGCCGAACCGAGCGACGACCTCCGCGAGTCGATCCGCCAGCACGTCCGCGACCGCCTCGCGAAGTACGAGTACCCGCGCGAAATCGAAGTCGTCGACGAACTTCCCAAAACCGCCACCGGCAAAGTCCGGCGAGCCTCGTTGCGAAATCGCGAGGAACGCTGACCGACGCGGGCGAGGACGTCACGAGTCGTGTTCCGAAAACGCGTGGCCGGCGTCTTCGGCCATCTCTTTCGCCTCGATATGCGAGTACGACTGCCGAACCACTTCCTCGCTGTTATCCAGCAGTCGAGCAGCGGCGGTAAAGCCCCGCTGGCGGACCATGACCTCGCCGGCTCCGCGTCGGCCACCGTGGGGTGCGAGATACCCGTGTTTATCCTCGAGTCGAATTTCGGCGTCCTCACACAGCCGTCGCATGATCCGTCGAGCGCCGTCCGTATTGATCGAGGGTGGCGTCAGTTCGTGCTCGCGAAGTACGTCGACAACGGCTACCTGTCCGGTTAGCTCGTCGACGAACTCCTCGATCTTGGCGTCCGACCAGCCGCCTTCGTCCCGTAACCCGGTCCGAAGCGTCTCGTAGAGCGTCGGGAGATGAAACGTGGGGAAGACTGGCCAGTCTCCACCAGCGGGATCGAGTAACCTTTTGTATCGCGATATAGGATTTATAGATTGTTCCGTCAGTGACCGATCCGACCAGTCCTGCTTTTTCGCGAGGACGGTCATCGTCCGATCCTCGATCGAGACGTCGTCCCACCTGAGGCCGTTTCGACGGTCGTCTTTCGGATCCGCGAAGATCTCGCCGCCGCGGACCCCAGAGTAACAGAGGACGTAGACGAGCGCCCGATCGCGGAACTCCCGGATCGCCTCGAGTCCCCTCTCGTCGGCCGCGTTGTGCGCGCGTTCGTCGACGTAACGCGTGATTCGAGATCGGTGCGTCTCGGTCCAGGCCTGCTGATCGCCCGACCGCCGACCGTCGGTTTCCGGGAGCGGTTCCGTGGCGACGTTGCGCTGGGCGTAGTTCGCCTCGAGGAGCCCCTCGCGGACGCACCAGCCGATATAGGCACTGACCTGCGCGTAATACGTCCGAATCGTCCCCGACGCGAGGTCTCGACTCGTGAGCTCGCGCGCGTATCGCCGAAACGTACGCTCGGTGAGGTCGTCGAAGGTTCCGGTCGAGTCGGGATCGGCCTCGAGCCACTCGAGGAAGTCCTCGACACAGCGCTCGAGGTTCCGTCGGTAGTTCCCGCTGTCTTCGCCGCCCTTCGATTTCGATCGGAGGAACTCCTCGAGCGGGTCGGTAACCGACGCTGAGCTGGAATTCACGCTCGATCACCCTCGAGAACCGGATTCCTGCTGGGTTGCATCGTTCGTGATTCGTCGAGGGGACGAACTCTCATAAAACTACACTTGATTATTCGACTAATCAAGTGTGTTGTGACAGATGGTCGATTCGGGCGAAATCGGCGAATAGACGCCACTGATACGGCAACTAGCAATTGCATAAATTACATGATGCTATATAAAATTGCCCTGCGTGGAAGATGAGACTGCAGCGGGTTTAGCGGGTCCGTGATGCGTGAATTTGACCGGTTCGGTCAACGGAAACTCCCTCAGATGGCTCTCCAAGCGGCTATTCTTATCATACCACCAATCATATGGGCGAATTTTCGAGACGTCCAGCAGTGTAGCCACTCAGACGGCGCGTCAACCCGAACAGAGTACAGAGCACCTCACTATCCGCTTCCCGTCTCCTTCTTCAGCAGCGTCAGCGTATCGTCGGCTGTCACGATTGGCGAACGCTCGTACTCACCAGTCGATTCGACCTGTACGAACAGGTTCACCGCTCGCCGGATAGAGTCAGCAGACAGGCGAACGTAAAGTAGAAGAAACGGAGTCCGAAGCCTTTGGACATCGTCGCAGCCATGAACCGCTTGATCGACCTGTACCCACTTTCGATTCCCCACCTGTAGCCACACTCAGTGAGGTGCCTACTCCCCCAATTCGACATGAACACCGAATACTACCGGTGGTCGTCGTGTTCGGAGTTCTCTTTGCGTCGGTAGATGAGCGTCGTCTCGTGCCACTCATTCTTTCCGAGGTGGAGCTTCCGGTCGATTTCGCATCTGTCTTGACCCCGTTGGAGCAACCGCTTTGCCTGGGCTTTTTCGCTGGTCTGCATCTGCTTTGGCACGACGTACGACAGTCCATTGATGAGATCGTCCGTGCAACTGTCTCGGTTGTGCTGCGAAGTTCGGCACTGAACCGTTCGTGCCAACTGCGCCACAGCGTCAATTGGTCTGGAACGGTCACCTGATCCAGTTCCTCGCAGAGTGCTGGGCGACACCTGAAATACTCGAAGAGTGCTGTTTCGTGGCGCCACCCGTGACATTCTTTCAGCACGAACACTTGAAAGAGCGTGTCCATCTGGTGGTGTGCCGAGCCCTCATAGGGTCATGGACGGTGAACCGGAAGTATGCCAAGGGAAGTGAACAAATGAACTGTGCGACCGATTTGTGGCTATCGTGGCCGAACCACGTCTCTGAGACCGTCCGGACATTGGACTCTAGTCCGGCAACTGGCGTTCGAGCGTACAGCGGTATCGAATCATACACAAGTCACTCAACGTACTGATGTTTGGCGACCCGTCGAAAGACAGTTCGCTGAGACCCGCGATTCCGAACCACTCTCAGAGGTCCTCTGAAAAGACTCTCACCCCGCCCTCGTTGGTAATCCCGATATCAACCGGCGCCATCAGTTCGTTCTGTTTCGCACACTCTTCGAGCACCTCGTAGAGATGTGTATAGAGATCCGGGCGACAGTACGCGATCTTGATGCCAGCCTCGTCTCCGTGTGAGTACACACTGGCGATCAGGTCGTCAAAACTCGTTCCTGGAGAAACAGAAAACTGAACCGGCGACCGAATCGTCCGGACGAGTTCTAATGTTCGGCGAGCTTTCTCAACGTTCTGTTCAGCCGCCCGTTCGATAGCGCTCACGTTCGAGCCTGTCGTGTCGAACTCTTCGGCTACTTCTTGTTGTGTGAATCCTCGCTCTCGGAGTTCGAGCACCTCTATTTGCCGGTCAGTCAGGCTCGTCGAGTCTGCAGAGACCATATCGGTCAAACAGTAGTGTTTGAGATAAACTTTTTCCCCAACCTCTTCTCTATCAGCACGTGACGAATACGCGATCTGTTATCACCCGGAGGCAATTCCTCACTACAGTCGGTGCGGCGACCATCTTCGGGATTGCTGGCTGTAGCGGCAGCAACAGTACGGGTAAAATAGAGTTATTATCAGCGGGAAGTCTATCGATAATTCTCGGGAACAAGGTAGGAGAGTCGTTTGAACAGGAGACGGGGATAACGTTTCACGGGGAATTCCACGGCTCGAATGCTGTCATGCGGTTCATCACGTCAGGGCAGAAATCGCCAGACGTGGTCGTAAGTGCTGATGCCGGCCTGCTCCGTGACGAACTCCAACCCGACTACACGACGTGGGATGTCGTCTTCGCCTCGAACTCCGTGGGTATAACGTACAACCCCGACACGCAGGTCGGACGGAGGATCGAAAACGGGACACCGTGGTACAGGGCGTTACGTGAGGCGGATTCGGAGATAGCGATGAGCGACCCCGATCTCGATCCGCTCGGGTATCGAACGGTCCAAATGTTCAAGCTTGCCGAGGAGTACTATGACGTCGATGGTCTAGCACAGGACCTCATCAACCGACTCGAAATCGATCCACTGGAAGCACATCTGCTGGCAGGAATTGAGACGGGAGACCGGGCCGCTGCTGTCTGTTATAAGAATATGGCAGTCGACCACCGTCTCTCCTTTGTTTCGCTACCCGACGAACTCAATTTCTCGAACCCAGAGTACGCAGATCATTACGCCCAAGCGACGTATACGACTGACGAGGGTACGACTATCGAAGGGACGCCGGTACTGTACAACGCGACCGTCCTCACCAGCGCTGACCATCCCGGGAACGGACGACGGTTCCTCAGCTCCCTCCTGCAGAACCGGGATATTCTCAGCGAGAACGGCCTCGTAGTCGATGATAGATTCCCCAGAACGGATGGAGATGTTCCGGAGGGAGTCCTTCCATGACTCGGATGCACGAAACCAAAAGTAACCGAACAGGATTCAACTCAGTCTTCGGTGGTGACTACACTTTCTTTGGTCTTCTCGGGGCAATTCTGGCCGTCTATCTACTCTACCCGTTTGTGACCTTTTTTGCGGGCGCTCAGGGGAACGGAATCTCTGTTGCTGACTTCACACGTCCAGAGGTCATTTCGGCAGCTAAATATTCGCTCACGACAGCCCCTATTTCGACGGCTGTAGCCACAGCCTTCGGCGTACCTCTGGCCTACTTTCTCTCACGATCGGAGTTCAGGGGCAAACTTCTCGTTGACTCTCTGGTCATACTTCCACTCGTGCTTCCGCCAGTCGTTGGCGGTGTGCTACTCCTCACGGGCTTCGGTAGCTTCACACCTGTCGGACAGGTTGCCAACTCGCTGGGACTGACGCTCACCGATTCGTACATTGGTATCATCTCTGCACAGACCTTCGTGGCATCACCATTCGTCGTCATCACGTCACGTGCAGGTTTCGACTCCGTCGAGGAGTACGAGAGAGCGTCGAGAAGCTTGGGAAAGGGACCTGTTGAAACGTTTTTCCGGGTTTCGCTGCCGCTCACCAGCGGACACATACTCGCGGGAGTCGCCCTCACATTCGCACGTTCGATCGGCGAGTTTGGTGCAACGATGATGACAGCGTACAACCCCCATACAATGCCGACGCAGATATGGGTGACCTTCATATCGAGAGGGGTCTACGCCACTCTCCCGATTGTCGCAGTGCTGGTGACTTTCGGATTGGCCGTCGTCGTCGGAATCCGATATTCCGGAAAGAGCATAGGTGTGAAAGAATGATCCGTCTCGATGGGGTCACAAAGACATACGGCGGCTTTGGGCTTGATGTTGACGTCGAACTCGGAAACGAGATTACTGCGGTCATTGGACCTAGCGGGAGCGGGAAGTCGACACTCCTCGAGATCGTCTCCGGCTTCGAGACTCCCGACTCGGGTTCCGTTTTTCTCAATGATCGACCGCTCGATGGTGTTTCCCCCGAGCAGAGAAATATCGGGATGGTCTTTCAGCGACCGACGCTCTTTCCCCACCTCCCCGTGCGTGAGAACATCGAGTACGGGACTGCGATCAGCGACGACGAGATACGCGACCTGTGTGAGCTGCTGGAGATCGATGGATTACTCGACGCTGACAGATCGCCAGAGACGCTCTCGGGGGGCGAAAAACGTCGCGTCTCGGTGGCCAGAGCGATCGTTACAGATCCCGACGCATTACTCCTTGACGAGCCCACGACGGGACTTGACGAACCCATCCGCCGGCGTCTCAAGTACGAACTCCGGTGCGTACTCGCCGACCTCGACATTCCCTGCATCTATGTCACACACGACCAAAACGAGGCGTCAGTCGTCGCCGACTCGGTCGCCGTGATGCGGGATGGCACTGTACTCCAGCAAGGTAGTTATGAGGAGATACTTGAATCGCCACGGAACGAGTTCGTCGCCGACTTCGTGGGCATCGAGAATCTCATACGCGGTGAGATACGTGAGACCGACTCCGGCCGAACAGTTGTGGATACCGGTGTCGCGTGGGTTGAGCCGGAACCCACTGTTCTCGATGACGGTAACGTATCGAAATCCGATGTCTGCGTCGGCATTCTCCCCGAATCCGTAACGGTTACAGAGAACACGAGAGTCGACGGTGGTCGCCGTACTCAGACCCGACCACATCGATTTGATGGCATGCCTATCAACAGTATCGACTGTACCGTAGAGCGGGTCATATCCGAGAGAGGATCGCAGACGGTCTTCCTCGACTGTGGCCTCTCAGAGACGTTCAAAGCAGTCGTCAACTCCGGTGTCACTGTCAACGAAGGGGATGACGTTGCCGTCGAATTCGACGGTTCGGACGTTGTAGTCGTATGAACTGTTGCGAGGTCGATACGAGTGACGCATACGAATTCACAGAAGTAGAGATCAGTGAGTTGCGTTTTTATCTCGATGTTAACCGAGTTGCTCTGCTCGACGAGGCTGTTGAGCGAGTGTTCCGAGAGACGCCCCGAACTCCATAGGCAGTGAATTTGGATCGGTGACTATATTAATGCTCGTGCATTGGGAAATCCAGTCTCGACTCTTGGCCCTGCGTTTGCTCCTTGTGGCGCTTTTCCATCGTGGCGAGCTCTTCGCGTTCGCGTACGATCTCAATTCGATCGTGCACCTGCTTGAGTGCCGTTCGCGTTTCGTGGGGTCCCTCGAGTTTGGAGTTCTCCTCCTGTCGCTGTTCGATGTCGACGTTCGCTTCCTTGAGGTCCCCAAGCTATTCGAGGGAATTTGCCCGGTTCTGCATTACCCGATTACACTTTGGACAATTACCAGGGTGAGACGTTGAACGTGTGATTTCACCGCACTGCAAACATTCATACGTCGATTCGGTTTCCGAATCGCCTTGGCTGTCAAACATCACTACGCTCTGCGATACAGACGGATATAATATTTATTGTGACATGGTATATGATTTCCTAATATGGAACTAGATGTACCGAGTAGTAGGATTCAGATGGCGATCCCCCCACGTAATGCGATCCCACGTCCGTTCGTAGAGGTAGTACGTTCCAGTCTTCACGAGGTTAGCGACGAGTCCGATATTTACTGCAGCATCCACGTCACCAACGAACAACCACGCAATAGTTACCGTAATTAGGAGCAGGACCAGCCGATAACAGATTATTTTGACGATCGCCCGCTTTTGAGCCTGAATTGCAGACTGTGGCGTAATAGGTCGTCTCGTGGTAATCCTTCGAGGAGGAATAGTATAAATAACCGATATAGGTAATAATTTGCCGAGAAACAATCTGTATTGATTTCATTAGAACGATATCTTCGGCATGTCGTACTGGTAGCTGATAGAGTTTTGTCAGATCGTATAATCGAAGCACTGTCTCTCTTCGTCGTTTGGCACACTGTATCTCGTCCACTTAGCGCAACCGCCACTTACGGACAGACGGACCACTTCATATTCCCAGTCACCCTCGACAGTCGCTCTCCTAGTCTTTTTTGACGACAGCGACAGAGGTCGGATTATGCGCCTCCATAACAGGGGCGTCCGTCAGGACGTCCGCGAGCTCGGCGCATTGCTCGGTGACATCCTCGAGGACCAGACCTCTCGCAAAGCGTTCGAAGCGGTCGAATCGTCTCGCCGGTCCTCGATCGAGTACCGGTCCGGTGACCGAGAGTCCCGGAAGCCGCTGATCACGGAACTCGAAGACCTGTCGTCTCATCACCAGCGGATCGTCGCTCGCGGGGTTACGACCTATTTCGAACTAATCAACCTCGCAGAAGAACGCGAGCGGGTTCGGACGATCCGAACCGAATCTCACGAAGGTATCCTCGACGATAGTCTCGAGACCGTGGCCGAAGAACTCGGCGAGGCTGATATCAAAACTGTCAGACAGATCCTCAACGACGTGCTGATCGAACCGACGTTCACCGCCCACCCGACCGAAGCCCGTCGCAAGACGGTCAAGTCCAAACTTCGCGAGATTGCAACGTGTCTCGAGACGCTGGACGAACAGTTGCTAACCGAGAAAGACGAGGGACAGGTCTGGCGCGATATCGACGCCGAGGTGACACGTCTCTGGCAGACACCGCAGGTCCGCAATCGCCAGCCCGAGCCCGAAGACGAGGCGCGCAACGTCCAGTGGTACCTCGAGAACACGCTGTTCGATGTCGTCGTCGAGGTTTACGACGAGTTCGACGACGCGATCAATACGGAAGTCTCCGGTCCCCTCGACATTCCGAAGCTCTTCGAGTTTCGTTCTTGGGCGGGGAGCGACCGCGACGGCAACCCCTACGTCACCCCAGAGGTGACCGCGAACACGCTCGAGCGCCAACGATCGGTCGTCCTCGAGCGCTACCGGGACCAACTCAAGCGCCTCTCCGGTGTCCTGAGCCAGGACGGCAGCCGGATTGACGCCGGCTCGGTGTTTCAGGCCTCCCTCGGTCGCGACCGTGAACGGCTTGCCGGATAGCGCACGTATGGCCGCGGAGCGCTACCCCAGCGAACCGTATCGCCAGAACTCCAACTCATGCGCGAGCGGCTCCGCCGCGTCGGCGATGTCCGATCTGGTGGCTACGACGCCGTCGACGATCTCCTCGAGGATCTGTCAGTCGTCGCGCGGAGTCTGCGCAACAATGGGGCCGAGAGCGTCGTCGACGCCCACGTCGATCCCATCCGCCGGCAGGTCGCGACGTTCGGCTTCTCGCTGGCCAGTCTCGATCTTCGAGACCACCAGCAGAAACACACCGCCGCCATCGCCGAGGCTCTCGAGGCCGAAGGGATCGACTACCACGACCTGTCGGAGAACGAGCGCGTCGAGTTCCTGACCGACGCCGTCCTGCAGGACGAACCCGTGATCGATCTCGAGGCGACCGTAGACCTCTCGGAAGACTCGGCGCGGGTCCTCGAGTTGTTCGACAACTTCGCGGCGTGGCAGACCGAGTACGGCGTCGAGGCGATCGACACCTACTGTATCTCGATGACCGAGGAGCCGAGCTACGTCCTCGAGGTGCTCTTTTTGGCGGACCAGGCCGGCGTCGTCTCCCTGCCCGAGCATTCGGGGATCGACATCGTCCCGCTCTTGGAGACGGAGTACGCCCTCTCGGGCGCACGTCGGATCATGGGCACGCTGTTCGAGAACGAGGTCTACGCCCAAGCCCTCGAAGCGCGGGGCCGGACCCAGGAGATCATGCTGGGGTACTCGGATTCGAACAAGGAGAACGGTTTCCTCGCGGCCAACTGGTTGCTGTACAAGAACCAGCGCCGGCTGGGCGAGATCTGCGACGATCACGACGTGACGATGCGGCTGTTTCACGGCCGCGGCGGCTCGATTTCGCGGGGCGGCGGCCCGATGAACGAGGCGCTGCTGGCGCTGCCGAACAGCACGGTGACGGGCCAGGTCAAGTTCACCGAGCAGGGCGAGGCCATCGCCGAGAAGTACGCCACCCCCCGCATCGCCGAGCGAAACATCGAGCAGATGCTCAACGCCCAACTGCGAGCGCGCAAGCAGGCGATCGACCAGCCCGAAGAGGAGGTCCGCGAGGAGTGGGTCGAGGCCATGGAGACGATGGCCGACGCCGCCCGCCGGGAGTACCGGGACTTCCTCGAGAGCGACGGGTTCGTCCGCTACTTCGAGCAGGCGACGCCGATCACCGTCATCGAGGATCTTGATCTGGGCTCGCGGCCGGCCTCCCGCAGCGGCGAGCGCACGGTCGAGGACCTGCGGGCGATTCCGTGGGTGTTCTCGTGGACCCAGTCGCGATGTATCCTGCCGGGCTGGTACGCTCTTGCGACGGGAATCGACACGTATCTGCACGACTGCGGGTCGATCGAGACGCTCCAGACCATGTACGAGCAGTGGCCGTTCTTCCGAACGACCCTCGACAATGCCGCGCTCTCGTTGTCGCGGACCGACCTCGAAATCGCCGAGTGCTACGCGGAGATGGCCGAACCGGCCCTTCGCGATAGGTTTTTCTCACGGCTGGGCGCCGAGTACCAGCGGGCGACCGAACTGACTACCGAGATCGGCCAGCGCGAACGCCTCCACACTCGCGACTGGCTCAGTGAGAATTTAGAATTCCGAAATCCGTACGTCGACCCACTGAATATACTACAGGTGTATCTACTCGACCAGACTGATCGGATGAACATCGAGGAACGGACGTTACGGCTGACGGTCAAAGGAATCGCTGCCGGGATGAAAAATACGGGATAAACTATCTGGCGACCGCGATTGTCTGTGGATGACCGACCGGAAAACGAGCCCCGTTCAGCGAAACAATTCACTGTCTTTGTTATTCACCTTCGACGAGGTACAGCCTCCGATTTATAATGAGGTTAGCGATCGTATTACTATCCATAATTTCAGTTCTGCCCTCGTCCGGATCCGTCCCCTCGGGATACCGCTTTACTTCGAAGGAATCGAGTGCGTTCCGGTTTTCGGTGACCGGTTCGATAACCTCGATCAGTTCATCATCCACTCCGTTGTGGAGCGTGTCTCCGACTTCGAAACCGACGACTGGAACGTCATCGGGCCAGTCCCACTGGAAGTTCCGAACGTACTGATCGAACTGCCAGACCAACTGTTCGATACCACTCTCCTCAGTGACGGTGTTTTCGGTCGACTGTTCGAGATGGCGGTCCCAATAGTCGATAGTACACTCCTTCAAATCAGCTTGGAGGTTATCTTCAACGAGTTTCTCTTCGATCGGATAGCCGATCTCGATCGCGATGATCGCATGCTGGTCGAGGTGATTGAGACATCGCTGGCACTCCATTTCGAAGATAGAGATATCTACCGAGGTTTCTAGAGTGAGATGAGCGAGCTCCTTGCCACAGTTCGGACACCAGAGGAAAAGAACGTCGTTGTCTGCCCGGTACATTTCACTGAGGACCGTGAGCTCGTCGAAAGCTTTGTCTTCGGGCAACTGCTGATCTGCGTTCGATGTGCTCTCTTCGGTTTCGACGTCTTGCCCAGCAAACTTGGCTAGTTCCCGGTCTTTCAACAGCGCTTTGATCACCGAATCGTGTGAGGAATGAGACTCTTCCTCGAGAATCTCTTCGATCTGTTCTTTCGTCCAATCTCGAACCCTGATCGTTGCCATTGTGTGTGAACTCTTCCCCTATCCAAATAACGTTTCCTATATATTCGACTATCTATTTAGCAAAATAAATGCTGGAGGCGATACGGTCCTCTCAGCAGAGATATAGACGAGACGATTCACTAGCTCACTTACACGCCTCTACTCGCATGGAATGCAACACGACCGACTGTCGGGCCCGCGGCAACGTCCGTCGGGCACTACGGGTTTACTGCGGGGTGTCCTGATCGGTCAGAGCGATTCGTCGCCGTACTTCCTCCGGAGATACGGTGATCTGTTCGGCACCGAGACGCTGTGTGACGAGGTCTATCAGCGCAGTTTCTTTCAGGAGTCGTCGGGCGAGGTCCTGATTGACGCCCAATTTAGTTTTGACCTCGTGGACTGTGATCGACTCGTTGACGATCGTTGTGAGTTCACTGACGGTCAAGCCCTTGGGAATACCGTGTCCGTCGGCGATGAGCGAGTCATCGCTACCTTCGCTGTTCGTCTCGGCGAGGAGATCGGCTACGGACGTATCGTCTATCTCGGATGGGGTCGAATCGTCGATTCCGCCTTCGGGAGCGGTATCACGGCTGCTTTCGCTGGTGCCGTTCCCGTTGGTACTGGTCGGAGCGTCCGAGTTATCGGTTTTAATAGCTGCCTCTGGAGCGTCGTCTTCAACTGACTCCGCTGACCGATCTTCGTCGAACGATGCGGTAGTCTCAGAGGTAGCCGCGTTCGGCTTATCAGACCCGCTTGTCTCTCTGGCTTCTTCTCTCGATGGATCTGGCTCACTCCGATTGGGGTTCGTATGGTTTCGCATCTGTTTGGTATCGCTGGGGTCGTGGATGTCGTATTCGACCATGTATCGTCGGACCGTCTCCGAAGTGACATCGACACCCAGCGCCTCGGTCATCTCGGGGAAGGTATCGTACCGTTCGTAAACGTTCCGTAACGCATCCGGGTCTTTGTATGCTGGAACAGTGTTCGAACGAGTCCCGTCCGAAGGCGAGCCGACGCTGGTCGGTGAAGCACTATGGGCTTTCTGAGACCCCTCGACCGATAGCGTTATCAAGAGGTCGATGTTCGCGTATCGGTCCTCGAGGTCGATGTTGTCCCCTTGGACCGAGATCCCATCGTGAAACTCGATATCGGCGAGGACAGGCACCCCGACAGTCAGGTTCGCGGTTATTTCATCACGTTCGTGGATCACCTGTTCACCGATTTCGACGTTCTTGACCTCGGCATCGGTCGTTTCTAGGTACTCGAGTACCGCAGTTAGTTCCCCAAATGCGTCACTAACTCCCATGTGGTATGGTTCTACATGGCACTATTATTGGGTTCACGTGCCGGATATTATTACCGGAGAATCTGCGAACTCGCGGTACAGAGAGGGGTGATCGATAAGAAGCAGTGTGCCGAAGTCGAGGAGAGGTGGTTCACCTCTGTGAATCAATCGACGAGGTCAGTCTGGCGAGGTGGTCGTTCGATCGAATGGTCTTTCGGACTCGTTTCGCCACCCACGATCGGTCAAGACGCTGTGGCCCGTGAATCTCTCGCTCTTGGTCGACATAGCGTTCGTAGACCGAGAGCCGTTCAGTTACACACTTCCCCGCGTCATCTGCTAGCTTCTCGAGTCGCCGCAGTTCTGGCCACGAGAAATTCGGGTTGATACGGTCTTGCGTGATCGGAGACACGCCGCCGAAATCACCGATGCCGCAGTCGAGGAGGTCATCGACCGAGAAGAGGTTCGGTGGTACTTGGAGTTCGATCGCATCCGGCAACCCGTATCTCGCCATCGCTGTCACACGGCGCATGGTATCGATCGATGGGGACTCGAACTCGGATCGCTCGTTTGGGACCACGTTCTGTACGATCACTTCCTGAATGTGACCGTACCGCTCGTGGAGCGCTTTGATCGCGAGAATACTCTCTGCACGATCGCGCCACGTCTCACCGAGTCCGACGAGAATACCCGTCGTGAACGGGACGGCGAACTCACCGGCAACCTGAATAGTTCGGAGACGCTGTTCCGGGGTCTTCTGTCGCTTCCCCGCGTGAGCGTCGACAGTAGCGGTCGTCTCTAACATAACGCCCATGCTCGCATTGACCGATGCGAGATACTCCATCTCATCGTAGGTGAGATCACCGGGATTGCTGTGGGGGAGGATGCCTTCCTCCAACGCGACTTCGCAAGCCCGGTGGAGAAACTCGTGGACGGATCCGTATCCCCATTCGTCGAGTTGGTGGTGGATCTCGGTTACCGATCGTCCGGTTTATCCCGAACGTAAACAGAGCTTCCGTGCAGCCGGCTTGGACGCCCTGACGAAGCACCGTTCGGATCTCATCCATAGACATTAGCGAGGCTTCGCCCGGTGGATCGAAAAATGAGCAGTACGTACAGGTGTACCGGCATGCCGTCGTCAGAGGCAAAAATACGTTTCTCGCGACGGACAACGTCTCCGGCGCGGTGACGTCGTCCGCGGAAACAGAGAGCAGTTCCTCGATCTCGTTTGCTCGGATCCGGATTTCATCTTCGCCGAACTGCAGCCTCGACCCCGCGGAATCGTTCGCAGTGTCCATCATCCCTCGTGTCACTGCGTCCGGACAAAACAGTTGTGACGGAACGAACCGCAATGGTGGGAGACGAAACGGTCACTCAGTCAGTGATGGCCTGCCTGTTTGTCGCGACCGCCCAATTGCTGGGGTCTATCTCACGGCCCTCGAAAGCCGTGTACTCCGGATATGCGGTGAACACGAGGTACTCCGTTCGTTCGTGAAGGTACTCGACTAGAGTATGCAGGTTGTCGTCCGCTAGCCCGCCGAGACCGTCGACGAGCAGAAGCGGCACCGCCTCGTCGACGTCGAACGATTCGTAGCCTGCGAGCGCTGCGACGAAGCCGATAAGTTCGAGTTCGCCCTCACTGAGGGCATCGAGACTGGCTTCTCGGCCGTCACGAGCGACGACCAGATCGAAGTCGGCGGTGAGACGGGCGGTTTCGAACCCCGTTCCAAACCGGGAAAGAATTTCATCCATCGCTTCGTCGAACGCCTCTCGAGCGCGGTGTTTGATCCTGTCTTTGCGATTCCGGAGTTCTTCGATCTCGGACCGAATTTCTTCGCTCTCGGCCTCGAGCGTCTCGACTTGTTCGGCCCGAGTTTCGAGTTGGGATAGCTCGTCTCTGACGTCGTTCAGTTCTGCTTCACGATACTTTATTTTGCTTTCAACGTCGGAGATCGCTTCGACGGTCTCGTCGACGGCGTCTGAGAGCTCTTCGACCTCTTCTTGGGCGTCTCGGTACCGTTCCTCCGCTTCGTCGAGACTCTGACGCCGATCGGCGAGCGTGTCCTCCAGTTCCGTTATCTCACTTTCCAGATCACGCTTTCGACGCTCCGCCTGATCGATCTCTTCGCGGCGGGCTTCGAGTTCCTGTACTCTATCGTGATACTGCTCTTTCTGTGCCCGCAGATCCGTGATTTTGTCACCAAGCTGGTCGAGCCGTTCCTCCATCTCCTCACGCTGGGCCTCGTTCCCGCAGGTCCAACAAACCACGTTGTCTTCCGTTAATTCGCGCTCGACCTCCGTCAAGAGATCGAGTCGATTTTCCTTTAGAACCATCTCGTTCGCGGAGTACACTGACTGCAGTACCTCGGAGTCCCGTTCGATTTGTTGCAGTTTGTCTCGGGCAGTTGCAAGTTTCCCCTCGATATCATCGTCCTCTGGAATTTCGAGCGACTCGAGCTCCGATCTGCGCTGCTGGAGACGGTCTTCGGTCCGTTCGATGGTCCGTTCCAGTCTATCGATCTGGTTTTCGGCCTGATTCAGTTCCGTCTGGACGTCACTTAACCGTTGCTGTGGTGACGCGTCCTCGTCTTCGTTAGTTCCCTCCTCAGAGTCGCTGGCGGTGATTTCGTCGCGCTTTTCGCGTAACTCCTCGATCTCTTTCTCGAGTTGGGTGACTTGTTCCTGTACGCCGGGTAGGCGTTTTTTCGCCTCTCTCGCCTGTGAGAGCTCCGACTGTATCTGTTCGCGTTCGCGTTTCAGATCGGCAATTTGTTCGTCGATATTCTGAAAATCGAGCGGGCGCATGAGAACCTCCTCCAAGTTCTCTCCCTGGCGAACGGCACTGCGGACCTCGTTCCGCTCGTCGAGACAGGCGAACAGCTCCGTTCGAATGACGTCGTACTCGTTTTCGAGGTACGGGGTACCGCTCCGCCGGACGGTTCCGTTCTCGCGGGCGAGAGTGACCGTGATATCACGGTCGGGTGTCTGGAGCTTCACCCGGCCGCTATCCTTGTTTTCGGTCAGTTCCGTCGACGTTCCGAGTGCAGTCTTGATGGCCTCGATGAAGCTCGATTTTCCCTGCCAGTTCGAGCCTCTAACAGCGTTCAACCCCGGTTCGATGGTCGTCTTTCCGTCGAGTATTCCAGCGATGTTTTCGATTTCGATATTCCAAGTCATGATCAGTGAGAGGTGGCGTGCGTTTTGTCGTGCTTTTCGCAGACGTAGCCCTGCTCAACCGCTACTTCGAACGGGATACGAGTCGGACAGGATTCGCAACTGAGTTGGATTTGAACCGCAATGGATGACGATTCGACGCCTTCGATCTGCCCTTTCGACTCCAGAGACGATAGTGCACGTTCGGCTTTCTCCCTCGTGACCTCACGAGCTACTTCGATGCTCTCGCGCTCCCACTCCGTCTCGGCAGTCTGTGGCGATTTGTCCCCGCCGAGACACTCCTGTAGGTGGTTTCTCATCGTCCCGTACGATACCATGTCCTCGAGAACCTGATCGCCGTCGATTCCGTCTGCCGAGAGGCTCTCGATCATTTCCTCACGGACTAGTTCGCCGTCACTGCGTAGCGCCTCGTAATCGCTATCGACGCGAGCCCCCAGCGAATCGCGACCGTGCTCATCGTACACCTGTTTGAGGAGGCGTTTGTTGAACCACTCCGTGAGCGATCGGTACCCCATCGGTGCCCGGTCATCTAGCCCTTTCCACCGGGCGAGGAGTCCCTCATCGATCGATTCGTACCTCGGATCGGCGGATTCCAAACCGTACCGTTCGACGGCAGCATCCACTTTGCAACCGGGATCAGTTGGCATTACATATTCTTACTCGACCACCAGTGATAAATCTTGACGAAGCGTGTACGTGCCGTACCTCCTCTGCGCTTACCTGTTTGACTGGTGAGGACTTAGTTAACATACTAAGTCTGTTAATGGCTGCTGACGGAGGGTGCGCGGTTAGATAGTTAACAAGATTAGTCCGTTAATTATAGTTGGTAAAACGTCTTTTATCGGCAGCGAAGAAGTACACCGCTGGCAGATAGTCGGTACTACCAGTTCAGAGCCGGTCCCAGAGTTCGGCGCTCGCCTCACCGACGGACTCCAGTTCAGCCTCGTCGACGCCACTGATTCCCTGGTCTGGACTGTACGCGATTTTTCCATCGATGACGGTCCGCGTCACGTCAGCTCTGCTTGCGGCACTGACGACGTAATAGGGAGCACTTTCCGGGAGCACAGGGTTCGGACCGAGGTCGAGTGTGACGAAGTCGCCGCGTTTCCCGACTTCGATGCTACCGATTCGGTCTTCCATTCCGAGAACTTCCGCGCTGCCGATAGTCGCCCACTCGAGGGCTTTCGCCATGTCGAAGCCGCTCGGGTCGTTCTTCTTCAGTTTGTGGATGCCGACGGCCGACCGCATCGTTTCGAACATGTCGGGATCCCAGCCGTCGTCCCCGATGCCGATCGTCATGTCGAGTTCTTCCATCGTCTCGACGTCGGCGATGCCGACCGCGTTGTTGATGTTCGAGTACGGGTTGTGCGCGACCTTAACGTCGTTTTCGGCCAGAATCTCGAGTTCTCGTTCCGTGGAGTGGACGCAGTGGGCGGCGATGACGTCCGCCTCGAAGAACCCCATCGAGTCGAGCGCTGGTACGGGTCGCTCGCCGTACTCCTTGATCGACTCGTGGACGTCGACCAGTCCTTCCTCGAGATGGATCTGGATCGGTCGATCGTCCTGAATCGCACGCTCGACGCACTCGTCGACGACGTCCTCCGTGTTCGTAAACAGGGTGTGGAGGCAGTAGTGGCCGGTGATATCGTCGTACTCGTCCTCCACCTCCTGAATGTACCGCTGGTTCTCGTCGATCCCCTCGAGGGCTTCCGCTTCGGAGTGCCGCGCGGTCGTCTCGAACGAAATCATGCTGCGGATCGGCGTCTGGGAGACGCCGTCGGCGACGGCGTCGAGCGCGCCGGGAAGCGTGTTCGGCCCGGAGTAGTTGTCACAGAACGCCGTCACGCCACCTTCGACCATCTCGGCAGCCGAGCCGAGGGCGGAGAATCGGGCGTCACGCATCGTGAACGCTTCGTCGACTTCCCACCAGATGTCGACGAGCGCTTCGTAGAAACTCTCCGGGGACGCGGTCAGCGGGGCGCCGCGAATCGGAAGCGCGTACATGTGCGTGTGGCAGTTCACCAGGCCGGGAATAACGACCTCGTCGCGAGCGTCGATCGTCTCTTCGGCGGACTCGTATCCGTCGGCGATGTCGATGATTTCGCCGTCCTCGACGACGACGTGGACCTCTTCTCTGACCTCGCGCTCATCGTTCATGGTGATGAGCGTGCCTGCGTTCAGTATCACACCATGGCAGATACTGTCGTTCTACAAAAAGGTACCTCTGGTCGATGTCGCCGACGTTTCACAGATGGCGCCACATCGGTGCCACAGGCGAGGTCGCTACGTGGCTGCGTTAGCCGAGACGTTACGCCCGAAATATGACAAAATAATTACCGTATCGCTAACTGTTTTGGTCGTTCGCGATACGGTTTTGTTCATGACTGATCGGCTCATCGAAGACGCGCGTATCGTCAGTGCGACCGGCGTTCGGGAGGGATCTATCGCCATCGACGACGGCCAGATACGGGCAGTCGGCCCGGATGTCGCGAGCGAATACGGCGACGCGACTGACGTGATCGACGCCGCGGGAAAGATCGCCCTTCCGGGCGTCGTGGATATCCACAACCATCTGCACGATCCGGACCTGTTTCCGACGGATATCGACTTCGCGTCACAGACGGCGAGTGCCGCGGCCGGCGGGGTGACGACCGTCGTCGAACTCCCGACACAGAGCCCGATCACATCGCCGGACGCGTTCCGGAAGAAGAGAGACGAATGCGCCGAACTCGCACATATCGACTTCGGACTGGTCGCGGGGAACGTCGAAGAGGCGGACATCGACGTCGAGGGGATCATGGCGGAGGGGACGCGCGATTTCAAGACGTTCACTGCCGAGCCGTACCTCGCATCCGACGAGACGATCGTATCCCTGATGGACGCCGTCGGAAACGCCGGCGGGAAAGTCCGCGTTCACTGCGAAACGCAGGGCATCCTCGACCACGCTCGAGCGTCGATAGACGAAGGCACACCGGACGTGTACATGGAGTCCCGCCCGCTCGAAGCGGAACTCGACGCCATCAATCGGATGGGTTGGTTCGCCGAGTACGCTGAGTGTCCCCTGCACGTCGTCCACGTCTCTAGCGGGAGCGGGGCGCGCGAAGGCGGCCGATTCAAATCTCGATCGAACGTGCCGGTGACCCTCGAGACCTGTCCGCATTACCTCGCGTTCTCGGCGGAAGACGTCGACGAGAAGGGACCGTTCCTGAAGGTCAATCCGAGCCTCAAATCGCCAGAAGAGGTCGATCGGCTCTGGGACGCCGTCCGCGACGGAACGATCGATCTCGTCGCCAGCGAACACTTCCCGACCAATCGGGAAGACCGAGAGCACGGCTGGGAGAATATCTGGGAGCCTTACGCCGGACTGCCCAGCATCGAAACGATGCTCGAGTTCCTCGTCAGTGCCGGCGTTCACGAGGACCGTCTCTCTTGGACGCGACTTCACGAACTCGTCTGTTCGCGGCCGGCACGCGAGGCCGGTATCTATCCGCGGAAGGGATCGCTTCAAGAAGGGGCCGACGCGGACATCGTCCTCGTTCGTGAAGACCAGTACACGGTTTCGGCCGACGACCTACAGTACGTCGGCGGCTGGACGCCGTACGAGGGTCGCGAGTGGAGTGCACGTGTCGACACGGTCATTGCAAACGGCGACGTTATCGCCAGCGATCACGAGGTCCGATCTTCGCCCGGCCGGGGTGAGTTCCTCTCACGGCCGTAGCTCACCGCTTGAACGGGCGAAAATATCAACTGTGTGATGTATACGAAACGAGAGGGGGACGGTAACGCCGCAGGCAGGTATAACGTGACGCAGTACGTCAGTCTGCGCTGGTCTGTTGCGTAGCTTGCAGTTCCTGTTCGTCGTCGAGATGACTGAGCAGGTCCTCGTGGACCGGTCCGTTCGATCCGACGAGTTCGTTCCGCGTCTCGTGGGCCGCGATCGGGTCGTACTGCTCCCCGTCCGCGTTCGTGATCGTGGCGCCGGCTTCGCGGGCGATAACTACCCCAGCAGCGACGTCCCACGGATACGTGTCAAACTCCCACACCGCGTCAGCGCTTCCGGCCGCCAGGAAGCAAAGGTTCAGCGCAGCCGAACCGATACTGCGAACACCGCGGGTCTCCTGATAGCAGTGCGAGAGGAACGTCCCGTTCGGATCGTATCCGGAGAGGAGCATACACTCGTCCAGCGACGTTCGATCGGTCGTCGAAATCGGAAGGCCGTCCAGCGTCGCTCCTTCACCTTCGATCGCGGTGAACATTTCGTCCGTCTCCGGCGCGTAGACGACGCCCATGACGGGTTCCTCGTCCTCGAGAAGCGCGATGGAGATCGAGTAGTTCGGGTTTCCGTGTGCGAAGTTCCCCGTGCCGTCGAGCGGATCGATCAACCAGGTGTACTCGCTCGTCCCGACTTGTTCGTCGCTCTCTTCCGACCGGATCCCGTGGGTAGGGAACTCGTTTTCGATGACGGTCGTGATGATGTTGTCCGCTTTGTAGTCTGCCTCGGTGACGATGTCCGATTTATCGGATTTATACTCGACAGACTCCGTCTGTCCGTGGAGTTCTCTGAGCGCCTCACCGGCCGCCTTCGAAGCGTCCTCCGCTACCTGCTTGGCCCGGCGGACGACGTCTTCCGCTTCTGAGGTCTCGACCGCCCTGTCGGTATCACCGTGATCGTGTCTGTCTTCGCGGACGCTCCAGCCGAGTTTCTCGGAGATAGACGTGAAGAAATCGTCGTCGTAACTCGTGTTGACGACGAGTGCCGACGTGTCGGCTCCGCTGATCGTGATCGTATCGCCCTCCTCGAGACGAGTCTGCGCGCGTCCACCGTCCACGAGGAGGTTTGCGGACCCCTCCGAGACGACTTCGATGGTGGTGTCGGCATCGACGATGAGCGGGCGGGTACCCATCCGATGGGTGTGCAGCGGCACGATCTGTAACGACGAGTTGTTCATCGGGTAGTGGACGGGGCCGCCGGCGGACAGTGAGACGCCCGTCGAACCCGTCGGCGTCGACACTGCGAGCCCGCTCCCTTCGTACTCACCGACGAACTCGCCGTCCGCGAACACCTCCAGCTCGGTGATCTTCCTGTCGACGGGGTTCTCCGGCGGCTCGTGTTCGATCATGACGTCGTTGATACCGGTACAGTCGACTCCGTTGCCCTCGACGTGTAACTGCTGGCGGCGATCGACCGTCGCACCGCCCCGAACGGTTTCGTCGAGAGCGTCCGTGAGGTCGTCCGGGGAGATACTCGCGAGGAACGCGAGGGTTCCGGCGTTGATCCCGAGAATCGGGACCTGCCTCGGACTGAATTGCCGGACGCCCTCGAGGTACGTCCCGTCACCGCCGAGAGTGACACCCAAGTACTCGCGTTCTGGGGTGTATACGTCGTCGATGTCGTCGCCTACCTCGACCGCGTGGACAGGTATCTCGTGATCGGCCGCCCACGTTTCGAGCGTCGATAGTTCGTCCTCGCTGTCCGGGCTGACGAGCGCGATGATCTCCTCTATTGTCGCCAAGCGTCTTCCGTACATGGTTGTAACTCGCTGCTAGCTCTCCGTCTACTCTCATCGGCGTCCGTGCCGACGGTAGTAGACTATGCTAGCGTCCACCGAACCATCGATCGATTACAGTATAAAAGCACTGTCGCCACGTCGAGTGTGGCATGAGTGTGCCGTCAGTGTGGCTCGTCCGTTCGGTGTGTGGCGCCGGACGCAATAGCCGTATGACGCGAAGATCGTCGAGGAGTTACTTGATGAGCGGCGTCCCGTCGGCGGCAGGTCCGAGGCGGGGGCCGATTCGGTCCGACCCGACGTCGATGCGACGGCGCTGTTCGTAGTCCGACGAGCGTTCGACCGGCGGTCGTCCGATCGCCGAGAGCATGTCGCAGTACTCTTCGAACGAACGGAACTGGCCGTAACTGCCACCGGCTCGCTTGGTGATCTCTTCGGAGAGGATCGTTCCCATGAAATCGTTCGCTCCGCAGTTGAGCATTTTCAACCCCTGAGCGTCGCCGTATTTCACCCACGACGATTGGATGTTCTCGATGTTATCGAGAAACAGGCGCGAGACGGCGATCATGAGTTCGTCCTCGTCGGTGCTGGCACCCGACTCGACGACGCCGTGTTCGGCAAGTGGGGTCTGTTCGTGCACGAACGACAACGGCACGAATTCGGTGATGTTCCCTGTCCTGTCCTGTAGGTCTCGAATGACGTCGAGATGCTGGACTCGATGCATTTCGTTTTCGACGTGGCCGTACATGATCGTGGCCGTCATCGGGAGACCGACCGTGGCAGCTGCTTCCATCGCTTCGATCCACTCCTCGGTTCCGATCTTCCCGGGGCAAATCACCTCGCGAACTTCGTCCACGAGGATCTCCGCGGCAGTCCCTGGAACGGAGTCCAGGCCGGCGTCTCTGAGACGACGATACACCTCCTCGTACTCCCAGTCGGTACCGCGCCGTGCGTGGTAGGCTTCTTCCGGCGTCATCGAATGGACGTGGACGCCGTCGACGCTCATCGCCTCCATCTGGTCGCAGTACGTCCCGGGATCATCGGTATATGCGGCGGGGGGCTTGTAATCGAGGTCGTTACGGTCGCACACCTCCAGTCGTTCCCGGTGTTCATCGTCGAGCGCGAATGCCGGATGAAGACCGCTCACGGAACAGACTTCGTAGATACCTCGCTCGACGGCGTCTCGCACGATCTCACGAGATTCTTCCGGCGTCTTCGTGAAGCCCCCGTGATCTTCGGTATATTCCGTTTCGAATTTGCTGGCGGTGTCCTTGAAGTTGCAGAATTGACACCCCGTGTTACACGCCGTCGTCACGTTATTGTTGAGATTGGCCACGAACGTCACCGCCTCACCGACCGTCTCCGCGCGTCGGTAGTCGGCGATCCGGAGCACTTCCTCCTTGCGCCCCTGGTCGATTTCGGGGCTTTCCGTCCCCGTGGTGAGCAGTTCGACTCCGTCGTCGACGGTCAATCGCTCTCCGTTACGGGCCTTTTCGAGCGCGTTCTCGAACGATTGCGTCGTGTCTGGACGGTGGCTGTATTCCATTCGACCGGCGGGTCCAGTGACCCCCGCTCGAAACGCGTCGGACATGAAACGAAGACGTACAGCCGCAACGATAAATGTGCCCCTAGCCGATTACTAGACGACTCTGCGAGACATTTGTGACGGGTTTGGGAATCGTGTGTCAGCCGGAGACTGCGATTGCTCTGTTGTGTTTCGAAAACGGGGCACATTGTCAGCGACAGCCGTTTTGAATGGTGTGCGGTGTCTTTTAGTGGGTGCCTTGCTTGACATCTCGTATGGCAATGGACCATGTCACTACGTTAGAGTGTACGATTTGCGAGAGGGAGTACGATCCCGATCAGATTACTTATACCTGTCCGGAACACGAGGGCGTCAAAGGCATTCTCGAGGTCAAGTACGATTACGACGTCATCGACGACAACTTCGACGCCGACCTCGACGGAAACATTCAGAGCCAGTGGAAGTACGAGGCATTCCTGCCGGTCGACGACGACGCGGAGGTCGTGACACTCAACGAAGGTGGGACGGACCTGTTCGACGCACCGAACCTGAGCGAGGAACTCGGCGTCGAGACGCTCGTCAAAGACGACGGGCGCAATCCGACTGGCTGTTTCAAAGACCGCGCCAGTTCCATCGCGGTGACGAAGGCCAAACACGCCGGCCGTGACATCAT